>CAZJRM010000036.1:0-31480 GCA_964547975.1 uncultured Vicinamibacterales bacterium | reverse complement strand
CGCGACCGCAGCGCGACGCCCACGACAATGGGATCCATCTGGCTGTCGTGGTTGGGCACGACGAGCAGCGGACCCGAGGTCGGGACGAGCTCCAGCCCCTCGACCTCCATCCGGCCCCACCACCAGACAATGGGGCGGCACAACCATTCCACGAACGCATAGAACACGGGTATTCGATCGACCTCCCTTGTAGAATGCCAGCCAGCACGTTTGCGATCAAGGAGCCCAGCCCATGGACCGCCGCCGTTTCGTCGCCACGTCCCTCAGCGCCCTCGCCGGCGCGACACTGCCCCTGCGATGGCCGCTTCGGGCCGCCGGACCGCGCCCCGTCCCTTCGCCCTCGCAGTTGTTATGGCAGCGCGACGAACTCGCGATGTTCCTGCACTTCGGCGTGAACACGTTCACCGACCGCGAATGGGGCACCGGCAAGGAGGAGCCGGCGATCTTCAACCCGGCCCGCCTCGACGCCGCCCAGTGGGCGTCGGTGGCGAAGTCCGCCGGCTTCAGGGCGATGATCCTCACGGCCAAGCACCACGACGGGTTCTGCCTCTGGCCCACGAAGACGACGGCGCACTCGGTGGCATCGAGCCCGTGGCGCGGCGGCAAGGGCGATGTCGTCCGGGAGTTCGTGAACGCCTGCCGCGCCGAAGGTCTTCGCGTCGGCCTCTACCTGTCGCCCTGGGACCGGCACGAGCCGTCGTATGGCGATTCACCACGCTACAACGACCTCTACGCCACCCAGCTCACGGAACTGCTCACGCAATACGGCGCGATTCACGAGGTGTGGTTCGACGGCGCCAACGGCGAGGGGCCGAACGGCCGGCGCCAGGACTACGACTGGCCGCGCGTATGGGGCCTCGTGCGAACGCTGCAGCCCGACGCCGTGATGTTCTCGGATGCCGGCCCCGACGTCCGTTGGATCGGGAACGAACGCGGCGTCGCCGGTGAGACCAACTGGTCGACGGTCGATCCCGCGGTGGTGCCCTATCCCGGCGCGACCGGCGACGCCGTCGGTCGGATGCTGCGCAGCGGAGACCCGGCCGGCAGTGTGTGGCGCCCCGGCGAAACCGACGTCTCGATCCGCCCGGGCTGGTTCTACCACCCCGCCGAGGACGCCAAGGTGCGGACCGTCGAGGATCTCGTCTCCCTCTACTTCACGTCCGTGGGACGGAACTCCAAGCTGTTGCTGAACGTGCCTCCGACCCGCGACGGCCTGATCCACGACATCGACGCCGAACGGCTGCGCGGGATGCGCGGGGCGCTCCAAGCCATGTTCCGCACCGATCTGACCGGCGGGAAGCCGCCGGCATGGACGCCCACGGGCACGCGCTCGGCCGTTGCCGAACTCTCCCTCGCTCCCGCGGGCGCCGTCTCGATCGTGGATCTCCGGGAAGACATCTCGAAGGGACAGGTGATCGCCGCCTACCAGGTCGAGGGCCGGACCGCCGCCGGCTGGCAGCCGCTGGCGAAGGGCACGACCGTGGGCTACCGCAAGCTCGACCGCTTCGCCGCGGTGGATATCTCCGCCGTACGGGTCACGATTCTCGACGCCGTCGACACGCCAAGGCCCCTCACGGTAGGCGCGTACTAACGGGGATTGGGGATTGGGGATTGGGCCGCGAGTTGCGCGCCGTGGGCCGCACACCGGGCCTCAGTGGAAGTCGATGTCCTCCCACGACGCCGGATCGTTCAGCGATTCGAGGTGGGTGGACACGGCGGTCCCCGGCAGCGCAGCCCGCACGTTCTTCTCGATCGTGTCGGCCAGCTGGTGTCCGCGATCCACGGTCCAGTCGCCGGGCACCAGCACGTGCAATGACACGAACCGCATGACGCCGGCGCGGCGGGTCCGAAGCGCGTGGTAGTGGATGCCGTCCTTCAGGTACGGCGCGAGCACGGCTTCGACCTTCTCGACATCCTCCCTCGGAAGCGCCTCGTCCATCAGGCCGCCGACCGACGCCCGCACAATCCTGACGCCGGTGAAGACAATGTTGGCGGCCACGGCCAGCGCGACGATCGGGTCGAGCCGGTTCCAGCCCGTCGCCGCCACCGCGGCGACGCCGACGAGGACACCGGCGGAGGTCCACACGTCGGTCATCAGGTGGTGGGCGTTGGCCTCCAGGGTGATCGAACCCCGTTGTCTGGCCACCCGCCGGAGCACGATCGCGACAGCCAGATTGATGAGCGACGCCCCGACGGACACGGCCATGCCGATACCGACGGACTCGAGGGGCTTCGGAACCAGTAATCGCTGAGCCGCTGCGGCGCCAATGCTCAACGCCGCAATCAGGATGAGCCCGCCTTCGACCCCGCTCGAGAAGTACTCGGCCTTCGAATGGCCGTACGCGTGGTCATCGTCCGGAGGGCGTGCCGCGACGGTCAGCATCGAGAGCGCCATCACGGCGCCGACCAGATTGACCAGGGATTCCACCGCATCCGACAGGAGTCCCACGGACCCGGTCAGCACGTAGGCGGTCGACTTGAGGACAATCGTCGCCACGGCTGCGGCAATCGACAGCCAGGCGTATCGGGTCAGGGACTCGGGCGCCGACATGACGCACCAGTGTGGGGCCAGGCCGGCAGGAGGTCAAGCCTTGGCGGTGCGACGCCGGCCGTCGAGCGCCTCGCGGACCTTTGCGGAGAGTGCCTCCGAGGTGAACGGCTTCGCAATGAAGGGGACCCCGTCGGCGAGAACGCCCCCGGTGCTTCCGGCGTTGAGCGAATAGCCGGACATGAACAACGACTGCAGGCCGGGGCGCAGGCGGCACAGCAGGTCGGCGAGCTCTTTCCCGTTCATCTCCGGCATGACGAGGTCGGTGACGAGCAGGTCGATGTTCTCGGGGATCGTCCGGGCCAGTTCCAGTGCCTCGGCCGGTGTCCGGACGCTGAAGACGCGGTACCCGCGGCGCTCGAGCACGATGCGCGTGACCGACAGGATGGACGACTCGTCCTCGACGACGAGCACGGTCTCGTCGCCGGTCCGTTCGCCCGGGCCCTCGCGGTCGTCGGTCACGATGGGGGCGGCCGCGTCCGAACGCGGCAGGTGCACGGTGATTCGCGTGCCGGCGCCCTCCGTGCTCTCGACATCGATGACGCCGCGGTTCTGCTTCACGATGCCGTAGACCGTCGCCAGGCCGAGGCCGGTCCCCTTGCCGAGTTCCTTGGTGGTGAAGAACGGCTCGAACACCCGGGCGAGCACCGCGGGAGTCATGCCCGCGCCGGTGTCGGTCACCGACAATTCCACGTAGTTGCCTGGCGAGGCCCACGGCCGGGTGCGGCAGTACGCCTCGTCGAGCGACACGTTGCTCGTGGTCAGCACGATCGTGCCGGTGCCCGTGATGGCGTCCCGCGCGTTCACCAGCAGGTTCGCGAGAATCTGGTCGACCTGCGTCGGGTCGATACGCGTGCTCCAGAGCGCGAGCCCCGGCGTCCACGTCAGGTCGATGTTCTCGCCGATGAGCCGCCGGAGCATCTTGAGGGTGCCGGCCACCACGTCGTTCAGGTTGATGGGACGGGGACTGACGGTCTGCTGGCGCGCGAAGGCCAGGAGTTGCCGGGTCAGTTCCGCCGACCGGTGCGCGACACGTTGCACCTCGAGCAGGTGCTCGCGGAGGATGCCGGCGACGCCGGGTTCCTCGAGGGCGAGTTCCACGTTGCCGAGAATCGCCTGGAGCATGTTGTTGAAGTCATGCGCGACGCCGCCGGCCAGGCGCCCGACCGACTCCATCTTCTGGGCCTGGAGCAACTGCTGCTGCAGGCGGTCACGCTCGGCGCCATCCCGTTTGCGCTCGGTGATGTCCTGGTTGACGCCGTGCAGACGCACGGTGCGCCCCGCCGAATCCTTCTCGATCCGGAACCACACGGTCACGTCGCGGACCTCGCCGTCGCGGCAGAGGATGCGGGCCTCTCGCCGGTACTCGAAGTCGGGGTCGGTGGTGGCCAGCGCCTGGGCCACCGCGTCCGCCGGCAGGCTCGCATCGTCCGGGTGCACGAACTCTCCGGCAAATCGCTCGGCGCTCATGCGGGGGCCGCCGACGGCGTCGGCGGTGGTGCGATGCAAGGCGAAGTAGGTGTCGTCGAAGATGAACTCGCCGCTGGCCACCTCGAACGTCCAGCAGCCCATGCGGGCCATTCGCAGCGCGGCCGACAACCGGACGCTCTCGAGGTCGGCGGCAGGACGAGCCTGATCGAGGCGGGCGGCACGCTCCGCGTCGATTCGTACTGATTCGGCGTGATTGGCCGGCCCACCGCGCATACGTTTCCGCCCTCCGGGTGCGTGGGCCGGAACGGCCGGCCCCCGTAGTCGATAACGCTATCGTTTTTCAAGAGGGAAATGGGCCGGATTGCACAGAGAATTTTCGGGGAGCCCGGAAGGGTTCGACGGGCCGCGCGGCTATTTGTCCTGACTCGGGCCAAAAGACGGTCATCCAGGTGGACTCGCGTGTGATTTTTGGCTGCGGCCGGCGCATCGTGGGCATCGAGCGGCCGCTTGACACGAGGCACGTTCACACATATTGTCTCACAAGCAAACAAATTGCGGCCTCCCCCGGCCGCCCTCTTCCAGAGGCCCGTCCCATGACCATCCGCCCCGTGCTGGCCGGCATCGCGTTCACCGCGCTCCTGACCGTCCCGACCCTTGCGGCCCGAGCCCAGGCGCCTGCCCTCCCCTCGTTCGCACAACTCGCGGCGCATCCCGTCGCGCTCAAACCCGAACTGGCAGGCGTCCACCCGCGCGTGTTCGTCACCACCGCGGAACTCGAGGGATTGCGCCAACGCGCCCGCACGACACATCGCGACCAGTGGCGGAAGGTACTCGCGTCGCTGCCGGCGCTCGGCGCCGCTCCCCCGCCGCCTCCAGGTCCGCAGGAACGGCGCTCGCAGAACAACGTCGCGTTCGCCATCGCCGGTGTCAGCCTGGCGTGGGCCGTCGAACAGCGTCCCGACTATCTCGCCGCGGCCAAAGCCTGGACGCTCGCCGCCGCCGACTACGAACCGTGGGGCTACACGTTCAACAAGCCCAACGTGGACCTGGCCGCCGGCCACCTGCTGTACGCGATCGGCTGGGCGTACGACCTGCTCTACGCGGAATGGACACCAGCCGAACGGACCCGCCTCCGCTCGTCTCTCGAACGACATGCGGCGCTCGTGGCCGACTACTTCGGGCCCACCAAACCCGGCAAGCGGTTCAACTTCACCCAGAACCACAACTTCATTCCGACGGCCGGCCTCGCGGTGGCGGCCCTGGCCCTGATGGGTGAATCGCCGGAGGCGCCGCGGTGGGCCGCGCTGGCCCGTGCGCATCACCACCGCGCCAACACGCTGCTCAGCCCCGACGGGTATTACTACGAAGGCGTGGAGTACTGGATCTTCTCGATCCCGTGGCTCGTCCATTTCTACGACGCGTGGGAGCACTCAACGGGCGAGAGCCTCTGGGACACCGGGCCCGCCCGGCAGTGGGCGACCTACATGGTGCACTCCCTGCTGCCGGACGGCCAGCGCGTCTTTGATTTCGGAGACATCTGGGAAGGCGCGCTCACGCGGGCCGGCAAGGGCGACGAGTACGGCCGCGTCTACCCGGGCGGAACGCTGCAGTCGAACTTCAACCTGTTGTACCGCGTCGCCGCCCGGCTTCGTTCACCCGAAGCCCAGGCCGTCGCGGAACGCTGCGCCGGATTCGGGCACAGCAACCTGGAGGAATACTGGACGCTCATCTGGCGTGACGCGACGCTCGCGCCGGCGCCGATGAGCCGTCTCCCGCTCGCCCACCACTTCGCCGATTCGGGCGTCGTCTACTGGCGCAGTTCCTGGGAGGCGGACGCCACGGCCTTCGCGTTCAAGGCCGGCCCTCCGGAAGGCCACCGCGTCGCCGCGATGCTGACCGCCGCGCCGGAGTGGCGCCTGTCGTCCGGGCACGCGCATCCCGACGGCGGGAGTTTCATCATCTGGGCGGGTGGCCGGTACCTCACCGGGGACACCGGCTACGCCGGCCAGTCGCTGGCCAGGAACCACAACACGATCACCGTCGGTGGCATCGGCCAGGGCGATGAAGGCGACCACGACGTCTGGAGGAGCGCGGACTACGCGACGTTGTCGCGCGCGCGCATCACCCGCGCGGCCTGGACCGCTCGCGGCGCCTCTCTCGAGGCCGACGTCACCGCGCTCTACCCGGCCTCGGCGCACCTCTCGTCCTTCGTGCGCCGTCTCACGTTCGAATCGCCAGGCACGTTCACGATCTCCGACGAGGTGGCCACCACGTCGCCCGCGGCGGTGCAGTGGTACCTCCACGCCGACCAACCGATCGAACAGACCGCCGACGGGTTCCGGCTGGGCGGCCCGGGCGGGACGACGCTCACGGTCGTGCCCCGCGGCCCCGCCGGCCTGTCGGCCACGATCGCACCCACCGTGCTCGTGGCGCCAGGTCAACCCGGCTCCATCACCAAGGGACGGGAGGATCAACGGGGGTACCACCTGAAGCTCGAACGTCCGGCCGGAACGACCGCCCCCTTCGAGGTCCGTCTGGAGGTACGCCAATCCCCGGTTCCGTAGAGCGATGAGGTCTAGCCACTTGCCGACTTTGCCCCGCGGAGACCGAGAAAGACCTTCCTCCGCGGGGACCGAAGAAGTACAATTCGGTCGGCAAGTCGCCTCTCGGCGACGGCTCCCCGAGTCGAAGACGGAATCAAGTGGTCATGCCACATGGCCATCGGGAGGAAACTGTGAACCGCACTGCCTATCCCCGCGAGAAGGTCGTCTTCCGGGCGACCGACGCCAGGCCGGGTCGCCACCTGTCGGTGACGCCCGCCAACAGCGCCACCACCCACCTCAGCTACGGTCGTATCATTCTCGGCCCGTCCTTGACGTCGGTGTCCTTCGAGGCCGGACAGGAAGAAGTCGGCCTGGTGTGCTTCGACGGCTCGGCCAGTGTGCGCGTCAGCGGCCACGACACGCCGTTCGCGCTCACCCGCCACGACGCCCTCTACATCCCTCGCGACGCGTCCATCACCGTCACGACGGACTCGACCGTCGATATCGCGGAGTTTCGCGCGCCGGTGGAACGCCACTACCCGCTGCAGTACGTGAAGGCGACCGAGGTGGAAGCCAACCCGGGGCTCTGCTTCCGCGCCGGAGGCGAGAACACCTCCCGGACGCTACGGATCCTGCTCGGCAAGAACGTCGAAGCCGGTCGGCTGATGGCGGGCGTCACCGTGTCCGACCCCGGCCACTGGACGAGCTGGCCGCCCCACGAACACGCCGATCTCGCTGAAGAGATGTACGTGTACTACGACATGCCGAAGGAAGCGTTCGCCATCCAGATGGTCTACAACGACGCGCGCGAACCCGAGCACGTCGAGGTCGTGCGCAGCGGCGACGCCGTGATCATGGCCAACGGCTTCCATCCGAACGTCTCGGTGCCCGGCCACGTCGTGCGGTTCCTCTGGATCATGGCCGCCAATCGTGAAACGGAAGACCGCAAGTTCGGCGTCGTCAACGTGCACCCGGACTTCGCGCAGACGTCTTCGGGACTCGACAAGGGCCGCTAGGAGGCACCAGTCATGAGCCAGACCAGTCCGTTCGATCTCACGGGAAAGACCGCCCTCGTCACCGGGGCGAGTGTCGGCCTCGGCGCCGGCATGGCGATCGGCCTCGCGGCCGCGGGCGCCGACGTCGTCTGTCATGGCATCGTGCCCGTCGACGACACGATGGCCGCGATCCGGGCCCTCGGCCGACGTACCGCGGCGGTAATGGGCGACCTCGGCGACAAAGCCACCCCGGCTCGCCTGGCGGACGAGGCGGAGGCGGCCCTCGGCCCGGTTGACATCCTCGTCAACAACGCGGGCATCATCCGGCGTGCGCCGGCGGCCGATCACCCGGACGAGGACTGGGACCTCGTGATCGCCATCAACCTGTCGAGTGTCTTCCGGCTGTCGCGCGAATTCGGTCGCCGGTGGCTGGCGCGCGGCACGCGGGGCAAGATCGTCAACATCGCGTCCCTGCTCGCCTTCCAGGGCGGAATCCTGGTGCCGGGGTACGCGGCGGCGAAAGGCGGCGTGGCCCAGGTCACCAAGGCCCTGGCCAACGAGTGGGCGGGACGCGGCATCAACGTCAATGCCATCGCCCCCGGCTACATGGCCACCGACAACACGGCGGCGCTGCGTGCGGACGAAACCCGCAGCCGCCAGATCCTCGAACGGATTCCGGCGAACCGCTGGGGCACGCCGCAGGATCTCGCCGGCGCAGCCGTCTTCCTCAGTTCGCCGGCGGCAGACTACATCAACGGCCACGTGCTCGTCGTCGACGGCGGGTGGATGGCCCGGTAGAGCACGGAGGCGCCATGTTCGTTCCGTCCAGTGACTGTCCCGTGCGCGAGGTGGACCGCGGCGTCACGCGCCAGATCCTCGCTCACGATCCGCACCTGATGATGGTGCGCGTGAACTTCGCCGCGGGCGCCGTCGGGTACGTCCACACGCACCCTCACCGGCAGATCACCTACGTCGCGAGCGGCCGTTTCGAGGTCAGCATCGGCGACGAACGCCGGGTCGTCTCGGCGGGTGACAGCTTCTACGCGGCGCCGGACGTTCCGCACGGCGTCACGGCCCTCGAGGACAGCGTACTCGTCGATGTGTTCAGCCCTGCGCGGGAGGACTTCCTCGCCCCGATCGCGGGAGGGCCCCGATGACCTCACGAACCGACACCACGCGCGCCATCGAAGCCTGCGGCGTCGTGGCGGTCATCCGCCTCACCGACGCGTCGAAGCTCGGCGCCGTCGTGGATGCGCTGGCGGCTGGGGGCGTGCGCGCCCTCGAAGTCACGATGACCGTTCCGGGCGCCATCCGACTCATCGAGCAGATCGCGCCGACCTTGCCCGGGGAGTTCGTCCTTGGCGCGGGCACCATCCTCGATCCCGAAACCGCCAGGCAGGCCATCCTCGCCGGCGCGCGGTTCATCGTCGGGCCGGTGTACAACGAGGCCGTCGTGCGGTTGTGCCATCGGTACGACATCGCCGCGATGCCGGGGTGCTTCTCCCCCACTGAAATTCTCACCGCCTGGGACGCGGGAGCGGACATCGTCAAGGTCTTCCCCGCCACGGCCCTCGGCCCGTCGTACTTCAAGGACGTCCGGGGACCGCTGCCGCAGGTCCGGTTGATGCCGACCGGCGGTGTCTCGCTCGCCAACGCCGGCGAGTGGATCAAAGCCGGAGCGGTGGCCATCGGAGTCGGGACGGCACTCGTTGATGGCAAGGCCGTCGCCGCGGGTAACTTTGCCGCGGTCACCGCCAGCGCGAAAGCGTTCGTGGATGCCGTCGCGAAGGCGCGGAGCGCGTCATGAGTCATCTCGTCACGTTCGGTGAAATCATGCTGCGCCTGAGCCCTCCGGGGTTCGAGCGGCTCTTCCAGTCTCCGGTGCTCGGCGCGACGTTCGGCGGCGGCGAGGCGAACGTGGCGATCAGCCTCGCCCAGTTCGGCCTCGACAGCCGGTACGTCACGCGGGTGCCGAACCACGCGGTCGGCGACGGCGCGTTGCGCGCGCTGCGGGCCGAAGGCGTGGACGTGTCGCACGTGCTGCGCGGCGGTGAACGGCTGGGCATCTACTACGCGGAGGCCGGCGCGAGCCAGCGGGCGTCGAACGTCATCTACGACCGGGCCCACGCCTCGATTGCCGGCGCGAAGCCGGGAATGTTCCCGTGGGCCACGATTATCGCGGGAGCGTCGTGGATCCACGTGACGGGACTCACGCCGGCGCTGGGCCCGGATGTCGCCGCCTGCACCCGTGAAGCGGCTGACGCCGCCAAGGAGGCCGGCGCCAGGGTCAGCCTCGACCTCAATTACCGCAAGAAGCTGTGGTCCGAGGCCGAGGCGCGCCAGACGATGCGCGTGCTTGCGGGGCAGGCCGACGTCATCATTGCGAACGAGGAAGACATCCAGGCGTGCCTGGGCATCGAGGTCGCCGGCACGGACGTCGTGGCGGGCACGCTCGATGTGTCGGCCTATCGGGAGACCGCCGAACGGGTGTCGAAGGAGTTCGGGGCGTCGTTCGTGGCCATCACGCTGCGCGAGAGCCACTCGGCCAGCCGCAACGGCTGGAGTGCCGTGTTGTGGGACGCCCGGACGGCCGCGTTCCATCGGAGCCAGCATTACGACATCACGGTGGTCGATCGGATCGGCGGAGGAGACAGCTTCGCGGCCGGCCTGATCTTCGGGCTGGTGACCGGACGAACGCCTGAGGCGTCTCTGCGCTTCGCCGTGGCGGCCAGCGCGCTGAAACACACGATCCCGGGAGACTTCAATCGCGTCGGCGTGGCCGATGTCGATCGCCTGGCCGGCGGCGACGGCAGCGGCCGGGTCCAGCGCTAGGCAACACCGGGCCGAGACACGACGGGCCCGCCAGTTTGCCTGGCGGGCCCGTGGCGTTTCTGGAGACTGAATCGTCCGAACGTCAGCCGGCGGCGATGACTTCGTCCGTCGTCTTCTTGACGGCCGCCACCGACTTGTCGAACGCCGCCTTCTCGTCGGCGGTCAACCCGACTTCGATGATCCGCTCGATGCCGGAGGCGCCAAGGACGACCGGCACGCCCACGAACAACCCGTTCACGCCGTATTCCCCTTCGAGCAGCACGCACGACGCGATGATCTTCTTCTTGTCGTAGACAATCGCTTCGACCATTTCGATCGCGGCGATGGCCGGCGACCAGAAGGCCGACACGCCGATCAGGCCCACGATCTCACCGCCCGCCTTGCGGGTGCGCGATTCGATGGCGGACAGCGTCGCGTCGTCCACGAACGTGTCCACCGGCATCCCGGCGACGCGGCAGCAGCTGCGCACCGGCACCATGTCGTCGCCATGACCGCCGAGCACCAGCGCTTCGACGTTGTCGACCGACACGCCGGCCGCCTGGGCCACGAAGTAGCGGTACCGCGCGGAGTCGAGCGCACCGGCCATGCCCATCAACATGTGTTTCCTGGGCTGCAGCTTCTGGTAGAGGCGGAAGACGATGGCGTCGAGCGGGTTCGCGATCGAAATCACGATCGCGTTCGGGCAATATTCCTTGATGGCCGCCGCCACCGCGTCGGTAATCTTCAGGTTGACCGCGAGCAACTCTTCGCGGCTCGGATACGTGCCGTCCGGGCGGACCGTGCGCGGCACCCCCGCGGTGTTGACAATCAGGTCGGCGTCCTTCAGAACTTCGTACGTCTTGCTCGCCTCGAACTTGACGTCGCTGTTGATGATGGGCGTGCCCTCGGCGATATCGAGGCACTTGCCCTTCGCCACATCGGGTCCCTTGACGTCGACGAGCGCCACGGTGCGGGCCAGCTTGCGCTGGAAGATTTCCTGCGCAAGCACGCCGCCGATATTGCCACCGCCGATGAGACCGATCTTCTTGAGCATCGTATGAGTCCTCCAGGACACAGACCCTGTTTGGCCACCAGCCGATGCGCCCAGTCGGGAGCCGGTAGGGGCGGCCGGACAATCCGCCGCCGATTATAGCGCACGCCTCGCCGAAGCACTCAGCGCAGGAGGAGCGTCCGTATCGCGCCCGTCTGGACGTCGTGAAGATCGACGCGGTCGATTCCCACCGCCGTGACGCGGTAGCGCCCGGCCACCGTTTCGCCCTCCTTGACCATCCAGAGGCCGCCGCCGACGTTCAGCACCGCGGTCCGGACGACGCGGCCGTTGTCGGCCTTCTCCGCCATCCCCAGCAGTGTCACCGATGGCGCTGGCGGCCCGGCGGCAGGCGCCGGCGGGACGTCGACCGGCCCTGCCGGCGGCACGAGGTCCCTCGGCGGCGGCACGACGCGCTCGCGTTCCCGGAAGATGTTTCGACGCGACGGGTTCAGAGGCGATGCCTGTCGGGGCTGATGTTCGAGCACGGTCAGGCCGTCGTTCGCCGACGTCACCGGGCGAGCCGCGCCCCCGGCCCCGCCTGCCGCGGGTGGCGCAGGCGACGCGCACCCCGCGGCGAGCGTCGCGACGCACGCCGCTATCACCGCGCCGCACGACCCGGTCCACCGTCCCGCTCGCTGCACGGCCACATCGTAACACCGGAACAGGCGCCGAGGACCGGGCTCTCGGCTCTCGGCTGTTCTCTCGCCTCCCGCCTATTCCCTGTTCCCTGTTCCCTTTCCCTCTTCCCTATCGCCTTGTCCCTATTCCCTATCTCCTTGTCCCTGTTCCCTATTCGCTGGCGCGCCGCGCGCCCTGTGCTATGATTCGCCGTGCACCCGTCAGCGCCCCAAGGGGCCCGTCCGGTTCATTCCCATCCAGCCATTACTGTCGTCATCCCGGCGCGGTTCTCCGCGACCCGGCTCCCCGGCAAGCCGCTGGCCGACATTGGCGGCAGGACGATGATCGAACACGTCTACCGCCGGGCGGCCCAGGCGCGCCACGTGGACGGGGTGCTCGTCGCCACTGACGACACGCGGATTGCCGATGCCGTGAAGGCGTTCGGCGGCGTGGTGATGATGACCCGGGCGGACCACCAGAGCGGCACCGATCGAATCGCGGAGGTCGCCGCGGCCATCGGCAGCGACATCCTGATCAACGTCCAGGGCGACGAGCCCCTGCTCCATCCGCAGATGATCGACGAGGTGGCGGGACCGCTGCTGGCTGATGCCTCCGCGGTGATGTCGACGCTGGGCCAGCGGCTGGAGCCCGACACCGACCCTGGCAATCCCAACATCGTCAAGGTCGTGGTGGACCTGTCCGGTCGCGCCTTGTACTTCTCCCGCTCGCCGGTCCCGTACCCGCGAAGCGGGACCGTCCCGTCCGAAGGCGTGTACCGCCACGTGGGTATCTACGGGTACCGACGGGACTTCCTGCTGACCCTGGCGTCGCTGCCGCGCACGCCGCTCGAGCGGGCAGAATCGCTGGAGCAGCTCCGGGCCCTCGAACACGGCTATCGTATCGTCGTCGTCGAAACCACTCACACGTCGGTCTCCGTGGACACCCCGGAAGACCTCGAGCGCGTCCGTGCCCTTGTCGCGGACGGTCTGCTCACTTCGTAGCGCGCATGGAATCCAACGCACAACGGCCGGTCAAGTACATCTTCGTCACGGGCGGCGTCGTGTCGTCGCTGGGCAAGGGCCTCGCCGCCGCATCGATCGGCAGCCTGCTCGAAGGGCACGGTTACCGCGTGACGATGCAGAAGCTCGACCCGTACATCAACGTGGATCCGGGGACGATGAGCCCGTACCAGCATGGCGAGGTCTACGTCACGGACGACGGCGCGGAAACGGACCTCGACCTCGGTCACTACGAACGTTTCACCAACACGAAGACGACGCGCAACCACAACTGGACGACGGGCCGTGTCTACCTGTCGGTCATCCAGAAAGAACGGCGCGGCGATTACCTGGGACGGACGATCCAGGTGATTCCGCACATCACGAACGAAATCAAGCAGTGTATCCTCGGCATCGCCAGGGACGTAGACGTCGTCATCGTCGAGATTGGCGGGACCGTGGGCGACATTGAGAGCCAGCCGTTCCTCGAAGCCATCCGCCAGATGCGCCAGGACGTCGGCCGCGAGAACACGCTCTACATTCACCTGACGCTCGTGCCGTTCATCGGCACCGCCGGGGAATTGAAGACGAAGCCGACGCAGCACAGTGTCCGCGACCTGCGCTCGATTGGGATTCAGCCGGACATCCTGCTGTGCCGCACCGATCGGTATCTGCCGGCGGACATCAAGCGCAAGATCGCGCTGTTCTGCGACGTGCCGGAAGACGCCGTCATCACCGCCCGCGACGTGGACACGGTGTACGAAGTGCCGCTGGCCTTCGAAGAGGAGGGGCTGGACCGGATCGTCCTGAAGGCCCTGCACCTCCCGCAGACCGAATCGGACATGCGCGCGTGGGAAGAGCTCGTGCAGCGGATCAAGGCACCCGAACACGACCTGACCATTCACGTCGTCGGAAAGTACGTCGAACTCGAAGACTCCTACAAGAGCCTGAACGAAGCCCTGCTCCACGGGGGGTTCGCGCACCGATCGCGCATCAAGTTCCACTGGGTCGAGGCAGAGGCCCTCGAACAGGAAGACGGGGCGCACCTGCTCGATGACGCCGATGGCATCCTGGTCCCGGGCGGCTTCGGCGTCAGGGGCACCCGCGGGATGATGCGCGCGGCACGAGTAGCCCGGGAACGAGGCATTCCGTTCTTCGGGATCTGTTACGGCTTCCAGTGGGCGGCCGTCGACTTCGCACGGAACGTCTGCGGCCTCGAAGGCGCGGACTCAACCGAATGCGACGAACAGGCGCACCACAAGGTGATCTACAAGCTGCGCGACCTGCTGGGCGTCGAAGAACTCGGCGGGACGATGCGCCTCGGCCAGTATGCCTGCCAGCTGGAACCGGGTTCGCTGGCGGAACGGATGTACGGGACGTCGCTCATCCACGAACGGCACCGCCACCGCTACGAGTTCAACCGGATGTACGAGCCGACGCTGGTCGAACACGGCGCGAAGATCTCCGGACGCTCGCCGGACGGCAAGTTCGTGGAGATCATGGAGTTGCCCGGCCACCCGTGGTACATCGCCGTGCAGTTCCATCCGGAGTTCCTGTCGAAGCCGCTGCGGCCGCACCCGCTGTTCGCCGGCTTCGTCGGCGCGTCGCTCGCCCATCGCCTGGCGCGGACGGGCGGGGGCGGGGCGTCCTGACCGGCCGCGCGGGTCGGACTATAATGGCGCCGTGACTCCCGTAACCATTGGTCCCGTCACGATGGGGGGCGGCCACCCGCTCGTCCTGATTGGCGGCCCCTGCGTCATTGAAAGCCCGGAGCACGCCGTGGAGCTCGGCAGCGCCATCGCCGAGGTCGCTGCGCGCTGCGGTGTGCCGTACATCTTCAAGGCCTCCTTCGACAAGGCCAATCGGACGTCTCGGTCCTCGTTCCGGGGACCTGGCCTCGCCGATGGCCTGCGCGTGCTGGCGGACGTCAAGGCACGCCTGGGCGTGCCTGTGCTGACCGACATCCACGAACCCCATCAGGCGACGACGGCGGCCTCCGTGGTCGACGTCCTCCAGATTCCGGCCTTTCTCTGCCGCCAGACCGACTTGCTCGTGGCCGCGGCGGAAACCGGGTGCGCGGTCAACGTCAAGAAGGGTCAGTTCCTGGCGCCGGACGACATGCGACACGCCGTAGGCAAGATCGTGTCCGCCGGCAATCACCGGGTCATCCTGACGGAGCGCGGCGCGACCTTCGGGTATCACAACCTCGTCGTGGACATGCGGGCCTTTCCGATCATGCGTTCGCTGGGTTATCCGGTGGTGTTCGACGTAACACACAGCCTCCAGCTTCCGGGTGCGGGCAACGGCGTCACGGCGGGCCAGGCGGAGTACATCGACACACTGGCGCCGGCGGGAGTCGCGGCCGGCGTGGACGGAGTGTTCCTCGAGATTCACGAAACGCCGGCGCGCGCCCGCAGCGATGCCCAGAACGCCCTGGCGCTCGACCGCCTCGAGCCGCTGCTCCGCCGCCTGGTGCGCATCGACGAGGCGCGACGGGAGACGCCGACGGCATGACCGACCTGGAAATCGCACGAAAGGTCCTGCGGACGGAGGCCGACGCGATTTCGCGGCTGGTCGACCGGCTCGACGAGCGATTCGAGCGCGCCGTCGCCCTCCTCTTCCGCTGCCAGGGCCGCGTCATCGTCACGGGCATGGGCAAGTCCGGCATCATCGCCCGCAAGATTGCCGCCACGCTGTCGAGCACGGGGACGCCGGCGTTCTTCCTGCATCCGGCTGAAGCGGTCCACGGCGACCTCGGTGTCATCCGGTCGAACGACGTGGTCGTGGCGTTGTCGTCGACCGGCGAGACGGCGGAGTTGGTGCGGCTGCTCGAGACGATCCGGCGGCTGGGCGCCACGCTCGTCGCGATGACCGGCGCGGCAGAGTCGACGCTGGCGCGCGCGGCCGACGTGGTGCTCGACTGCAGCGTGGACGAAGAAGCCTGCCCGCTCAACCTGGTCCCGACCGCCAGCACCACCGCCACGCTGGCCCTGGGGGATGCCCTTGCGATGACGCTCCTGGTCGAGCGCGGGTTCCGGCAGGAGGACTTCGCCAACCTGCACCCCGGGGGCGGACTCGGCAAGAAGCTCCTCAAGGTCGACGGCCTCATGCACCAGGGGGCGGACGCCCCGATGGTCTCGACCGACGCGCCCATGCGCGACGTGGTGCACGAGATGACGGCCAAGGGCCTGGGCATGACCTGCGTCGTCACGCCGGACCGTCGCCTCGCCGGCGTCATCACGGACGGCGACCTGCGGCGGCGGATGGAACAGCCGGGGTTCCTCGATCGGAAGGCCTCGGCGGTCATGTCGACGTCGCCGGCCACCATCGGTCCGGAGCAGCTGGCCGTGGAGGCACTGGCCCAGATGGAGCGGCGGAAGATCACGTCGCTCGTGGTGGTGGCCCCATCCGGCGTCGTGCTCGGCGTCGTGCACTTGCACGCCTTGTGGCGGACCCAGATGTTCTAATGGAAAACTACGCCGCGTTCCTCACCGCGCTCGTCGCCCTGCTCTTCGGCATCGCCGCCGGAAAGGCATGGGAGCGGTACAAGCTCCGCGAAGGCCAGTGGGTCGATCGCCGCAAGACGCGCGAATCGCCGCACTTCATCCTCGGCTTGAACTTCCTCGTCGCGAACCAGCTCGACAGGGCCATCGACGAACTCGGCCGTGCCGCGCGGCTGCAGCCCGAAGCCACCGAGATCGAGATGATCCTGGGGAACCTGTACCGGGAGAAGGGGCAGGTCGGCCGAGCCATCACGATCCACCAGGGCCTGCTCCAGCGCCCGAAACTCACGAGCCTGGAGAAGGCCTACGTCCTGCTGTGCCTCGGCATCGATTACAAACGTGGCGGGTTCGTGGATCGCGCCCTCGAGGCCTTCAAGGAAGTCCTGCGGTTCGACGAGAAGAACCCCTACGCGCTCGTGAACCTCCAGAAACTGCACGAGGAGCAGCACCAGTGGACCGAGGCGATGGCCATCCGGGAGCGGCTCGCGGCGGCTCCGGACGCGGGAGATCCCGCCCGGCACCAGCAGATCCTCGCCTTCCTCCAGGATGAACTCGGCCAGCAGGCGGTCAAGCGCCTCGACTACGCGGCGGCGGCCACCCACTTCAGCGCCGCGATCGACCGCGATCCGAAGACCGTACCGGCCTACCTGCACCTCGGCGACGTCAAACGGCTCGAAGGGCACGACGCCGCGGCATCGGCGACCTGGGAGAAGATGACGGCGGTCAGTCCCGAGCGCGCGTACCTCGCATTTTCCCGGCTGGCCGCGCTGCACGCCAGGCACCCGGAGAACCGGCGATTCGAAGAAGTCTGCCGCCGCCTGATTGCGTCCACACCGCAGGACTGGCGCGCCAGGACGGCCCTTGCGGAGGACATGCTCGCGCGCGGACGCGGCCAGGAAGCACTCGACCTGCTGATGGAGGCGCTGTCGCACAACCCGCACGCGCTGACCGTGCACCAGGCGGTCTGGAAGGGACTCATCGCCCTCGGGTTGCCGCCGGCCGCGGTCGAGCGTTACGTCGAGATGACGCGCCAGTCGGTGTTCTACCTGGATCCGCACGTCTGCCAGCGGTGCCACTACCGCAGCACGGAACTGCTCTGGCAGTGCCCGCACTGCCACGAGTGGGATACGTTCGTGGAGGACCGGATTGCGCCGGCCCAGGACGCCATGAACGCGCCCCAGGCGGATCTGCCGGCGCGCAGTTGAGGCACATCCGGCCGGCACGCGGACCTCTTCGGCCACACGTTGCCTCGATGGTCTATCGGATGAACGGCACGCCTGGCAGGAACGAGTGTCCGCCGCTCAGGTTCTGATAGCGACTGCTGCACAGCCACCACCGCGACTGCCTGTACGCGGCGGACAGCAGGCACGTGCCGGTGGAGGTGGCAATCTCGCCGTCCTTCAACCGCTTGTCCCGCCATTCACAGGGCACGGCCAGGCACGCATCACCCGGCTCGCTCAGAGGACACGTGCCGCCAAACGAGAGCGTCCAGGACGAGACCTCTCCAATCTTGTACGACAGCATCTCGTAATTGGCCTGGCTGTCTGCAACATCCTGCAATTCGGCGTCGCGACCTGCCTTGCAGACATCGCCGGCCCAAAAGTCACGGACGATGGTCGCCGGGGGCGTTGTTCGCGCCGTGGAGAACTCGGTGAGAAACCGCACGGCGAGGACGCCTGCCTCGGCCTTCGAATCGTGCACGTTTACCGTCGTTGACGCCGTCACGCTCTGCGTAAGCGTCCCATCGAGCGACTCAGTTACGCGGAGTGTGAGTGTCGCCTGCAACGGCAGTGTCGCCGCCGCCGGGGCACGCCACGTCACCGCACGCCCGGTGCCACTGATCGTGCCGGCGGTCGCCGTCCAGGTGTACGTCAACTTGTCGAGCGTCGTTTCGGCGTCGGTGACGGCGGCGATGACGTTGACTTCTTCCCCGAGGTCGGCGAAGTTCGCCGGTTCGTTGGGACGTATCCCTTTCACCGTGATCGACGAAATCACCGGCAGCGTATTCGTCACGACGATGTAGGTGAAGCCCGCGGGCAGGGTACCGAACAGCGAGCCGGTGGCCACGCGCACGTCGACAACCCCGGCCACGCGTGCCGGGGTGACGGCGCGGAGACTGGTCGCGCTGACGTAGGTCACGCTGGCCGCAGCCGTCCCGCCGAAGGTGACTGTCGACGCGGTGGTGAACCCGGTCCCGGTAATCGTCACGGTCGTGCCGCCCGACGTCGGTCCCGAGTTCGGGCTGATCGCCGTGATAGCGGGCCCGGCAGGCTCCACGTACGTGAAACCACCCGCCATCGTCGCCGTGGACGATCCCACCGTCACCACGACGTCAGCGGGGCCGGCCGCGTGGGCCCCGGTGACGGCCTGGATCGTGGTCGTGCCGAGTACGCGAACGCTCGTCGCCGCCACGCCGCCGAGCATCACCGTGGGCGTGCCAGCGAAACTGGTGCCAAGAATCGTGATGTCGGTGCCGCCGGCCGTGGAACCGGAGGACGGTGAAATCGACGAGACCGTCGGTCCCGGCGTGACTGGCGGGGTGGGAGACGTCGGGCTGTCCGAGCATGCGCCCGCCAGCAAGGACGTCAGCAGAACCAGTAGCCACCCCGTCGTCCGCCGAGCGGCCCGACGTTCACGCAACATGGACATAGAACGGCGAATCCCCGGGTACTTTCCTCGACTGAATTCAGTATCGCACAGGTCCCGCCGCCCTCAGCGAGCCGCCCCGCGCAGGGCGTCGAGCACGGCGTCCGCCCGCGCCCTGGTCTCGTCGAGCGTGCCGTCGGTCCGCACCACGAAATCGGCGGCGGCGGCCTTCCGGTCGAGCGGCCACTGCGCGGCGATACGGCGCCGCGCGTCGGACTCGGTCCCTCCGCGCGCCACGATACGGCGCACCTGCTCGGCGGGATCGCAGACGGTCACGACGACACGGTCGAAGTCACCGGCGCGCCCGGTCTCGTAGAGCAGCGGGACTTCGGCGACAGCCAGCGCCTCGCCGCGCGCGGCGCAGTCCGCCATCCAGGCGTCGATGGCCGCGTAGACGGCCGGATGGACGAGGGCCTCCAGGTCGCGCCTGGCGCCCGCGTCCCGGAACACGATGGCCGCCAGGGAGGCCCGATCGACGTCGCCCGCGGGCGACAGCACCGCCGACCCGAAACGGGCGGCAATCGCGCCGGCCGCCGACGTCCCCGCCCGCATGACGTCGTGGGCGACCGCATCGGCCTCGATGACAGGGACACCGGCGTCGCGCCATCGGCGCAGCACGACGCTCTTGCCGGTGCCAATGCCCCCGGTCAGGGCCACGCGGAGCATGGTTACCGCGCCAGCCGCCGTTCGGCGGCCTTCACGGTGTTGCCGAGCAGCAACGCGATGGTCAGCGGCCCGACGCCACCAGGGACGGGAGTCAGCGCTCCCGCGACCTCGGCGACCGCAGGGTGCACATCGCCCACCGTCAGGGTGCCGCGTTTCGCGAACGCCGCCAGCCGTGGCGAGTCGGGCAGGAACCACGACCGCACCTTCGCCTCCTCGGTCACGGCATTGATCCCGACGTCGATGACCACCGCGCCCGGCTTCACGAAGTCCGGCGTCACGAACGCGGGACGGCCGATGGCGGCCACGAGCAGGTCGGCCTCCCGAGCCACCGCCGGCAGGTCACGCGTGCGCGAATGACAGATGGTGACCGTGGCGTGCCGGTGCAGCAGCAGCATCGCCATGGGTTTCCCCACGATGTCGCTCCGGCCGATGACCACGGCACGCATACCTTTCGGATCGATGCCGGACCGGTCGAGGAGTTCCATCACGCCGGCTGGCGTACACGCCACCAGGCCCGGGCGATTCTGCGACAGCAGCCCGACGTTGACGGGGGTGAAACCATCCACGTCCTTGGCCGGGTCGATGGCGTCGAGAACGCGCGTCTCGGCATCGGCGCCCATGCCTTCCGGCAGCGGCGACTGCACGAGAATGCCGTGGATGTCGTCCCGGGCGTTCAGCCGCGCGACCGCCGCCAGGACCTCATCGACCTGGGCATCAGCGCCGATGCGGGTCAGTTCGGCACGAATGCCGGTTTCCTCGGCGGCCTTCAGCTTGTTGCGGACGTAGATTTCCGACCCTGGATCGTGGCCGGCGAGGATGACGCCCAGGGCCGGAGGCGCTCCGAACCTCGCGGCGCAGGCCTCGGCCCGGGGTTTGAGTTCGGCCCTGATGGCGGCGGCCGTGACGTTGCCGTCGAGAATTCGAGCTCCCATGAGTCATGTCCTGCTGGCGGCCGCCGGAGCACCCGTCCCGGTGGCCGCCTGTTCGAGTTCGTGCAGGCCGTCCACGCGGCCCAGGACCACGAGCTGGTCACCGGGCTGCATCGCGGCATCCCCTGGCGGATTGAACTCCATGCGCCCGTCCCGGCGCTGGATACCGACCACGATGGCGCCGAACCGCTGGCGGACGTTCGCCTGGATGATCGTCGAACCCGCCAGCACGCTCCCGTCCGCGATGGCGACCTGCTCGATCGCGAGTTCGAGATTGCCAGCTCGCGTCGCCAGTTCGAAGAAATCGACGACCGCCGGGCGCAACGCCGTTTGCGCGAGTTCGCGTCCGCCGATCCGGTACGGCGAGACGACCCGGTTCGCCCCCGCTTTGAGCAGCTTGCGCTCGGCGTCCTCGGTTTCGGCCCGGCCGAGGATATAGAGGTCCTGCCGCATGACGCGCGCGGTCAGCACGATGTAGACGTTTTCGGCATCGGTCCCCACCGCTGCGATGAGCCCTCTCGCCCGATCGACGTGCAGCCGCCTGAGCACGTCTTCGCTGCTCGCGTCGGCCTCGACGGCAAGTCCGCCGAGCGCCAGGACGTCCTGCACACGAGCCGGGTCGCGCTCGACCACGACGAACGGGATGCGTTGGCGGGAGAACTCGTCGCAGATGATGCTCCCGATGCGGCCGTAGCCGCACACGATGAAGTGATCGCGGAGTTGATCAAGCATACGCTCCCGCCGCCACCGTGCCACTTGCTGGTGCAGTCCACCTTCTACGATCGTCGTGGCAAACAACGTGAAAGTGTAGAACGCCGTGCCGACGCCGGCAATCACGACCGCCACGGTGAACACTTCGCCGGCACGCGACAGCGGGTGTACTTCCTTGTATCCCACCGTCGTCACCGTCGTCACGGTCATGTAGAACGCATCCCACACGTTCCACCCTTCGACGAGCACGTATCCGCAGGTGCCTGCGGCCAGCACCATGGCGAGAAGGGCGGCAGCCCGCGACGGTCCGCGAACGCGGAGCCGTGCGGACTCGCCGCCCTTCGGTCGTGTGCGCCCAGGCCCGATCGCGCGCCCCGCTCCAGCGCTGCCGGGGGTGCGTTCACGGGACATCACGCGTCAGTCTCCCCGTCTACTGGCCGTGCCCGAACACCTTGTAGGCGTAGTACATCGTCGGCACGAACGCGATGAGCGCCGTCAGGAGGATCGGCATGTGCATACTCGCCCTGGCGGGACTGGTGGCGGGGTCCGCCAGCCGGCTCCTGCGCCAGCCGAACACGCCGTAAATGGCCAGGCCGACTTCCAGCCAGATGATGAGCCGCAGCCAGGTGTCCTTCGGCAGCCCCCACATGACGTAGATACATGCGAGTGCGCCGGCGATACCGACGATCCACGCGCCGGCCATCCCGCCGGGAACCTTGAAGGGCCGCTCAATCCCCGGGCTGGCCACCCGCAGGATTGGGACACCCACGCACACCAGCACGAACGCCAGCAGGGTGCCGATCGACACCAGTTCGCCGACCAGGCTCATCGGCATCAGACCGCCGCACACCGCCACGAACAACCCCGTCAGGATCGTCGCGACGTAGGGCGTCCCATGTTCCTTGTGGACCGCGCCGAACCACGGCAGCAGGCCGTCCTTGCTCATCGCGTAGAAGATGCGGGTCTGCCCCATCATCATCACGAGGATCACGGAGGTCAGCCCGGCCAGCGCGCCGAGCTTGATCACGAAGGTAAACACCTTCTGCGCGACCGGCGACCAGCCCCGCAGCATCACGATCTTGTCGATGCCAACCGCGATCGGGTCCGGCACGCCGAGCGACTTGTAGTTGACGACGCCGGTCAACGTGATCGCCACGAGGATGTAGAGGATGGTGCAGATGACCAGTGAGCCCAGGATACCAATCGGCAGGTCCCGCTTCGGGTTCTTCGCTTCCTGCGCGGTCGTCGATACGGCGTCGAATCCGATATACGCGAAGAAGACGACGCCGGCCCCTGTGAGCACCCCGTTCAGGCCCCAGCCGTACGCGTTCACCTGGTTGCCGTTCAAGGTGATGAGTTCCTTCGCGGGCACCAGGGCGGCCAGGCCGGTGGCGGCCTGGTTCACGAAGAGGTTGTCCGACGACACCAGGCTGATGCCGAGGCCGATGAACACGAGGACGATGCTCACCTTCACGACGACAATCAGGTTGTTGACGAAGGCGCTCTCTTTCATCCCGCGATAGAGGATCGCCGCGACGACGAGGCCGATGAACGACGCCGGGATATTCCAGATCCCGTAGGCCATGGTCACGCCGTCGTTCAGCATGACCTGCTCCCACGGTCCCTTGGTGAGCCTGAGCAGCGTGTCCGAGACGGGAAGCCCGAGCGTCTTGTGAAGCAGGCTCAGGAAGTAGCCGGACCAGGACGCGCTGACCGTGACGGAGCCAAAGGCGTACTCGAGGATCAGGTCCCAGCCGATGATCCACGCGATGAACTCGCCCATGGTCGCGTAGCTGTAGGCGTAGGCCGAGCCGGCGACGGGAATCATCGAGGCCATCTCGGCGTAACACACCCCCGCGAGGGCGCACAGGATGCCGCCAATCACGAAGGAGTACACGATGCCGGGGCCCGCGTAGTGGGCCGAGGCCGTGCCGGTCAGCGAGAAGATCCCGGCGCCGATGATCGCGCCGATCCCGAGCATGGTGAGATTGAACGCCGACAACGTGCGCTTGAGCTGCCCGCCGGCATGCGCGCCGTGTCCCGACTCGCCCGCAAGCGGATCGTTCGCGTCCGCGATCAGTTTCGCCAGGTCTTTCTTGATGAACAACCCTGCCATGTGATGGGCCTCCGAGCCAGGCGGAAGGCGTCTGGAAGGCCGGAGGGGCCCCCCGCGCCGAACGCGAGGGGCCATTATAGGCCGAATGGAATGGCCGGCGACTACGCGGATTCCGCGAGTGTCCGGGACGCGGGCTGGCCGAGGAGGCGCTCCATGAACCCGGTGCTGAGACGGCCCGCCTGGAACTCGGCATCCGCGAGGATGCGCAGGTGGAGCGGGATCGAGGTCTTGATTCCCTCGATGACCGTCATCTCGAGCGCGCGCCGCATCCGGGCGATGGCTTCCTGGCGGTCGCGGCCGTGAGCCATCACCTTGGCAATCATCGAGTCGTAGTACGGCGGCACGTACGCTTCCGCGTACATCGCGGTATCGACCCGCAACCCGGGACCGCCCGGCATGCTGAACGCGTGAATCCGACCGGGCGACGGCACGAACGTGTCGGGACACTCGGCGTTCACCCGGCACTCGATGGCGTGGCCGCTGAACGTGATCTCACTCTGTTTCACGCCGAGCCGCTCTCCCGCCGCGACCCGAATCTGTTCCTTGACGATGTCGATGCCGGTGACGAGTTCGGTCACCCCGTGTTCCACCTGGAGCCGCGTGTTGGCCTCCATGAAATAGAACTTGCCGTCGGTGTCCATCAGGAACTCGAAGGTGCCGGCGTTGGTGTACTGCACCGCCCTGGCGGCATCGACGACCACCGCCCCGATCTTGCGGCGAATCTTGTCGGTCAACGCGGGGCTGGGCGATTCTTCGATGAGCTTCTGGTGCCGGCGCTGAATGGAACACTCGCGTTCGCCCAGGTGCACCACGTTCCCGTGGTGGTCGCCGAGGATCTGGAACTCGATATGCCGCGGCGCCTCGAGGTACTTCTCGACGTAGACGTCGGGAACGCCGAAGGACGCCTCGGCCTCGCGCGCCGCGGTGCGGAACGCCCGGGCCATCTCGCCCGGCGTCCGGACGACGCGCATCCCGCGTCCGCCGCCCCCGGCCACCGCCTTGATGAGCACGGGGTAACCGATGCCGGCGGCAATCTTCAGCGCCTGCTCTTCGTTCTCGAGCACGCCTTCGGAACCTGGCAGCACGGGCACGCCGGCCTTCTTCATCGTCCGGCGTGCGCGGGCCTTGTCGCCCATCAACCGGATGACCTGCGGATCCGGCCCGATGAACCGGATATGGCACGCTTCGCAGACCTCCGCCAGATAGGCGCTCTCCGACAGGAACCCGTAGCCGGGGTGGATGGCGTCGGCGCCGGTGATCTCGGCGGCACTGATGATGGCCGGAACGTTCAGGTAGCTGTCGGCGCTGCGCGGCGGTCCGATGCAGACGTCCTCGTCGGCGAAACGGACGTGGAGCGAGTCTTCATCCGCCTCGGAGTAGACCGCGACGGTCTTGATGCCCATCTCGCGGCACGCCAGGATGACGCGCAGCGCGATTTCCCCGCGATTGGCGATCAGGATCTTCTTGAACATCACACCACCTTGATGGCGAACAGCCGTTCACCGTACTGGACGGGCTGCCCGTTCTCCACGTAGACCGCGACCACTTCGCCCGCGTAGTCCGACTCGATCTCGTTCATCAGCTTCATCGCTTCGATGATGCAGAGCACCTGGCCCTTCTTGACGACGCTCCCTTTCTCGGCAAACGCCGGCGCCCCGGGTTCGGGAGAGCGATAGAACGTGCCGACGATCGGCGATTTCACGATGGCCAGATCCGGCTCCGCCTCGGGCTCCGCCGCGGGTCGCGGCACCGCCGCCGGCGCGTTCGCAGGCACCGGGAGGCCGACCGCGGGCAGGGGCTGGTACGCTTGCGCCCCCGGCATCTGGAAGACCGGGCCGGCCGCCGTCTTCCTGACCTTGAGCTTGACCCCCTCGACCTCGAGTTCGAACTCGGTGAGGGCATGTTCACGAACCAGTTCGAGAATGGATCGAATCTCGTCGACGTTCATCGTTTCACCCTGTAAAGCTCGCGAGGCGCCTGCGTCAGCACGACGCAGCCGCTGTCGGTCACGAGCACGTCATCTTCGAGGCGGACTCCGCCGCGTCCCGGCACGTACACCCCCGGCTCGATCGTGATGACCATGCCGGAAACGAGCCGCTCATCCCGGGTCATGGCCGGGGTGCCGGTCCCGGACCTGATGGGGCCCACGCGTGGCTCCTCGTGGATCTCGAGCCCCAGCCCGTGCCCGGTCGCGTGCACGAACTGCGCGCCGAGTCCGCGAGCCTCGAGCACGGCTCGCGCGGCCGCATCGACGTCGCTCGCCAGCACACCGGGCGCCACGACCGCCAGCGCGGCTTCCTGCGCATCCGCCACGGCGGCATGCCAGTCTCTCGCCTCGTCGCCGGCATCGCCGATCACCATCGTTCGACTGACATCCACGCAGTACCCGTCCAGCACGCCCCCGAAATCGAGAATCACGAGGTCGCCCGACGTCAGGCGCCGCGAACCCGGCCGCGCATGCGGCAGCGCGGCCTGCGGCCCCGAGGCGACGATGGTGTCGAACGCCGGGCGCTCGAACCCGCGCCGCCGCAGCAGGCAATCGACCTCGGCCGCGAGATCCGCTTCGGTTTCGCCCGAGCGGACGCTGGCCAGCACGTCGTGCACCACCTCGTCGAGCCGGGTCGCCGCGGTTCGAAACACCTCGATCTCCCCGGCGTCCTTGACGATGCGGACCGATTCGACCACGCGATCGACCGGGACGAGCGTGCAGGCGCCGGAGGCCCGGTTCAGCCGAGCCTCGAGCCAGCGGAAACGCCCCACGGACAGATGGCCGGACTCGACACCGACCCGGGCGCCGGGGAGCCCGCCGAGCACCTCCGCCAAGGTCTCGTCGTAGCTGGGATCCACGGCCACGAACCGCAATCCCGGGCAGCCCGGCAACACCGTCCGGGTCACTTCGTCGGCGTACCGGGCGTCGGTCGCGAACACCACCTCATCACGACACACGACGGCGAACGCCGCGCTCCCGTCGAAGCCGGTGAGGTATCGCACGTTGGGAAGATGGGTCAGGACAAGGGCGTCCACCCCCTCGCGTGTCAGAGCGGCGCGGACATGGCCGTGCCGGACGATGAGTGCATCAGGCGAGGGATATGGCATTCGTGAACCACTGATTGTCGCATATTCAGCGCGGCGGCCCAAGGCCACAACCGGCAAAGGCGAACAAACAGCGAATTACGAGAACTTCCGGTAGAGCCGTCGCCGCCGCTCGTCGAGAACCGCCGCCAGCCATCGCTCGAGCTCGGTGACCTGCTTGAAGAGCCGGACCTGTTCCGCTCCGGCGTCGCTGCGTGACCCGGGGGCCGGGACGGACACACCCGTCCCCCGTCCCGCCAGGGCCGCCGAGCCGCCGGCCTGCCCGAGTTCACGCCGGAGGTCTCGGACGATCTGGTCGATCCCCGGATCGTTCTGGGCCAGTTCGAAGGCCACGCGGTACTGATCGAGCGCCAGCTGGAGTTCACCCTTCCGGCGATGGATCTCGGCCAGCCCGCGGATGGCCGCCAGGTTCTGGGGCGCCACCCGCATCACGTCCGCCAGCTCCTGCTGGGCGCCGGCGAGGTCGCCCATCTCGAGCAACGAGCGCCCGAGCGTGACCCGAGCCGAGAGATACCCCGGGTGGCGCTTCAGCCCTGCCCGGCAGGTGTCGGCGGCTTCCTGGAACCGACCGGCCCTGCGGAACTCCTCGGCCAGCTGGGCGAACGCAATGGACGTCGGGTCTTTCTGGAGCCGGCGCCGGAGTTCTTCGATGCGCGTCGTGTCCGCCACGCCCCTATCCTAACAAGTCCGCCCGCGAATCGGGCGGCAAAACGCGACGGCCCGAATCTCCCCGATGGAGATCCGGGCCGCCCTGGTCCCGATGCCGGCCCCCGAGGGCCTCGTCTACTGCACCTCGATGGACACCGTCTTGGTCGCCACGTTTCCGGTGTCGTCCTTGATCGTCAGCACCACGTTATACGTGCCGGCGATCGCGTAACGGTGGTTGGGTGTGCGGCCCGAGCCGATGGCCCCATCACCGAACACCCAGTCGTACGACACGATCGTATGCCCCTGCGTGACGACCGAGGTGCTGGCATCGAAGAGCATCGAGGTCGCCGTCGTGGGTGCGGTCGGGGAGTATACAAAGTTCGCGGTGAGCGTCGTCCCCTGGACGTTGACGGCCTTCGTCACCGACCCGGTATTGCCGACATCGTCGGTGACGACCAGCGTGACGTTGTAGTTCGCCGGCGTGCCGTACTGTTTCGTGACCGTGATGCCGGATCCCGTGCGCCCCGTGCCGAAGTCCCAGTCGTAGCTGACGATCTTCCGGCCCGGCGCGGCCTTCGACGCCGAGGCATTGAAGATGATGTCGTCCTGCACTCTCGGGCTGGACGGCGAGAAGACGAACTCGGCCGTGGGATTGGCGCTCTGGGTCACCGCCACCGCCTGGGTGCTGGTCCCGGAGTAGCCGCGGTCGTCCGTGACGGTCAGGGTCACGCTGAACGTGCCCGGCGCCTGGAACTGATGCGTCACGAGTTTGCCGCTCGCCGTCGTCCCGTCGCCGAAGTTCCAGGCGTAGGTGACGACGACGCCGTCGGTGTCGGTGCTTGCCGATCCGTCGAACACGGTATCGGCGTACACGGCTGGTGCGGACGGCGAGTAGACGAACTTCGACGTCGGCGTGCCGTTTGGCGGCAGGATGATTCCCGGCGGTACGAGCCGGATGCTCGCGCTGCGTGCCGTGGCGTTGGCGAAGTCGGTCCCCGTCGGCGTCACCACGATCTGCACGACCGTGCCGGAGTCGACCGGGTCGACCGGGGGATTCGGCGCGGTGTAGAGCACGGAGGCTCGCCCGTCGCCGCCGGTCACGACATTGCGCGCGGACACCTGCCCGAAGTCGGCAATCACGCCCCCGATGGCGATGTCGACGCGGACGGGCAGGTTGCGGACCGGCTGGGCATTGGCGTCGAGCGCCACGATGACCACCTGGGCCTGCGACGAGCCGTCCTGCCGCAACGTATCTGGGTTCGCGAGCACTGTAATCGAGGTCCCCAGCACCGACGGTCCCGCCAGGTCTGGCGCCTCAGGTTTCGACACGGAACAGCCGGCCAGGAGCGTTGCCGCCACCGTCAGCCCCCCGAGTGCCCGAATCGTGCGCGTCATGTCCATGCCTCACGCGGGGTGTCTCCCCGCCTCCTGTAATCACCTGCCGACTGCCGAACGTCATCCGTCGGCAGGCCACGTCCTGCCGCCCCGGGCCCCTCCGCGCGGATTACGCCGGATCGCCCCAGTCCGCGAAGTTGATCGACATCGAGCCGGTCACCGACACGTCATTGCCGTTCTGGTCACGGCCGTAGAACGTGATCTCGGCGATGGTCGAGATGATGATGTCGCCGCCGCCGCTGCGCAGCGCTTTGAGCGGCGCTTCGAGCTTCGCCTGCGCCCGGACGAGCGCGAACGACAGCGAGCCCCCGTTGGAATCGAAGGTGCCCGTCGCCGCGCCGTCGAACGAATAGGGCACGTCGACGCCGGGCGTGTTGCGACCGTCGGCGCGCTTGAAGGTCACGTGGTACCGCGTGACCGTGATGGAGTTCACGTAGGTCGGCGTCGTCGGTGAATTGGCCGAGCCGACGTCCTTGAGCGCCATCCGCAACGTCGCCCGTCCCAGGTCTTCGAAGATCGTCGGCTGGAGCACCTGCTCCGAGCCGATTTGGACCTTGACGTTCGTGATGACGTCGGATTCGAGGACGTTGCCGAAGTTGTCGGGCTTCGCCCCGGACGCGGCCGTCAACTGCTCGATGTAGAGGTACGACGGCCCTCGTCCCGTGTCGTTGTTCAGACGGCCGCACGAGACACCCCCCGACAGCGCCAGCGCCAGCACGGCGCAGGCCACCACCGAGCGAACTCTCCTGGCTGAGGTCTGTGTTCTGCCCACCATGTCGATTACTCCCTGCGCCCTCTCGTCGCTGCCCCAGTCCGTCATCACGCGCCTACCGCCTGATTTTCGGGGTGATGAAGATCAACAGTTCGCGATTCGTTTCCGCCACGTCATCACGTTTGAACAACCAGCCGAGCAGCGGCACCCGATGCAAGACCGGGACCTTGTCGTGGGCCGCCGTCTCCTGGCTCACGACGATGCCGCCGATGACCGTGGTATCGCCGTCGTGCACCAGCACCTGGGTCTTGGCGCGCTGCGTGTCGATCGGGGGAATGCCGTTGACTTCGCGGCTGTAGTCCGGCGTGGCATTCTCGAGATTGACGTCCATGATCACGGTATTGGACGCCGTGATCTGTGGCTTCACCCTGAGTTGCAGTGCCGCGTCCTTGAAGGTGACGGTCACGGTATTGTTCGACACCGTCTGAATCGGAATCTGGATGCCCTGCATCATCTCCGCTTCAACGTTGTTCTGCATCATGACGCGCGGCGACGAGAGCACCTTGCCGTTGCCGGTCTTCTCGAGCGCCGAGAGCGCCACGTCGAGGTTCAACGCGCCGTTGAGCGTGCCCATCGCGAGGCCGATGGCGCTGGTGGCCCCGGTCACGGGCAGGTTGATGCCGGTCGGCGTGTCGTTGCGCACCTCACCCACCGGGCTGTTCTGCGTCCCGCCGGTCCGGCCGCTCACCGCGCCCTGGGCCGGGAACGTCAGCGGTGACGTGTTGCCGAGTTCCGAGTTCATGCGGCCGTTGATGCCCCATTGCACGCCCAGCGCGCGGGCCGTGTCGCGAGAGGTCTGCACGATGCGCGCCTCGATCTCGACCTGCGGTTCGGGACGATCGAGAGTGTTCATGAGTTCGTCGGCGCCGTCGAGGGCGCTCGACAAGTCGCTCAGGATGATCGTGTTCGTGCGGCGATCCACCTGGACCTGGCCGCGCTGCGTCATCACGCTCTTCTTGAGCAGTTCGGCCATCTCCTCGGCCTTGGCGTAGCTCAAGGAGCGGGTCAGGACGCGGAGCGTGCCCGACATCGCCTGTTCTTCAGCCAGCTTGCGGCGCTCCGCCTCTTCCTCCTGAAGCGCCTTCAGCGTCGCGATCCGCACGACGTTGTTCTCGATCGCGTAGCCCAGCTTGTTGGCCCGGAGGATGATCTCGAGCGCCTGATCCCACGGCACCTCACGCAGCGACACGTCGACCGTGCCTGAGATGCTCGGGTCGATGACGACGTTGAGACCGCTGATTTCGGAGAACGTGCGAAGCACGGCCCGGAGGTCGGCTCCGGAGAAGTCGAAGGTCACGGGATTCCCGGAATACACCTTGTCGCCCGACGGCTTCTGCGGTTCCGGCGCGGGCGCCGGCGCCTGGACGGCCTTGGGGGCGGGCGCCTGTTCTTTCACGGGTTCGGCCTGGGCCCGTTTGGCGGCCGGCTTCGGTTCCGGCTTCGGTTCAGGCTTCGGTTCAGGCTTCGACTCAGGCTTCGCGTCCTTGACCTCGGTATCCGCTTCGGCTTCGACGGCTGTGGCCTTCGCCACCGTCTTCGCCGCGGCCGCCGGTTCAGGGATCGCCTGCGACGCGTCGACGGGCACCGGCAGCACCGGGGTGGGCTCCGGCAGCTTGGCCGTCGGTGCGGGGTCCGGAGTCGGTGCCGCGGGCTTCGGCGCCGGCGCTGCTGCGGGCACGATGACCGGGACCGGACTGGTTCTCGGCGCGGACGCCGTCGCGGCGGGCACAGGCGCGGACGCCGGTGTGGCCGCCGGGGCCGTGGCCGCCGGGACCGGGCCGGCCGGCACGTCGAGAGTGACGGACGTCTCGCCGGACGCGGAGTCCACGCGGTACGGCACGCGCTGACGGAGATCGATCACGACGCGGGCGATGAGCGGCTGGCGGCTGTTCTGCGCCACGCGCACCCGCTCGACGGGCCCGACGGGCGGGCCCGACACGGTGTGGGACGCGGCCACCACCCCGCTGAAGTCGAGCCCGAGGCTCGGCGGGTCCTGCCGGGTCGGT
>CAZJRM010000035.1:0-31637 GCA_964547975.1 uncultured Vicinamibacterales bacterium | reverse complement strand
GCCGGGCCGAACCTGAACAACTACGTGGTGGACATCTCGGCGTCGTATCCCGCCAGCGGGCGCTTCACTCCGCGCCAGCGGGAGATCTACGAAGCTGCACTCGCCATCCAGGAAGCGGCAAAGCAGGTCTACCGCCCGGGCATCGAAGCGAAAGACGTCCAGCCGCAGATCCTGGAAATCCTGAAACGAAAAGGTTTCGATACCAGCAAGGACATCTTCAAGATCCGCACGATGCAGTCGGGGGTGAGCCACAACGTCGGCATGGCCACCCATGATGTGTCAGCCGGCCCCCGGGGACCGTTCAAGCCCGGCATGGTCTTCGCGTGCGACATCTACGCATTCTGGGAGGGCGAAGACCTCGGGGTCCGCGTGGAGGATACGGTCGTCATCACCGACACCGGGTGCGAAAATCTCACGCCGGGGTTGCCTCGGACCATTGCCGAGATCGAAGCCTTCATGAAACGGTGATCCTGCGAGCCGCAAGCCGCAAGCCGCTTCTAGAACGAATACGTCAGGAATGCCCCGGACAGGTCCGCGTTCGTCGCGGGCTTGACCATCGTCGGCTCGTGGCCGAAGGCCTCGACGAATCGCGGGTGAGCGACGAAACAGGCGGCGCGCCATCCTTCGAATTGCCCGAGCGCCTTCCCCATCTTCCCGTAGAGATCGAGCAGCCGCGCCTGCCCGGCTTCACCGCCGATGCGCACGCCGTACGGCGGATTGAAGCAGAACACGCCGGGCTTCATGTCCACCGCACCAGGCAACATTCGCATCACGATCTCCGGTGTCAGGTCACGAACGTCCTGCTGGCCGATCACGATGGCCTGATTGAACGCCTGGCCCGTCAGCCCCGCGGCCCTCAAGTTGCCTACCATGGCGGCGATGAGTCCCTCGTCCACGTCCAGGGCGAGAATCCTGGGCAGCGTCCCCGGAAACAAGTCTGGTGTCTCGGACGGCAGCCCCCTGAACGCCTGGAAGAACCGGAACGGCAGGACGGACGGGTGCCGCAACGCGGCACCGACGGCCAGCCCGGCCGCTTCGATAGGAATCGTCGCGCTGCCGGCCATCGGATCGACGAGCGGCTCGGTGCGCGCGTCCCAGCGGGAGAGCATGACGAGCTGCGCCGCCAGCGTCTCGCGAAGCGGCGCGGGGCCTGACGCCACGCGGGCGCCGCGACGGTGCCGCGCGCCCGCGCCGAGATCCACGCTGACGACGGTCCGGCGTTTCTCCGGCCTCCCGGCCCGGCGGGCAACGAAGACCAGCTCGGGCGTTTCGCCGTCGACCTCGCCCCTGACGCCTCTGGCGCTGAAGGCCTCCAACAACGCGTTCTTGACGACGCCCCGGAGCTGGAGCGGCCCTGCCTCGAAGTCGGACACGCTCCCCAGCTCGACCGAGAATCGCAGCGACGCCCGCCGGGGCAGCCGCTCGTCGGCCAGCAGATCAGGCACCAGGTCGTCGAACAGCGGCTCCAGCCGCACGGCGGGGCTGGACGCCAGGTCCCACGACAGCCGCGACGACGTGCGATGGTGGCACGCCGCCACCCATGCGATGCGGGCATCGAACGGGTATAGCAGCGTCCCCTCGCCTTCGCGCTTCGGCACGGGCACCCGCACATCGAACGGCGATCGCATCACGAGGCGTTTGAGTTCCGCCTCCATGACTCGATTCGAGCCACCCGAACCTGTCAATCGCAGTTCATCGCAGCGCATGCCTGGAGTATAGCGGGTGCTGGCACGCTCCGTGCGAAGAGGGCCGTCAGGAGACGCTTTTCGACCGTTTCGGCACCGGTTCCTGTAATTGCCGCGACGGAATTGTCGGCGTCCACCCGCCGGACGACTTCATCGATGCACGAGGTTCCTATGTGTACCCGGTCCTGGTTCCGTGTCGCCCTCCTGGCTGCCGCCATCATGTTCGTCGCGGTTTCGGTCGCGCAGGTGTCGGCCGGCTCGCACAAACCTTCACCACCGCCGAAGCCCGTCAAGTGGGCCAGTGCGGACCTCACCCATGACGGGAAGGTCAATCACAAGGATGTGGCGTTCGTCCTGAAGCACTTCGGTCAGCGGTGCAACGCGCGCCGTCCGTCCGTCGCCGGCGATCTGAATCACGACTGCCGCGTCGATGTCCGCGACCTTGCGTACGTCATTCACGAATCCCGCCGGTGGCAGCCGCCGACGCCGCCCGCCCCCCCTCCGGCCAACGCGGCACCGATCGCCGCAGCCGACGCCGCGACAACGGCAGAGGACGTGGGCGTCACGATTGCCGTGCTGGGCAACGACACGGACGCGAACGGGGACACGCTTCGCGTGACCGCCGCCGGCTCGGGACGTCTGGGCACGACCATCGTGCAGAACGACGGGCGTGTGGCTTACACTCCGGGCGCCAATCGTCATGGGACCGACACGTTCACGTACACCGTATCCGACCCGGCCGGCCTGACCGCGACCGGCTCCGTGACGGTCACCATCACGCCCGTCAACGATCCGCCCCAGGTCACCGCAACGGCCGTGGCCACATCCGGGACCGCGCCCTTCGACGCGGTCTTCGACGCCGCCGGGGCCGACGTGGACGGCGACGTCCTGACCTTCTCGTGGGTCTTCGGGGACCAGCAGGTCGCCTCCGGCCCTCACGTCACGCACACCTACGCCGATGCCGGAACGTTCGACGCCGTCGTGACCGTCTCTGACGGCGTCGCGAGCGCACAGGCCAGCATCCAGTTGACGGTGCAGCCCGGTGGCCGCCCCTCGGCCTATACCGTGACGACCGCCGCGGGTACCGGCGTATCGGGGACCGCCGGCGCCGGTGGCCCGGCGCTCGCCGCCCAGCTCTCCGATCCAAGGCAGGTCGCGCTCACGCCCGATGGCTCACTCTACGTGGCGGAGACCCATCGCCTCGTCCGGGTCGATACGGCCGGGACACTCCCGGTCCTGCGGACGTTTGCCGACAGCCCGGCCGGCGACGAAGGCCCGGCGCTCGCGGTCGGCCCTGACGGTTCGCTCTACTACACCGACGCCGACCCGGTCGGGTACTGCTCGGAGTGGGGCCAGTACTCCGCCGTCCGGATCCGGCGTCTTGTCGGCGGGTCTGGGCCCGACCCGGTCGCCGCGACGTGGATCAACACGGACGAAATGGGCACGTGTTCGCCGTCCCTCAAGCTCGCCGTCGATGGCGCAGGGAGCTTCTATCTGGGGAGCGCGTGGTGGCTGGTCAAAGTGCTACCCGGCAGTACCGGGGCGGCCGAGTGGGGCCAGAACCTCCCGGACTTCGCCTACGCGTTGGCGGGCGTCCCCGCCGGCGGCGTCTACGTCGGGGGCTTCGGCAGCATCGTTAAGGTCGATGGTGAGGGCATCGCGGCGCCGTTTGCGGGCACGGTCGTCCACGGGTTCGCCGGGGACGAAGGCCCGGCCCTCGATGCGCAGGTCGGCACGGTCGCAGGCCTGACTGTCTGCCTGGACGGCACGGTCACGTTCCTGGATTTCGATCGGACGAGCTTCACGCCGCGTATCCGTGAGGTCACGTCCGGCGGCCGGATTGCGACCATTGGCGGCGGCACGGCCGGGTTCAACGGCGACGGCCGCCCGGCACTGTCGACCGCATTCAACTTCGCGGGGAGTGCCGGCATCGCGGCACTCCCGGGGGGAGGATTCTTCGTGGCCGATCGCGACAACGCGCGAGTGCGTCAGCTGGTGCCGGTGCGGTAACGCCTAATCGACCGGACGGATGGTGAACGCGAAGCGGTACGGCTTCGCTTTGAGGAGGTACTCGTCGTGGACGCGGGGCGACCAGCTGTCGTCGCCCCCCAGTCCCATCTGCGCCAGGTCGAGGCTCAGCGTCACACGTCCGTCGCGTGCGATCTGCTGGCTGGTCTTGGCGGCGAGCAACGCCGCATCGGTGTAGTCGTGCGCGGTGAACGCCAGCGTTGGCGCACCGCTGAACTTCAGGCCGCGCCCCGTCGCGTCGGTCAGGCTGACCCACCGCACGTCCGAGCGGCTGCCGTTCTCCTGCGCCATGACGTACGGGAAGTGCAGGTCGGCCACCTTCGCGCGGTACACCCCGAGCCGCGCGCCGTCCTTCCGATCGGGATAGTTCTCGTGCGGGCCTCGCCCGTACCACGCGACCGAGTCCAGGCGGCCCGGCAGCTGCAATTGCACGCCCAGTTTCGGCAATGGCGGCCACTTGCCGTCGGCCTCGAACGTCGAGGTGACGCCAATCGTCCCGTCGGACGCCACGTCGTACGTCGTCACCACGGTCAGCAGGGACGGAGTCGAACCGGCCAGCCGCGTCTCGACCACCACGCGGGCGGAGTCGGTAGCTCCCCCTTCGATTCTGGGCTCGGATGCGACGACGCTCGGGCGATCCAGCCCGGCCGCCCGCCACCGTGCGGCGTAACTCGCCCGTCCCCCGCCCTCGTCGTTGTCGGTTGGCACGCGCCACACGTTCGGACCGATCGGCCCCGCCAGCCGTTCCTCACCCCGCCAGCGATACGACACCAGACCGGTCTTGTCGAAGGTCACGTCGAACGCCGGCCCTGCCACCACCACGCGGCCCTTCGTCGGCGTCACGACCACCGGCCCGGGCGATGGCAACGGCGCGGGCGCGATGGCCGCCACCATCGGCATCAGCCATTGCTCCCACGCGACTTCGTGTCCCTTCGCCCCCCACGCCTGTTCGGCGTTGAGCGAGAGACGCACCTCGAACGCCGCTTCGCGGCCCGGGCGGACTTTGCCCATCGTCCACGGCAGCGTCAGCTCACGGCTCTGACCGGCTCCGACGGCCAGCGGCTCCGCAAGGGTGCCGGCCTGCACGACCACACCGTCTTCACGCACGGCCCAGTCGAGCGTCAGGCCACCGAAGTCGAGAAAGTCGTACCGGTTGGTCAGCTTGATGCGGCCCGCCGGCAGATCCACCGCCTCGATGAGCGCCGGCTGCTGGACCTTCTTCGCTTCGTGGAGTTCCGGCTGTGGCGTCCGGTCGGCATTCACGAGGCCGTCGTTCGCGTTGGCGCCGTCGCTGTCGTTCACCCAGTTCCACACCATGCGGCCGTTCGGCCCTGGATGCCGCAGCGCCTGGTCCACCCAGTCCCAGATGAACCCGCCCTGCAGGCGTGGGTACTTGTCGTAGGCGGCCCAGTAGTCACGGAAGTTCCCGAGACTGTTGCCCATCGCGTGCGCGTACTCGCAGATGATGACGGGCCGCGTAGGGTCCTGGTTCATCAGGCTGATGATGTGATCGACCGTCGGGTACATCGTCGAGATGATGTCGAAGCTCGACAAGGTTGCCGCGTAGGGAGGGTTACGACTCTCGTAGTGAATCGGTCGCGTCGGATCGATGGCCTTCATGGCCGCGTACATCGCGTCGAAACTCCGGCCGAGGCCCGTTTCGTTCCCCATGGACCAGAAGACGATTGACGGGTGGTTCTTGTCGCGTTCGACCATGGACACGCCGCGGGCGACGAACGCGCCCGTCCAGGCCGGGTCGTCGGCGATGTAGGTCTTCTTCTCCCAGAGTTCGTGGCTTTCGACGTTGGCCTCGCCCACCACGTAAAGGCCCAGTTCGTCGCACAGGTCGAGGAACACCGGGTCATTGGGGTAGTGCGACGTACGCACGGCATTGAAGTTGTGCTGCTTCATGAGCCGGATGTCTTCGAGCATCCGCGCGCGCGGCACGACGCGGCCCTGGTCGGGATCGAACTCGTGGCGGTTCGCGCCCTTGAACGTCACGGCGACACCGTTGACCAGCAGTTGCCCGCCCCTGATCTCGACCTCGCGGAACCCGATGCGCGACGAGACGACTTCGAGCGTGGCGCCGGACGGGGAGAGGTGTTCGAGGGTCAGGGCGTAGAGACTCGGCGCTTCGGCGGACCAGAGCGCCGGCGCCCGCACCGGCCCGGCTGTCTCGAGCATCGCCTCCGACCGATCCGCAACGGCACCCTTCGGCGCCAGTACCGCGCGATACAGGACCCGGCCGTCGGGCGCCGAGAGGGACACCCGGACCTTGTGACCCGTGGCGGGCCGGCCGGAGCGGTTCTCCAGCACCGCCCGCACCGTGAGGGTCGCGTCCTTGTACGCCGCGTCCAGGTCCGTGCGGACCGTGAAGTCACGGAGCCGCACCGTCGGCTGCGCCACCAGGTACACCTCGCGGAAGATACCGGCCAGCCGCCAGTAGTCCTGGTCTTCGAGGTAACTGCCGTCGGAATGGTGGATGACCTCTACCGCGAGCACGTTCGAGCCAGGCATGAGGTGCGGTGTCAGGTCGAACTCAGCGGCCGTGAACGCATCTTCCCGGTAACCGAGGCGTTGTCCATTCAACCAGACGTAGTAGGCCGACTGCACGCCCCCGAAATGGACGAAGACCCTCGACCCTTTCCACGCCGCGGGGATCTCGAACCGTGTGCGATAGAGGCCGACGGGGTTCTCATCGTGAGGCACACGCGGCGGATCGGCTTTGAAGGGGTGCTTGATATTCGTGAAGAACGGGCGGTCGTACGGGCGTCCGGTGTTCGCGCCGACGACCTGCCAGTTCGAGGGCACCGGCAGAAGGTCCCACCGCCCGTCGTCGTACGTGGCGGCTTCGAAGCCCGACGGCACATCGAACGGATTCCGGACCCAGCGGAAGCGCCAGTCACCGTTCAGCGAGCGGAAGTACGGGGACCTGGCGCGGTCGCGGCCGACCGCGTCCGCCACTCCGGCGTACGGGATGAAGGTCGCGCGGGGCGCCTCGGTACCAACCGCAAACACGCCGGGGTCCTCCCATTCGGGCGCCTGCGCGGGGGGGCGAACGGTGTTCTGGGTGGCGGCAGCCAGCAGCAGCGCCGGCACGAGACGCAGGACCTCGGCAATCATCACATCCTCCGAATCACGAACGACCGTCCGCTAGCGCGAGACCTTCAGCACCCAGGCGGGCTGGGCGCGCAGCGCGGCAGGCAGAGCAGGCAGCGTCACCGTGACACCGTCCGTCCCGGGTGTGAACGCCACGGGCGCGTCGGAACCCAGCAGGCGCACGGCGTTCACCCCGGTCATGCCCTGGAGGCGGAACGTGCGCCCGGGCCAGCGCGGGAGGATGGCGTAGACGTCGCGCCCCTTCGCGGTGAAGAACGCCTCGACCGCGGCGTTGCCTGAGGCCGCGTCGACCAGGGCCATGACGTCGTACGCCGACGCGTATTCCTTGTTGTAGTCCACCGTCGCCTTCTCACCGGCGGACCACTGGCGTGACGTCGTCCAGGGCCGAGTCCCGTAGATGGCCTCGCCGTTGATCCCGAGCCACTGGCCCATCTGAATCAGCCGTTCTTCCATCACGACCGGGATCGTCCCGTCGCCGTCCGGGCCGATGTCGAGCAGCAGGTTGCCGCCGCGGCTCACCAGGTCCACGAGCATCATGACCAGGTGGCGCGCGGACCGGTAGTGTTCGAGGCGCTCCGCGCGGTTGTAGCCGTAGCTGAACCCCATCCCGCGGCTTTCTTCCCACGGATGGTCGAGGCCGCTCATGCCCGCGGTGTACTCAGTCGTCCAGTACCCGCCGTGTTTGTGCCGCGAGTCCTTGCCCCATCGATCGTTGATCACGACCTCGTCGCGGACCGGCGACTCGTTGAACAGCCACGCGAGAAGTTCCGGGCTGCGCCACTCGCTCGACGGAAGATCCCACTCACCGTCGCTGAAGATGATGGACGGCTTGTAGCGCGTCACGAGATCCTTGAACTGCGGGAACATGTGCTCGGCGATGTAACGCGGCTTGTCGCTCAGCCACAGCGGGTTGTACCACTCGTAGAGCGAGTAGTAGTACCCCATCTTGAGCCCTCGGCTGCGGACGGCCTCGCTGAGGTCGCCCAGCACGTCCCGTTTCGGCCCGGTCTCGACCGCGTTCCACGGCCGCCCCCAGGTCTTCGACGCGTCGGCACTGGGCCACAAGGCGAACCCCTCGTGGTGCTTCGAGGTCAGCGCCACGTAGCGGGCACCCGACCGCGCGAAGACATCCGCCCAGTGATCGGGATCGAACAACTCGGCTCTGAACTGCGGGGCGAACCGCTCGTAGGCGAACTCCGAGCCGTACATCTTCTGGTGGAACGCCCACGTGCCCGACTGCACCGGATTCGCGTCAGGCTTCTGCCCTGCGGTCATCGCGTTCCAGTACCACTCCGCATACGCGAGTCTGCCAGGCAGCACCGGGGCGTACGCGGGCACCGAGTACACGCCCCAGTGGATGAAGATGCCGAACTTGGCATCGCTGAACCACGATGGCGTGGGACGCGCGTCGATAGACTCCCAGGTCGGCTTGTACACCGGCGTTCCCGACGGCCGGGCCTGACGCGGGAGGTACACCCGCACGTCGGGGTGCGTCGTGTACATCCGGTACCCGTCACCATCGCGCACCACCATGCCACTGCTGGCCCCGGGCATGTCCCGGTTCACGGGAATCACGGGGTTGCCCGGGTACTTCTTCCAGTGCACCAGGTCGTCGGATACCGCCAGGCAGGTGCTCCATTCGCGCCAGTCCGGCAGGGCGCTGGCGTGGTAGTAGGCGTAGTACCGGCCGCCGTGCCGAATCACCTGGTCGAACGCCACCGCGTGGCGGTCGTAGGCCTCGGGACCGCGCGAGAGAACCGGTTGATCGCTGACGTTGGTCCAGACCTTCAAGTCCTTCGATGTCGCGGCGAAGATGGCGAGGTCTTCACGTTCGTAGAACAGCCACCACGTGTCGCCCTCGATCCAGACCGCCGGCGTACCTCGGGGCCCGGCGGAGATCGGGGCCCCAGCCGTCGTCCGGATATCGAGGGGACCCCGCTCCTGCCAGTGCACACGGTCGGTCGAGGTCAGCAGGTGCGCGATGTCGTCCTTGCCCTCGGCGAACATGTAGTACGTCCCGCCATGGACGACCACGCACATGTCCTCCACCCATCCGACGGTGGTGAGCGGATTCCGGGGCCAGCGCGTCCACGTCAGGCCATCGGCCGACGTGGCGTACCCAAGGAAGCGGCCCGGCGAACGCGCGTCGTTGTAGCCGGTGTACCAGAGATGCCACTGCCCGCCCTCTCGCAGGATCCACCCGCGTTCACGGATGCGGCGGTCCCAGGTGGAGCCGCCGGTCCCCGCCAGCAGGGGCCGCGACGAAGGCGGACCGAACGTCACGAGTTCCGGCGGGAACTCGGGGTCGCGAGACGGCGCGGACGGGCGTTCCTGCGCCGCCAGCGGAGCCAGCAGCAATGCGCACAGCAAGATGGCGTGTTTCATGGGTTCCGGGCGGATGGCGCGTCAGCGCTTCTTGTCGGGAGGGGCGGGAATCCCCGTGGCCAGGGCAAACACTCGCAGCGCCGCGAAATGACGGCTGGCGAATTCGAACGGGAAGTTCATCACCCGGCCGGAGACGCGGTCCGCCGCCATCAGGGTCTGGATGTCCGGTACGCCGAGAGCGAAACTCGTGCGGGTCACTTCTTCTCCGGGGGTGGCGAAACCGAAATTGCTCCAGGCGTTGCCCATGTAGAACAGCCGGAGCGGATCGGCCCCCGTGCGTTCAACCCGGAACTCGAGTTCGAGGCCGCGAATGATGTTCGGGTTCGACGTCACGGACGGGATGGCGATCAGGTCGATCTTCGCCGGTGCCGTCCCCTCGCCGCCCCTGGCGGATTCGACACGGAAGAGCAAGGACGCCGCCGAGGGCTGATTCCCGGGTGAAGGCGGCACGATCATCAACTGGACGACGGTCGACTTCGTCTCCGCCGAGAACTGCGTCTTGACCTCGCAGTCGGAGGCGACGAAAAGGCCGGGCGGCGCGGGCAACTGTGGGACGCCTCCGGTGCGCACCGCCACCGATGCGGCCACGACCGCCAGGACGACCAGGAGCGGGGCACGGACACACGGGCGGGTCGAGGTTGTCATCACCATCTCGCTGCCGACGCGCGCGGAGGGTGGGCACGGAAGCGAAACGCGGCCGGTACGCGAATACTAGCACGGAACCCCGACACCGCCTGGTCTCAGCCCGGCGTCACGCCCATCGCCGGACCCGGCTCCGGATGGGCCGGCTAACGAATCGTGATCCCCCCGGAGGCCGACGTCACTTCGACGAGCGGTCCGCCGCCACGCACCTTCCCTCGCACCGTACGCTTCTCGATGCTCCCGGTCATCGTCACCGGGTGCGACGTGTCGATGCCGCCGGAGTTCGACCTGGCGTCGAGGTCGAACGCCGCATCCGCCGGCAGGCTCAACCTGACGCGGCCTGACGCCGAGTGAATCGACCAGGCCCCCGACGGCCGACCGGTCACCGACACCGACCCGCTGGCACTCGAGACGCGGGCCGAGCCGTCCACGCCGGTCACCGTGACGTCTCCGGAGGCCGCCGACGCCTCGATATCGCCCTTTCCGCTCAGGCTGAGCGTCACGCTGCCCGACCCACTCCTGGCCTTCGTCGTCCCGGCGACGCCCCGGGCCGCGATCGAGCCGCTCCCGGTATTGGCCTCCAGGCTGGCGGCTCCGTCGACGTCGATACTCCCCGAGCCGGCCGACGCGGTCACGGCCCCACCGATGCGGCCGATGACAATCGCCCCCGAACCGCTGTTCGCGGCCACCTGGCCCTTCACCTCACCCACCTCGATGCGACCCGACCCCGTCTTGGCGTTGACCGATGCCTCGGACGGAACCGTCACGTCGTAGCTGATCGACAGATCCCGCTGAAGGTCCTCGTCGGCGAATCGCCCGATGGTAATCGTAGCCCCTTGCTGTTCGATGGGCGGATTGGCCTCGATGGCCTTGATCCGGCGGCCGACATCGCTGCCACCGAGCCACGAGTGATTGGCCTCGATGCGGCCGACCACCCGAACGGACGAGGACGCCCCGGTGCGGACGCGAATCTCCCCGGCGCCGGACCGGACCGTGACGGCGGGACGCCCGGATACGTTGAGCGACCGGTCGAACGACCCCGTGGTCTGGGCGTCGGCTCCGGGCGCCATCAGGATGGCAGCGGCACACGCGGCAACGACGGTGATCGCACGGGCACTGAGTGTTCTCTTCACGGCAGCAGTCCTCCCTGGGAACTTTGACGGAAGAGAGGCCCGCAGTGTTGCCTCCCGCGAATCCCCTTGAAACGGTGGCCGTCATTCGGCATCATGACGCCATTCTGCCCCACAGACGCCCATGAGCGACGTCATCCGTCTCGTCAGCACGACGGCCCCACCGCGGATCACGTCCGAACAGGCACGACACCTGTTCGACACGACGCCTCAGGGCGTCGTGTTCCAGGCCGCCGACGGCGCCATCGTGTCCGCCAACAAGGCCGCCGAACGTATCCTGGGACTGACGCTCGACCAGATGATGGGCCTCACGTCCATGGACCCCGCCTGGCGCAGCGTCCGGGAGGACATGACGGACCTTCCGGGCGACGAGCACCCGGCGATGGTGGCGCTCCGGACCGGTCAACCGGTCGGACCGGTGGTCATGGGGGTCTTCAATCCGGCGACACAGACCTACTCCTGGTTGTCGGTGCACGCCACTCCCCTCTTCAAACCCGGCGAGACCGCCCCGTTCCAGGTCTGTGCGACCTTCGAGGACATCACGACGCGCAAGCGGGCCGAAGCGGCCCGCGACGCGAGTGAACGCCGGCTGCGCGACACCTTGCGCCTCGTGCGGATGGGGCACTGGGAGTACGACCCCGCCGATCTGTGTTTCGTCTTCGACGACCAGTACTACGCCCTGCACCGGACGACGGCGGACGCCGTCGGCGGGTCGCGCATGACCGCGGAGCGTTTTGCGCGCAGCTTCGTCCCGCCCGAAGAGTCCTGGCGGGTGGCCGACGCGCTGGCCCGGGCCGTGGCCACCACGGATCCGACCTTTGAAGAGGGCGTCGACACGAAGATCCTCTGCGCCGACGGCACCGTGCTCGACGTCCACGTCTGGTTCCGGGTCGAGAAGGATGCGTCCGGCCGCACCGTTCGTGTCATCGGCGCGAACCAGGACATCACCGATCGGAAGGCGGCGGAGGCCGCGCAGGAACGCCTCCAGGGGCAGTTGCTGCAGTCGCAGAAGATGGAGTCGGTCGGGCGCCTGGCGGGTGGAGTCGCGCACGACTTCAACAACATGCTGGGCGTCATCATGGGACACGCCGAACTCGCCATGATGAACGCCGAAGCGGGAGAACCCGTCGACGCCAACCTGCGCGAGATCCAGAAGGCCGCCGAACACTCCGCCGCGCTGACGCGACAACTCCTCGCCTTCGCGCGCAAGCAGACCATCAGTCCGCGTGTCCTCGACCTCAACGCGGTGATCGGCGGCATGATCACGATGATCCGCCGCCTGATTGGTGAGGACATCGCGCTCGCCTGGAAACCCGGCCAGGACGTCTGGCCAGTCAAGATGGATCCCGCGCAGGTGGACCAGGTCATCATCAACCTGGCCGTCAACGCGCGCGATGCCCTCAAAGCCGGTGGCGCCCTGGCCATCGAGACGTCCGTCACCACGATCGACCAGGCGTCCGGGACAGAATTCGAGGGCTCGGCCCCGGGTGATTTCGTGGTCCTCACGGTCAGCGACAATGGCGAGGGCATGGACGAAGAGGTCCTGGCGCACCTCTTCGAGCCGTTCTACACGACCAAGGGGCTGGGACGCGGGACCGGTCTCGGGCTGGCGACCGTGTACGGGATCGTCAAGCAGAACGACGGGTTCATCGACGTCCGCAGTGAACTAGGACGGGGCACGACGTTCCGGATCTACCTGCCGCGCTACGCCGGCGAAACCGCCGGCGTGGGCACGGCCCCCTCCTCAGGCGCCACCGTGCGGGGTCATGAAACCATCCTGCTCGTGGAAGACGAACCTGCCGTGCTCGAGATGGGCCGCATGATGCTGGAACGTCTCGGCTATCGGGTGCTGGCCGCGGCCACGCCCGCCGACGCCATCCGGGCCGCCCACGCGCACGCCGGAGGCATCCACCTGCTGATGGCCGACGTCGTGATGCCGGGCATGAACGGCCGGGACCTCGCGCGGATCCTCCAGGCCGGCAGCCCGCGCCTGCGGCGCCTTTTCATGTCGGGGTACACCGCCGATATCATCGCGCGCCGCGGTGTGGTCGAGGAGGACACCCACTTCATCCAGAAGCCGTTCTCGATGCGCGAACTGGCCGCGCGCGTCCGCGAAGCCCTCGACCACTGAACGCGCGTCAGCCCCGGGAATCGGCCGCCCCGGAGGCGCGGAGCGCCAGGTCCAGCGCCGCCAGCAGGTCATCCACCGAAAACGGCTTCGTCAGCAGGGACGACAACTCGAGGCCATCGAGCCCCTTGACTCCGGCCCGTTCGGGGAGACCGGTCATGCCCACGATGGCGACGTCAGGCGCCAGGCTCCGCAGCCGGCCGATCATCGTCGGGCCATTCATCACCGGCATCATCATGTCGGTGAGCACGGCCTTCACCTCGTGCCGGTGCGTGCGGAACGACGCCAGGCCTTCAGCCCCATCCATCGCGACCACAACGCGGTAACCGGCCGACTCCAGCGCCGTTCGGACCGTCTCGCGAATCGGCGCTTCGTCGTCGACCACGAGGACGAGTTCGCCGGCGCCGCCTCGGGTCCGCGACGCCGGCAGGGCCGGACTGTCGACGACGTGATGCGGGGCCGCCGGGAAATACAGGTCGAAGGTCGTCCCGCCACCTTCCCTGGTGTCGACCTGGATGAACCCTCCATGCCCGCGGACGATGCCGAGCAACGTCGCCAGGCCGAGGCCGGTGCCGTGACCGACCTCCTTCGTGGTGAAGAACGGATCGAAGATCCGGTCGAGGTGCGCCTTCGGGATGCCCTCGCCCGTATCGCTGACGCTCACGCAGACGTGGTCGCCCGGCGACGCGTCCGGGTTCAGCGCCGCGCGCTCGGCGCCGACCGACGCGTTTCGCGCGGTGATCGTGAGCAGCCCGCCGTCGGGCATGGCATCGCGGGAGTTGACGCACAGGTTCATGAGCGCCTGGTGCAACTGGGTGGCGTCTCCCAGCACCGGCCAGAGGTCGCCCGCCACGTCCGTCCGGACCTGGATATCGCGCGGGAACGTCTCGGCCACGATCTTGGCCATGTCCCGCACCAGGTGGCGCAACGGCAGCGGCACGCGCACGCCGGGCTTGCCCCTGGCAAAGGTCAGCAACTGCTTGATGATGTCGGCACCGCGGGCCGCGCTCAGTTCGACCGTCTCGAGCAGGGCCTGGCTCTCCGGCTCGCGCGTGGCTTCACGCACGAGGGGCACCGCCATCAGGATCGGCGCGAGGATGTTGTTCAGGTCGTGCGCGATGCCGCTGGCGAGCGCCCCGATCCCCTCGAGGCGTTGCGCCCGCAGGTACTGCGCCTCGAGACGTTCGCGCTCGGTGATGTCGTCGGACACGCCCCGATATCCCTTCAGCACGCCATCCGCGTCGAAGAGCGGCGTGCCGCTCGTCTGCAGCACGACGGGTCGGCCGTCCTTGTGACGCGCCTCGTTGCGGAAGCGTACGAAGGGCCGACCGTCGCGGAAGTGGGCGAACGCCGCCGCCTGCTGCGCGGCCCGATGCTCGGGTGCGAAGAGGTCGTAGAAGTGCAGGGCGCCGACCAGTTCGTCGGACCGGTAGCCGAGCACCTTCTCGACGACGGGGCTGGCATAGGTGTACAGCCCGGCCTTGTCGACCTCCCACACCCATTCGCCGACGTGTTCGGTGACCTGCTGGAAGCGGGTTTCGCTCTCCCGCAACGCGGCCTCGAACTGTTTTCTGGCCGTCACGTCCTGCTTGACGGCCACGTAATGCGTGACGACGCCCTGCGGTCCCAACACCGGCGTAATCGCGATGTCTTCCGGATACAGATGGCCGTCCTTATGGCGATTGACGACCTCACCGTGCCACGTCCGCCCCGACGCGATCGTCTCCCACATCCCGCGGTAGAAGCCGTCGTCGTGGGCGCCCGACTTCAGGACGCGCGGGTTCTGCCCCCGGACCTCGTCGGGGTGGTACCCCGTCAGCCGTTCGAACGCCGGGTTGGCCCACAGGATCGTGCCCTGGGCGTCGGTCATCACGATCGCGTTGGCCACGGCGTTCAGCGCCGTGGTCTGCAGGTGCGTGAGGGACTCGGCGAGACGGAGGTCCTCGATCATGCTGAGGAGCGCACGCCGGGACCGTTCGGCCCCGTCGAGCAGGCGTCGCATCTCGGCTTCGGCCGTGCGCGCCGCCTGCTCGGCGCGTTTGCGCGCGCTGATGTCGCGGACCAGCGCCAGCAGCCGGCCGTCGGGCAGCACACGCGCGTTCACCTCGACGGTGACGACACTCCCGTCAGGGCGCACGAGCGCCCACTCGCTCATCGGCGCGGCACCGACCTCCGGACCCGCCAGACGCCGGGCCGCACTGGCCCGCTCGTCGGCGTTCACCAGGTCATCGAACAGCCGACCCGTCAGTTCGGCGGGAGGAATCCCCACCAGCGCGCCGAACGACGCGTTGGCCGAGAGGACGCGGCGGTCGGGTCCGAGCGTCACCACGCCGTCGAGCGCCCGTTCGACGAGCGTGCGATACCGGAGTTCACTGAACCGGAGGTGCTCCTCAGCCTGCTTCTGTGCCGTGATGTCGAGGTGCGTGCCGAACATCCGGCCAGGCCCGCCGGATGCCGTCCGTGTGAAGAGGCGGCCCCGGTCGAGGATCCAGACCCACCGTCCATCCTTGTGCCGCATACGGAACTCGGCCTCGTAGCGCGGCGTGTGACCCTGAATGTGGCGTTCGATGGCGGTCTCGGCCGTCGCCAGGTCGTCCGGGTAGACCAGCGAGCGCCAGGTCTCAATCGTCGTGGGAAGGAGTTCGGAGACCTCGTAGCCGAGCATCCTGGCCCATCGGTCATCGATGGTGATGACGCCGGTGTCGACGTCCCACTCCCAGGTCCCGGCGTCGGTGCCCTCGATGATCCGTTCAAGCCGCCACCGTTCCCGCTCGAGTTCGGAGTCAGCTCGCCGGCGCCACCCGACCCACGTCCAGGCGGACATCACGTGTACCTGTTCCCGGAGCCGGACGGCGCCGTCAGGGGTTCGGCCGGGGATCCATAGCGCGGAGGCCGGCCGGCCAGCGCGAGCGCGTCGTTCACCTCGCGTTTCAGCTCCAGCACCCGTTCTTCGCGGCCCAGCGTGGCGTCACGCCACCGTACCAGTTCGTCGTGCTGTGCCGAGAGTCGCTGCAGCGCCTCGTGCTGCTCCGTGATGTCCTCGCAGGTGGCAACCGTTCGTACGGCCACGCCCGACGTATCCCGGATGAACGTCGCGTTCACACGAACCCAGACGACCGAACCATCCTTGCGGACGTACCGCTTCTCGATCGAATAGAGCCGGGACGAGTCCTCGCGCGCCTGCTCGAACATCCGCCAGTCTCGCTCGCGATCGTCGGGATGCGTCAGATCCGAAAACCGCATGCCGAGCAACTCGTCCGGGCCGAACCCGGTGATGCGCACGAACGTCTCGTTGAATCGCGCCAGCCGGCCGTCGGACGGATCGGCCTGGGCGATGCCGATGGACGCGTCCTCGAAGATCGCCCGGAACTCCGCCTCGCTGCGGCGAAGTGACTCTTCGGCGGTCTTCCGCGCGGTGATGTCCTGCGTCGTGCCGAACGCCTTCGACGACCGGGCGATGGTGTCCGTCCCCGGTTCCCGCTGGACCCGCGCGCAGAACGCCAGCCATCGACACGCGCCATCGGGATGGACGACCCGGAACTCGGTGGAGGACCAGGCGGCACCGCCCGGGCTCGTCTGCGCCAGCATGTCACGCCTCGCCTGCCCCACATCGTCGGGGTGCAGGCAGCCCAGCATCCCTTCGATCGTGGTCTCGGACGAGGCCAGCCCGAAGTGCGTCCGGGCACGTTCGTCGAGCAGCACGGCGCCGGACGCGACGTCATGGCGCCAGACGCCGATGCTGGCCCCCTCGAGCGCCAGCTGCACCAGGTCCTGCGCCTCTCGCATCTGCCGCTCGGTCCGCGTCAAGGCCTCGTGGCTGCGGGCCAGCGAATGCTCTTCCGCGAGCAGTACGACGGCAAGCAGCGCGGCCGTGACGAACACGAACGCCCAGCCCTTGTACATGGCCCACCGCATCGCCTCCAGCGGATCCGGCTGCACCAGATACAGGAGCCGGTCCGACAGCAGGATCCACAGGCTGGCGGCGACCGTATACGCCAGGACGACACGCGCGGCGGAATGCCAACGAGATCCCCACGCCATGGCAGGCTCCGCGGCTACTTGAGGGTCAGTTCGACCACGGGGATCTCGACGCCGGGCTTGACGATGGGGAGCTTCAGAACCAGGTCTCCCGCGCGCCCGGCCTCACTCAGCCACGTCGCGTCCCTTCGGGCGCTCATCTTCACTTCGGAGGCGTCGTGGAGGAACTGCGCGTAGGCCACTTTGCCGCCATACCCTTCGAGGACCAGTTCGCCCATGGGCCAGGCGAGCAGGTGGACGTAGAGCCGCTTCGTACGAGGGTTGTAGGTCAGGAGCGAGTTGGCCGGAGCCCTGAACCCTTCCGGCGCCTGAGTCGCGCCGTAGATGGACCGGCCGTTCACCTGCATCCATCGTCCGAACGCGGCCAGCCTGTCCTGCGCCCGCTCGTCGAACGTGCCTCTCGCCGTCGGGCCGACGTTCATCAGGAGGTTCCCGCCCTTGCTGACCGTGTCGACCAGCAATTCGATCAGCTGTGACGGGCTCTTCCACGTCGCTTCGTCGCGGTGGTACCCCCACGAGCCGGAAAACGTCTGGCACGTCTCCCACGGCACCCGCTGCCCGTTCATCGTGACCCACTCGCGAGGCTTGAACTGTTCCGGCGAGCGGAAATCCCAGCCACCGGGCACGTCGAGCAGGTCCAGGCGGTCGTTGACGATGATCTGAGGCTGGAGCTCGCGCACCATCTTCAGGAGGCCCACGGAGTCCCAGTCCGCTCGCCCCTTGCCATGCTTGCCATCCGGGAACGAGTAGTCGAGCCAGATGACGTCGATGCGCCCATAGTTCGTCAGCAGCTCGCGCACCTGGTCCTTCAGGTACTGGCGGTAGACGGTCATGTCGCGGCCCGCGTTGAGCGCCGCGTACTCCGCGTCGGTCTGGGCGCTCTGCGGGTGGACGCGGTCAATCGTGTACGACGGGTGATGCCAGTCGATGAGCGAGTAGTAGAAGCCGACCCTGAGACCCTCGGCCCTGAATGCCTCGACCCACTCCTTGAGAAGATCCCGCCCGGCCGGCGTCTTCGTGGCCTTGTAGTCGGTGAACTTCGAATCGAACAGCGTGAATCCTTCGTGATGCTTGGAGGTGATGACGGCGTACTTCATGCCCGCGGCCTTCGCCATCTTCGCCCAGGCACGCGGCTCGTACAGATCGGGATTGAACTGTTCGAAGTACTTCTGGTACTCGCCGTCGGTCAGGCGTTCGTACTTCTTGACCCACTCGTGCCGGGCAGGCAGCGCGTAGAGTCCCCAGTGAATGAACATGCCGAAGCGCGCGTCGGTCCACCACTGCAGCCGCGCCTCTTTCTGGGCGGGCGTCTCGACCGGGAGTTGCGCCGGCTGCCCGAACGCGCCCGTCGCGGCCACGAGCCCGACGGCCAACACCATTCCAGCGACGAATCTCCGCATCACGGTCCTCCTGGTCGCGTCGGCCGCCGCCGTTGTCGGGGCCGGAGCCTGACACCGGGGTATTCTACGCCCGACGCAACCGGCGGCGCGACGTCAGCGCGCTGGCGGACGGAAGACGGGGAACAACCGCAGTCGATACGCGTGGGATCGGTCGCCGGCGATCCGATAGGACTCCATCGGATAAGCCAGTTTCGTCCAGCTGTCGATCCCGCCGACGCCCATCTGCGCCAGGTCGAGGTTGAGGTAGATCTCGCGCCGGACGGGCAGGTCCATCGCGTAGTCGGCCTGCTCGATATCGCTCGTCCGCACGTGGCGGGCGGTCACGTTGAGGAGCGGCAGCCCCTCGGCGCGAAGCCCGAGGCCCCGGTCGTTCAGCAGTTCGACCCAGCGGACATCGGTCTTGTTGCCGTTCTCCTGGGGCCTCGCGTACTCGGTCCACTCGCGTGCCACCGTCGACGTGTGCAGGCCCACGCGCTCGAACGCCCGGTCCTGGTAGGTCTCGGCGGGGCCGCGCCCGTACCACGACAGGCGCTCGAACCCCGGGCTGACCACAAGTTCGAGGCCGAAACGCGGCATCATCGACACGGGTCTGCCGCCGGGGCGGTAGTCGGCGCCGACCGTCACCTCACCGGCGCCGTTGATCTCGTACGTCATGTCGTACGACGCGCCAACACCGGGCAGCGCGCCCCGCACGACGATGGACGCGGTCGAGTCATCGAGGCGCTTCACCTGGACATCCGTCACCTTCCAGCCAGGCCCGGCGGTCCGCCAGGCCTGGATGTCGAGTGACGCATCGGTCCTGGCCGCCGCGCCGAGCGCCTTCCACGCGCCGGCGTCGTTATCGGTGGGCGCGCGCCAGAAATCGGGCAGCGGCCCGCGCTCCAGCACCTTCACGGTACGATAACTGTAGGACTGGATGACGCCGTTCAGCCGGTCGAAGATCAACGCGAACTCGCGCCCGGTGAAGCGTACCAGCGTGCCGTCCTCGCGCATCCACAACGGGTTCGATGGCGCGGGCACGTCGGACACGACCGCCGGTCCCTGCGGCTTCGCCGGCAGTGTCAGCGGCCACTGCTCCCATGCCACCTCGTGCCCGCGCGACGCCCACGGCGTGTCGCGCTTCAGCACGAAGCTGACGTTGAGGAAGTACTCGACGCCCGGTTCGGACTGGAGCGCGGGCAGCCCCAGCCCGAAGGTCTTCGGCTGACGCGGCGCGAGGTCGAGGTCGGGCATCGTGCCCGTGGCGATGGGCGTTCCGTTGGCCAGAACCTCCCAGCGTCCTTCGACGAGGTCGCGAGGATTGATCTCGTCGTACCAGCTCTTCACCGCGATCCTGCCGTCGGCGAGGTTCACCGGCGACGCGTGCAGATACCGGTAGACGTACTTGATCGCCGCCAGCCCGGGATGCGGTTGCCGATCCGCCGCGACGAGGCCGTTCTGACAGAACGCGCTGTCGTTCCGCACGCCGGCCCGATCCTCCCAGTAACCACCGTATGCGAAAAAGGTCGACGGGCCGCCCTCACGCCGTTTCGCGGCGGGCACCGGCTGACGAATCCCCTGGTCCACCCAGTCCCACACGAAGGCCCCCTGCGCGTTGGTGCCTGCGTAGAAGACGTCCCAGTACTCCTTCAATCCGCCGCTGCTGTTCCCCATCGCGTGGGAGTACTCGCAGATGATGAGCGGCATCGTCGGCCGCAACGTCGCCTTCTCGACCACATCCTGCGGCGTCGGATACATGAAGGAATTGATGTCGGAGTTGGAGCCCCCGCGCCGCGTGCTGCCCTGGTAGTGCACCGGCCGGGACGGATCGCGCTGCTTCGTCCACGCGTAAGCCGCCGCGAAATTGGGTCCGTCGCCGGCCTCGTTGCCAAGCGACCAGAACACGATCGACGGGTGGTTCTTGTCCCGTTCGACCATACGCGCGATCCGATCGAGGTGCGCGGCCTTCCACGCGGGATCGTTGGCCAGGCGGTTCTCGGGCCCCAGGCCGTACCCGTGACTCTCGACGTTCGCCTCGTCCATGACGTAGAGGCCGTACTCGTCGCAGAGGTCGTACCACTCCGGATCGTTGGGATAGTGCGCGGTGCGCACGGCGTTGATGTTGTGCTGCTTCATCAACTCGATGTCCCGCACCAGCCACGATCGTTCGACGAAGTGCCCGGAGTCCGGGCTGTGCTCGTGGCGATTGACGCCTTTCACGAGGATCGCCTGGCCGTTGACCAGCAGCCGGCCGTCCCGGATCTCCACGCGCCGGAACCCCACCCGCGACGAGGTCACTTCGATGGGCTGTCCCGCTTCGTCCGTCAGCGTGAGCACGGCCGTGTACAGGTAGGGGGTCTCGGCCGACCAGCGGCGCGGCGCGCGGACCGGCACGGTGAGGACACTCGTGGCGTCGGCGCGCGGACGAAGCTGGACCTTCCGTGTCACGACGCCGGCCGCGTCACGCCCGTCGGCGTCGATCAAGCGGACCGACAGGCCGGCCGACTGCGCCCGGCTCGCCCGATTCGACACGGTCACGGTCGTCACGAGCGACGCGTCCCGCCCGGACGGCGGCAGATCGGCCCGCATCTCGAAGTCCCGCACGTGGCGGTCGGCGGTCGACCGGAGATACACCTCCCTGAAGACCCCGCTCAGGCGGAACATGTCCTGGTCCTCGAGGTACGACCCGTCGCTCCACCGGTACACCTCGACGGCCAGCACATTCGGGCCCGGCTCGACGAACCTCGTCAGGTCGAACTCGGCGGGCAGGCGGCTGTCTTCGTGATAGCCCACGCGATGCCCGTTCACCCACACGTAGAACGCCGAGTCCACGCCGGCGAAGTGGATGAACGTGCTGCGGCCTCTCCATGCTTCCGGCATGGTGAAGACCACGCGGTACGAACCCACCGGGTTGTCGCTTCTCGGTGCTCTGGGATTCTTCGCGTCGTACGCGAACGGGTAGCGAGAGTTCGAGTAGATCGGCATCCCGTGCCCCTGCAGTTCCCAGTTCCCGGGCACCTTGATCTCCGACCAGGCCGAATCATCGAACCACGGCTGTTCGAACCCGGCCGTCCTCGCCGCCGGGCTCGCCGCGTACTGGAACGTCCAGGCGCCGTTCAACGAGCGGAACCACGGCGATCGTTCCCGCACTCGCGCACGCGCCATCGCCTCCGTCGGGTAGGTCGTCATCGTCGCGTGCGCCGGTTCTTCACCGATGTGCAGGATCGACGGGTCGTCCCACTCCTCGCGGGTCTCGATCGTCCACGGCCGTCCCGAGAACGTGGTGCCGAGCATGGCCGACAGCGGATGGCCGCTGTCGCGGAGTGCGGTGATGACGACGAGCGCCGTGGCCTGCGCCCCGCCGGGCGACGTGTGCGTCCGATCCGAGTAGAAGTAGTCGCGGGTCACCCGGGGTTCGCCCAGCGTCTCGTAGTGCAGGGCCACCCGGTCGTTCAGGTCGAGGAACGGTACGCCCGCCGCGTCGGCCACCTGCTTCGTCCACGCCACGTACGAGTCCGTCGACCGATCCACACGCCCGCTCGTCCAGTTGTTCCGGGGCACGAGCGAGCACAGGACGGGGTTGACGCCGAGGGCCCTGGCATCGTCGACGTACTTCCGGAGGTACCACCCGAAGGTGTGGACCGACTCGGTCTTCCCCGTCGCCTGCATCACGACGTCCTTCGTCTCGTCGCCGGTGCCGGGGATCGTGCCGCGCGCGCGCCCCGTGTTGAGCGAACTGGCGTCGTTGTGTCCGAACTGGATCAGGAGGTAGTCGCCCTTGCGCATCTCGCCGAGCGCCTGGCCCCAGTGTCCTTCGGTCCGGAACGTCCGGCTGCTCCGGCCGCCGAGCGCGCGATTGACCACGCGAATCTTCTGCGCGTCGAAGTAATGGGCGATGGCGGTGCCCCAGCCGAGTTGCCCCGTCGTCGGCGTCTGCACCGTGGAATCGCCGACCAGGAACAACGTCGGGCGGTCCGGGGCGGGCATGCTGACGCGCGGCGTCGGCGCCGGCTTCGAGCTGGGGCTCGTGGGCAGGCTCCACTGCTCGACGGGATCGGGCTTCGACGGGTCGAACGGACTGACGTCGGATGCGAGGCGGGACGCGAGGCCGAGCCCGGCCTGCCGGATCCCCTGGACGACGGTTCGCGCCAGTTCGTAGGCGCCGTACGCGTTGAAGTGTGTGTCGTCCTCGAGCGCCTCCGGCTGGTCGGGGAACGTGCCCGCCGGATAGTGGACGAACGCGCGCAGCGTCCCATCAGGGCCGAGCGATTCGAACAGTCGCCGGCTCATCGCGTTCAGGTCGATCAGCGCGACCCCTTCCTGCGCGGCCACCCGACGCATCGCCTCAGGGAATCGCCCGAGCGACTCGACGATCTTCCCGTCGTCCGAGAATCGGCGGCGGTGCATCGACGTCACGAACACCGGCACGCCGCCGTGTTGACGCGTCTCGGTCGCGACGCGCCTCAGCAGCGTGGCGTACTCGCTCGTGTCGTCGCCGAGTTTCTGGTCGTTGTGCGCGAACTGCAGGAAGAGGTAATCGCCGGGCTTCATCGACTCGAAGAGCTTCTCGAGGCGGCGTTCGGCGGCGAACGACCGCAGGCTCTCCCCGGACTCGGCGTGGTTCGCCACCGCGACGCTGGCGTCGAAGAACCGCGGCAGCATCTGGCCCCAGGCGCTCCAGGGCTCGGCGGTCTGATCCGTGACCGTCGAATCGCCGGCCAGGAATACCGTGGTCGCGTCGGGCGCGGGCGTGATTTCGATCGACGCGACGGCCGGTCGCCGGCCGGCAAACTCGATCGTCAGGCGGTCGTCCCAGTGGGCGGCACCGATCTCGCGGCTCTTGAGCGCCACCGTTCCGCCCGCGCGCAGGCGGCTCGTCCGCGTATTGACCACGAACGAACGAACGGCGAACTCGCCACGCGCCGTCTTGACCTGCTCGATCTGCAGCCGTCGAGACTCCGCGCGAACCGTGGTCTCCGACTCTCCTTCGGCGTCTCCCAGCGTCACGGTCACCCGATGATTGCCTTCGGGCAGGTCGACGGCGAAACGGAACGCCGAGGCGCTCGTGCAGACGTCGCTGCGCAGCGCGTCGGAGGTGCCTCGGTCCACGCACGCGATCCCTGACGCCTCGAGGAATCCGAACCCGCGCGCCGGGTCGTACCGCGAGTCGGCCAGGACGGGCACGGCACCGGACTGGACGACCCCGGGGCCGAAGTCGAACAGGCGGCCGGACAGCGCGGTCAACGGCTCGGCGGGTCGTACGGTCTGGCCTGCGGGTACCGCGATCAGACCGGCGACGAGTACGAGGGCGAGGGCGGCAGGTCGGACAAGGCGGGAGTACATGACGGGTTCCCCACGTGAGCAGGCCTGCACCGCAGGGCTGAAGCCCTGCGCCACACCAGACAAACACACCTCCGGGCGATTACGTCAGCGCAGGAACGCCGACGCCGTCCAGAGGATCGGCGCCTGCCCGTGCAGATCGCCGGTATTGCGGGAGCGGTCCAGATAGTACTGCACGCTGGGCCCCTTGTTGGTGCCCGCGCACACGTGGCTGATATTCCCGTCGGCGTCGATGTACTTGACGAGGCCGAGCCACGCCTTGCGCGCCGCCGGTCCGTAGGTGGCCGCGTCGAGCCAGCCTTCGCGCACGCCGGTCACCATCGCGAACGTGAACATGCCCGTCCCCGAGGTTTCGGGCCACGCCTCCGGGTGATCCAGCAATTGCCGCCACAGACCGTCGTCGCCCTGCATCTTCAGCAACGACGCCATCATCGTGCGATAGCCGGAGAGGATGCGGGGACGCGCGGGGTGATCCGCCGGCAACGCTCGCAGCAGTTCCGCCGCGCCCGCCGCCATCCACCCGTTGCCGCGGCTCCAGTAGAACGGCGAATCGGGCGCATGGAAGAACAGGCCGTTGGGCTGCTGCAGGCGGTCGAGGTACGCGACCATCGCGAGCGCTGCCCGGTCGACATACTTCCGATCACCCGTCGCGCGGTACGCCTGCACCTGCACGGCGGTGATCATGTACATGTCGTCGATCCAGTAGCGCGCTTCCGTGGTGATCCCATCGGGCGTGGTCGTCTCCCACTGCTTGTCGGCGAAGCTCAGCCCGAGTTCGAGGAATCGCCGGTCACCGGTCTGCCGGTAGATCTCCAGCGGCACCGCTCCGAACACGCGGTAGTCGACATGCGCGTTCGGCCCGATGTTTTTCGCGCCTTCGCCGAAGAGCGGATCGAACTTGTGCACCAGGCGGTCCTGGAGCGAGAGGTTTGCCGACAGGTGCGCGAAGGTCAGGGCTCCGTACCAGGTACACACCTCGGGGTAGATGATGAACGCGGTCGGCCGCTGGAACGGGCGTACGACCCAGTTCTCGCCGACCCGCCGCCCGATCTCGAGAGGCGACTGGCCCGCCGGCCAGTGCTCGAAGACGTCAGGCCGCGCCGGGCGAGGTTCCATTTCGCTCGCGGCAATCTGCGCCGCCATCAGGCCGTGCGTGGAGTTCTTCAGGCGCGGCACGGCCAGGTAGCCGGCCGCGTCTTTCTGGACCCCCATGCCCTTCACGGCTTCCACGAACACCGGCCGCCCCTGCGCGTCCTGCTCGAACGTGGCCTGCAGCCCCTTCCACCCGCGCTCGGCCGTGCCGAGGTACTTCGCGTCCACGAGCTTCAGCCGCACGGCCTTGCGGACGGCGTAGACGAACATTCCGGTGGACGACAACTCCGGCCAGTTCCCGGGCAGCGTCGTCCCCTTGTCGAGCACCTGGTACCACAACCCCGTCTTCGGGTCCTGGACCTTCGCAAGGCCAGCGACATTCTTCTTCAGGAGGTCCAGGAGCGTCGGATAGCCGGCGTGGCTGCGCGGCAGGAGCTCGAGGATATCCACGAGGGCCATGACGTACCAACCCATGCCACGGCCCCACACGACGGGCGAGCGTCCGGTCTTCGGATCCGCCCATGCGGCGTTCCGGTCCTGGTCCCACGCGTGGTACAGCAGCCCGGTCTTTGGGTCGAGGCAGTGTGTCGCCGCGAGCGTCGCCTGGAAGACCGCCGAGTCGTACCCGAAGGCCTCTTCGCCGAACAACTGGCCGTAGCGCACCAGGAATGGCTGTCCCATGTAGATGCCGTCGACCCACATCTCGTTCGGGTAGATTCCCTTGTGCCAGTACCCCCCGTCGGCGTTCTTCGGGATCGACGCGAACGCGTCCCGCACGGTCTTCGCCGCCGTCCGGTAGCGGACGTCTCCGGTTTGTTCGTAGAGGAACAGAATCAGCATGCCCGGCTGGATGTAGTCGAGGTTGTGCGTGCGGGTCTGGTCCCAGCCGAGCGTGCCGCTGGCGTCGACGTAGCTGTCGACCCACCGGCGGATGTAGGCCAGGTACTTCGGGTCGCGGGTGGACTCGTAGACCTTGGACATCCCGAAGAGCACGATGCCGGTGTTGTACTCCCAGCCGTTCTTCGCCGGGTCGATGGTGGTGGGATCGGGCCATGTGGCCATGACCGTGTCCGCGAACCGTACGCCCCACCCGGGGGAGGCGGCCTCGGCGGCGGCCGGGCCTCCAGGAGGCATCAGCACGCCGGCACACGCGACCGCGAGCACGAACGCCACGACTCTCCCGCGCACGGATGACACGCTCACGACCAACCTCCCCGGGGGCAGACGACGGGGGCGTCGAACAGGAGTTCGACGCCCCCGGATGGATGCGGTGCCGGCGGCCGCGCGTGCGGACGCCGAAGGAACCGGACTAGAACAGGATCTTCACGCCGAGCTGCGCGCGCCGGGCGTAGTTTTCCTGGTTGGACGCCGTCACCTGGCCGAACGTCGCGCTGGTCACACCGGTGACCGGGGCCGGGAAGTACGGCTCGTTGAACGCGTTGATGAACTCCGCGCGGAGCTGCAGTTCGACCTGCTTGACCTTGATGCCCTTGAGCAGCGACAGGTCGACGTTCTGGATATTGTCGCGGCGGACATCGTCGAACCGCAGCGGCAGCGTGCGGAGGTGATCCACCGGCGTCGACAACGTCGACGTACTGCTCAGGATGGAGGTGAAGACGTCGGTATTGAACCACTTCTTGGTGGAGCGGTCGTCGAGCTTGATCGCGCCGCCGTTGTAGAACGCGTCGCCGAACCCGATCGGGAAGCCCGACTGGTAGGTGAACACGCCCTGGAGCTGCCAGCCGCCGACGATGGCCTCGAGGACCGGGCCGGCTTCCGACAGGAACGGCTTGCCCTTGCCGAACGGCAGCTCGTAGATGGCGCTCAGCGACAGGCGGTGCGGCACGTCGAGGTCCGAGATCACCTTGGTCGGTTCCGCGTCGCCCGCGTTGAGGTACTCGGTCGCCTGCATCCAGTGCGAGTAGGTGTAGGACATGCCGAAGGTGTACCCCTTCGAGTACCGCTTCTGCACGCTGACCTGCGCCGAGTGGTACCACGACTTGCCGTCGTTGACCGTCGTCGTGATGTCACCGAACGCCGGGTACGGCCGCAGCAGCTGCCGCCGGGCGATCGTCGCGTTGTTGAAACTCGTCCCCGGCAGCAGGCCCGCGAACGGGTTGGCCACCGAGCCCGACAGGAACGTGTTGTTCGCGTTCATCGCGTCGGTGCGCGAAGAGTCGGCGTTGAGGTACTTCGACGGCAACGCGTTGATGTTCCGCGAGATCTCGATGTCGTAACCGTAGTTGCCGACGTACACCGCTTCGGCCGTCCACCCGGCACCCAGCTCGCGCTGGACGCCGAACTGCCACCGCAGCTGCTTCGAGACCTTCGGATCGGGATTGAAGAACGAAATACTGTTGCCGAGCGAGGTCGCCCGGCCGAGCGAGTTGCCCACCGGTTCGAGAATCGACGTCGTCGTGAGCACCGTGCTCATGTTGTAGGGAATCGGCGCGCCGTTCGCATTCATCGTCGTCGGGAACGTCGTCGTCTGGGAGTACCCGGTCTGGATGACGTCGCCGCGGCGCTCGCCGAGGAAGCCGGCGAAGAGGCCCGCGCCGCCACGGACGACGGTCCGCGGCGTGAGCTGGTAGGTGAAGCCGAAACGCGGCAGGAACGAGTCCTTCGGCGTGTTGTAGAGCGTCTTCGTGTCCTTGCCGAGGAAGAGCAGGCCGCCCTTGACGTTCAGCGTGGGCACCAGCGCCTTCAGCGACGGATCGTTGAGATTCGCGTACGCCGCCTGGGCCGCGCCCTGGATGGGCTGGACGTAGTCGTAGTCGAAGTTCGACACGCTGCGGTCTTCCACTTCCGTCATCGGGCGTTCGACTTCGTAGCGCAGGCCGAAGTTCAAGGTCAGCTTGTTCGACACGCGCCAGTCGTCCTGCACGAAGAACCCCAGGGTCGTCGAGTGTTCGTCGTAGACCGCCGGGCGGACGATCGTCGTCGTCGACGGCATCCCGAGCAGGAACGCGGCGTAGGCCTGCAGACCCAGATAGTCCGTGCCGCTGGCGCTGCTCTGGCGGGTGTAGGCGTTGGTGAACTGGTAGCGGCCCGTCTGGTCGTTTCCGGGGGGATTGTTGCGCTCACCGTAGATCCGCATCTCGGCGCCCGACTTGAGCGAGTGCGCCCCCATGGACTTGTTCACTGTCGCCGCCGCGGTGTGCGACGTGACCGGCCGGTTGTCGCCGCCCACGGCGATGTCGAGCATGTCGCCGTCGACGTCGATACGCGGGAAGAGCCGGCTCGCCGCGGGCACGAAGTTGTTGTACGCCGCCGGGAAGTCCAGCTTCGTCAGGTCGAACCCGTACACCTGGTCCTGGAACCCGGAAATCCGATCGAACCGGTTGTACCCGTAGCGGACGTTCATCACCGTCGTCGGATTGAAGATGTGCACGTCGTCGATGACGAACTGCTTCGACTTGAACTGGAACATCGTCTCGGTCGCCATCGAGTTCAAGTAGTTGTTGTACGTGCTGTCCCGGAAGTACCAGCTGTAGCGGGCGAACATCCGGTTGCTGTTGCTGAGCTTCTGGTCGAGACGGCCGGTGACGCTGTTGTAGTCGGCGATTTCCGGGAGCGTCGAGTCGAAGATGTTGCCCGAAAGACCGGGGTTCTTCGGCAGCGAGTAGTACGACAGGATCTTCTTCGCGATCGGGCTGATCCGGTCGGACGGGATGACGTTGCCCGGGAACGGCTGCCCGAGGTAGGTCGTCGTGCCGGCGCGCGTCAGCGGGTCGTAGATGGTAATGTTCGACGCGTAGGCGGAGAAGTCGCCGTTGCGCAGCGCCTCGGTCGGCACCCACGTGTTGGCGCCGGCGTCGAACCGCGGGCGCACATCCTTGATGTGCTCGAAGCCCACCATGAAGAAGGTGCGGTCCTTGCCGCTGTAGAGGCCGGGGATCCCGAGCGGCCCGCCGAGCGTGAAGCCCGGCCGATCCGACGAACTCTTGATCATGCCCTGGCCGCGGGCCTTGCCGAAGAAGTCGTTCGCTCCCAGCTTGTAGGGTTCAGCGAAGTAGTAGGCCGTGCCCTTGAACCGGTTCGTGCCCGACTTGATGCTGATGCTCGTCACGCCGCCTTCGGTGTTGCCGAACTGGGCGTCGAAGGTCGCCGTCTGCACCTTGAATTCCTGGACGAGGTCCGACGGCGGCACGTAGGTCGCAATGACTTCGTTCGCGTTGGCCGTCGCCGTGCTGGGCGCGCCGTCAATGAGCAGGTCGCTGCGATTGCTGCGCGTGCCCTGGTAGGCGTAGCCGACGATGTGGGTCGGCTCGTAGGGACGGTCCAGCCGCTGGCTGCCCGAGTGGGCGAGTCCGGTCGCCAGGCCCATGATCTTGTACGGGTCGCCGTGGATGAGGGGCAGCGAGGCCAGGCGCTTCTGGTCGACGACGAGGCCGAGGTTGGCATCGGACGTATTGACCAGGGGCGCTTCGGCGGTGACGCTGACCGACTCTTCCATCGCGCCGACTTCGAGGACCACATTGAGGTTGCGCGTTTCGGCGATCTGCACCGTCAGGGATTCCTGGACGAACTTCTTGAACCCCTGCAACTCGACCACGACCCGGTAGTTGCCGGGCAGCAGGTAGGTGGCCACGAACAGGCCCTGTTCGTTGGTGACGACCGAGACGTTGGTTCCGCGGGCGAGGTCGGTCACGGTGACCGTCGCGCCGGGAATGGTCGCCTGGGTGGCGTCAGTGACCCGGCCCGTAATCCTCCCGCGCGTTTCCTGCGCGGAGAGGGATGCCGGAACGGCGAGGGCCATGACAAGCAGGACGGCGGCCCACGGCACGACACTCGCGAACGTGCGTTTCCGAAGCATTGCGTTCTCCCTTCCTAACTTCCCTCACGAGGCGAAAAAGGCAGGTGCCTTGACAATCCTCTCCGGCGTCAAGCAACTATGTGGCCATACCACTTTGCGATGGTGCTCACACCCCTCGATCGCGCCAAGCCTAACACTTCCGGGGCGTTGTGGCCCCATTCGCCGGACGTCGCCTGTCTTCGCCACTCGGCCGGAATCCAAGATTCCGAAGAATTGGCATCCAACTCCGTGAATACTGGTCATGCCAACCAAGACGGCAGTAGACAGTCCTCCGCCAGGGCGCCACTACTGTGCGCCCGAGGTCCGGGCTCGGCAAGCATCGCCGTCGGACAATTCGCCGGTTTGCATACAGGAACACGGCGGCACCCGCATTTCACGCCATAGCACCCGAGATTCGGCCGTTTTCTGCAGGTTCCTGCCACGAAGGTGTCTGAACGATTGTCGGACGCAGCACTGGAAGTTGTGCTATACAAAACTTCCATGAAGGCCGACCGACCCGCCGGACGTGAGGCACCGACCCGCGACCACTATCTCATCAAGTCCGTCGTGCACGCCGCCGAGGTACTCGGCGCCTTTCAGCACATGGGCGACGCCCTGCGTCTTCGCGACGTCATGGACCGCACCGGCTTCGGCAAGGGCATGTGTTTCCGCCTGCTGCACACCCTCTACCACTGCGGCTTCCTCGAGAAGGTCGACTCCAGCCGCTACCGGCTGACGTCGGAGGTCCGCAAACGGCGCCGGTTCCGCATCGGCTACGCCGCCCAGGGGCAGGACTCCTCGTTTCCACGCGAAGTCCAGGCCGGCCTCGTCAAGGCCGCCGAACGCGAAGGCCTCGACCTGGTCATCGTCGACAATCGTTACCAGCCCAAGACCGCAATCCGCAACGCCGAATTCCTCGTGCGCGAAGGTGTCCACCTCGTCATCGAGTTCCAGACCGACGAAGCCATCGCTCCCGATATCGCCGCGCGGTACCTCGAGGCCGGCATCCCGCTCATCGCCATCGACATTCCCCATCCCGGCGCCACCTACTACGGGGCCAACAACTACAATGCCGGGCTGCTCGCCGGCCGGACGCTGGCCCGGTGGGCCCGCCAGCAATGGCACGGCAAGATCGATGAGATCCTCCTCATCGAGATCGCCCGCGCCGGCTCGTTGCCCCACGCGCGGATCAAGGGGGTGGCGGCCGGCATCCGGGAAACCTTGCACGAAGCGCCGGCGTGCCCGGTCATCACGCTCGACGGCGACGGCCAGTTCAAGACGTCTCTCGAGCGCGTGCGCAAACACCTGCGTTCCACCACCGCGCGCCGAATCCTGGTTGGCACGGCCAACGACCCGTCGGCGCTCGGCGCCGCCCGCGCGTTCGAAGAGGCAGGCCGCGCCGAGACCTGCGCCATCGTCGGTCAGAACGCCGAACCCGACGCCCGCGCCGAGTTGCGCCAGCCGCGTACGCCGCTCATCGCGTCGGTCGGGTACTTCCCCGAACGCTACGGCGACGGGCTCGTGAAGCTCGCGGTTGATCTCCTCAGCCGGAAACCCGTGCCGCCGGCGGTGTTCGTGCCCCACCACGTCATCACGCGCGAGAACGTCGATCATTACTATCCCAACGACGCGCTGATGGGCGTGGGCACGTACGCGGGATACTGACAGGCTCGCGGCTTTCGGTTCACGGCTTTCGGCTTTCGGCTTGCGGCTTTCGGCTCACGGCTCACGGCTCACGGCTCGCGGCCCTCGGCTTGCGGCCCCCCCCCTCTTCCCTATCGCCTGTTCCCTGTTCCCTGTTCCCTGTTCCCGGCCTTTCTCCTTGTATCTATACTTCCCGTAGACGACGGGAGCCCGTTTTTCCCGCGGGTCTCG
>CAZJRM010000034.1:0-31695 GCA_964547975.1 uncultured Vicinamibacterales bacterium | reverse complement strand
AATCGCGTCGTGGCAGCACGGCAGCACGACGACTCGAGCCCGGGCGTCTACGGCCCTCTCGAGAATGACATCCGTCAGTGCGCCGCAAGCGTGGCTTGATACGACGACGTCGGACGGATGCAGCTCGAACTCCTCGAGGGGGCACGCCTCGAACACGATGCGTCCCGCCAGCCTGGGCCACTCGTCCGTGGCGACCGCCAGGATCTTCGCTGCCGAGGGCGGGATCGCCGTGTCGACCACGACGGCCGAGGGCGACGAATCATCGAGCAGAAGCATCACGACTGCCAGCAAGCCGTGGCCGCCCGCGAGGTCGACTACTCGTCCTCCTCGAAACAGGCGGCGCGACCGCCGTCCCACTTCCCACGCTTCGAAGAGTTCCTTCCGAGGCAGGCATCCGGCGCGGCACATGGTGCGCCCGAGTCGGTCGAACAGCGTGCGGCCGGCGAAGCGACCGAGGTCCTTGGCGGTCAAACGGCCGCGGGAAGCAGCGGAAAACACCAGCCAACGTTACACCGGAAGTCCGAGGGGCCGACGGAAATGAGACGGAAATGAGAAAAGGGGCCTGACCCTCGGGGGCAGCGCAGGCGCGTGTGACCTCTATAGAGGACAGGTTGGCGAGCGGGGCGGGGCTGGCGGAGAAATATGGCCATTTTCTGCGGATCTCGGGTTGGCAGGGAGGTTGCCTTATAGAGGGTGTCGCCCGAACACCTGACTCAGAAGGGCGGCACTGGAGACGGCCATGAGACTGCAACTTGCGACACCGACGGCGTTCCTGCTGACCCTGGCTCTCGCGACGACGACCCTCGCGCAGCCGGGCAGCGACAGTCGGCGGCGCGGACGCGAGACCGGTTCTCGTGGGGCCGTGTCGAGCGACGAGCGCGGTGCGCGCGATTCCGCCGTCCGCCGCGATTCGCAGCGCGGCAGCGACAACGGCTACCGCGGTACCGACAATCGCGGCTATGGCAACCGCGATTCCGACACACGCGGCTCGAACAACGGCGGCTACACCTCGAACCGCAATGACGGCTCCAACCGCGGCTACGAGAGCAATCGCCGGGAAGAGAACTGGCGCGCGAATCCTCCGCGCTACGACAACCGGCGCGACTACGGCCGCTACGACAATCGCCGTGACTACGGCCGCTACGACTACGGCCGGTATGACTCAGGCTACCGCCGGTACGGCAGCTACAACCGCGACGCGTGGCGCGGCCGGACGCTGCTCGGCCTCGGCGTCTCGATCTTCGCCGGCCGCCCGTTCTCGTTCCACTTCGACTACGGCTGGCGGCCCAGCTTCGCCTACTACTACCCGATGCGCTCAGGGCTGGCATACGGCGGCATGAGCTTCCTGCTCGACCCGGACTACGCCGAGGTCTACATCGACGGCCAGTTCGTGGGGATTGCGCGTGACTTCGGCGGACAGCCGGTTCCCGTGTCCGTCGGCTACCACCGGATCGAGCTTTACGCGCCGGGCTTCGCCCCCGTCGCCTTCGACATCACCGTGCGGCCGGGCCAGGTCATCCCCTACCGCGGCGGTCTCTACCCGGCCTACTGACACCGCGGTTCCCCCGTTCGCCGCGACGGCCGCCCCCACGGTCGTCGCGGCCCCTCCCGCCGCCGCACTTCCCGGGTTCCCGCGTACATCGTCGCCGCGAAAATCCTGACGTCGGCCCTGACTCCGAGCGACAATGACTGACACCGGCGCAGCCGGCACTGGAGGAGCGAATGAAGAAGACGTGGTTGGCGGTCCTGGCCCTCATCCTGCTCGTGGCGCCGTCGGCGGCCGCCGACATCGGCGTCACGATGACGATGTCGATGAACGCCGGACCGATGGCGGTCAACGGCGAGATGGTGACGCGCACGAACGGCAAGAACATGCGCGCAGACACCAAGGTCATGCAGCAGGAACTCTCCATCTTCTACGACGGCGCCGCGAAGCAGGTGTGGATGGTCAACCACCTGACGAAAGAAATCACCGCCGCCGACCCCGGAAAACAGGCCGGCAACCTGCCCGTGACACTCGGGGAGGTCACCGTCTCGGTCAAGCCCAACGGCCAGACCAAGACGATCCTCGGCCGCGCCTGCAAGGGCTTCGCGATTGACGTGAGCCTCCCCATGACGATGAACGGCGAGACCATCACGGTGAAGATGACCGGCGTGTCGTGGGTGACGGACTCCGGGCCAGGAGTCGAAGAGTACAAGGCCGTCAACAAGGCCGCGGCCGAGGCCGGGTTCGGCGGGTCGATGTTCGGCGCGCAGAATGGTCCGCAGGCCAAGGGCCTGCTGGAAATGCAGAAGGTCCTGACCGACGCCGGCCTGCCCATGTCGCAGGAACTGACGATGGCGTTCGAAGGCACGGGCCAGGCGGCCGCCGCCATGTCGCAGATGGGCGCCATGACGATGTCGACGACCGTGACTGCGATCTCGACGGATCCGATTGCCGCAGACGTGTTCAACCTGCCGGCGGGTTACACGAAGAAGTAAGCGCCCGAAGGAGCGGCCGTCATGTTCCGATCGTTGTCGCTCGCCACGATCGTGTTCGCGCTGCCGCTCCTCGCCCAGGGGCCCGCCCGCGCGCCTGCGGCGCGCCGGTCAACCGACTGGCTCGTCTCCACGGTTGCCGAACCGGCGCGAGTCGTCCGGCACGACACGCGGCACGAGATCGAGCTGACCAACGGCCTCATCAGCCGCGTGTGGCGGATCTCGCCCGACGCCGCGACCGTCGCCCTCGACAACCTCGTGACGGGGCAGTCTCTCATCCGGGGGGTCAAACCCGAAGCCATCATCGAGATCGACGGTGTCCGCCACCCTGTCGGGGGACTGGCGGGACAGCCCGACTACGCCTACCTCAGGCGCGAGTGGCTGGATTCGATGACGGCCGACCCGAGTGCCTTCCATTTCACCGGCGCGAGCTCCGGCCGCGCGACGGCCCGATTCGCCTGGGGCCGCGTCCGCCGCGCAGGGCGGAACGACTGGCCGCCCAGGGGCGTGTCGCTCACGTTGTCCTTCGAGTCCCACGCTCCGGCCCTCAGGGGCATCGTCGTGCTCGTGCACTACGAGATGTACGACGGCATTCCGCTGTTGTCGAAGTGGATCGAGGTCCGGAACGGGACCGCGCGGCCCATCGTCGTGACGTCGTTCGTGAGTGAAGTGCTCGCCGTCGTGGAGTTCGATTCACAGGTCGAGAACCCCGGCGCCGGTGGCAATCCGCACCTGCAGGTCGAGACCGACTACTCGTTCATCGCGACGCGGCAGGGCAGCAACGTGAGCACGGTCGCGCGCTGGGTGCCGGATCCCCAGTACACGACCCAGGTGAACTACCGGCTCGAGGCCCCGGTCATGCTCGAGGTCCGGCCGCCGCTCGGGCCAGACGCCTCGATCGCGCCGGGCGCCCGCTTCGAGACGTTCCGGACGTTCGAACTGGTGCACGACACCATGGATCGCGAACGCCGCGGCCTGGCCACCCGGCGCATGTACCGGACGCTCGCGCCCTGGGCCACCGAGAACCCGATCTTCATGCACGTACGCAGCGCGGAACCCGACGCCGTGCGGCGCGCCATCGACCAGTGCGCGGACGTCGGCTTCGAGATGGTCATCCTCACGTTCGGCAGCGGATTCAACTTCGAGAGCGACGACCCGGCGTACCTCGCCTCAATGAAGGCCCTCGTCGAGTACGGCCGCAGCAAGGGCGTGGAACTCGGCGGCTATTCGCTGCTCGCCAGCCGCACCATCAGTCCGGCGGACGACGTGATCAACCCGAAGACAGGCACGACCGGCGGGGCCATCTTCGGCAACGCCCCGTGCCTGGGCAGCCGATGGGCGGAGGCCTACTTCCGCAGGTTGCGCCATTTCATCGACGTCACCGGCATGCGCGTGCTCGAGCACGACGGGTCGTATCCCGGCGACGTCTGCGCCTCGACTACGCACCCCGGTCACCGCGGGCTGGAAGACTCCCAGTGGACGCAGTGGACGGTGATCGCGGACTTCTACCAGTGGTGCCGGGAGCGCGGCGTCTACTTGAACGTGCCCGACTGGTACTTCCTCGAGGGCGCGAACAAGACGGCGATGGGGTACCGCGAAGTGAACTGGTCGCTGCCGCGCGAACGGCAGTTCGTGCTCGGCCGCCAGAACATCTACGACGGAACGTGGGAAAAGACGCCGAGCATGGGATGGATGTTCGTGCCGCTCGTCGAGTACCACGGCGGCGGTGCGGCGGCGACGCTCGAACCGTTGTCGGAACATCTCGACGCGTACGAACAGCACCTGTCTCAGAACCTGCTCGCCGGCGTGCAGGCGGCGTACCGCGGGCCGCGCCTCTACGACACGCCGGCCGTGCGCGACATGGTGAAACGCTGGGTGGACGTCTACAAGGCCCACCGCGACATTCTCGAGTCCGATATCATCCACGTGCGGCGGCCGGACGGCCGTGCCGTCGACGTGATCCTGCACGTGAATCCCGCACTGAAGGAGAAGGCGCTCGCGGTCATCCACAACCCGCTGGACCGACCCGTCACCACCGACATTCGATTGCCGGTGTATTACGCCGGGATCGAGACGGCGGCCCGCATGCGGGAGAAAGACGGCCCGGCGCGCCCCGTCACGGTGGACCGCCAGTACGTGGTGACCGTGACGGTCACGGTTCCGGCGCGCGGACTGACCTGGCTGACGTTCGAATAGGCGAACGATCAGGCGCGGCCCGCGAACTCGCGGGTTTCGGTGTGCACCTTGATCTTCTCGCCTTCCTTGATGAACAGCGGCACGCGGATTTCCATCCCCGTTTCGAGCGTCGCCGCTTTCGTCACACTGCCGCTGGCCGTGTCGCCTCGAATGCCGGGCTCGGTGTAGGTGATCGTCAGTTCCACGTGCGGCGGGAACTGGAGACCGATCGGGTTGCCGTTGTACTTCTGCACCTGCACGAGCAGATTCTCGACGAGCAGGTCCTTGTCGTCTCCAATCAGGTCCGCGTTGAGCGTGAGTGTCTCGTAGGTCTCCTGGTCCATGAAGTGGAAGCCGTCGCTGCCCGAGTAGAGGAACGACGCGGCCACGACCGAGAGGTCCGGCTCCTTGAACTTCTCTCCGGCCTTGAAGGTCTTGTCGAAGACCGCCCGGGTCAGCAGGTTGCGCATCTTGAGCCGCACCAGGGTCTGCCCGCCGCGGGCCGTCGGCGTGGACACGTCCACGTCGAGGCAGTGATACGGCGCGTTCTCGAACTCGAAGTACATCTTGCGCTTGATGGCGATGGCTTCAATCAGGGCGGCCATTGTTTCCTCGTCGGTTCCCGTGACAGCACCCGCCATTCCGGACGGGCGATCCTTCTATTGTAGCGAGAAAGGGGGCCGCGTATCATCGTCCGGGCCATCGCGCGCCCCGTTTCGAAACGCCGAACTCCGGAGGCATCCATGACTGTGCGCAGACGTGTCATCGCGGCCGCCGCCCTGTCTGTCGTCCTGGCCACCGCCCTGGCGTCGGTGACGGTCACGAGCGGGGCGCCAGCCCAGTCCGCGGCCCGCTGCCGTCGCGTCAAGCTCGACGGTACGATCGTCGTGACCCCGAAGCCCCGCCCGGGATTCAAGGGCGTCATCGTGGCGTCCGAAGGCTCCTTCGTGATGGATTTGATCTTCGCGGAGAAGGGCGGTGAGGTGCTGTACCAGAAGAACACGGCGACGCTCACGCGCCTGAAGAGCTACTCCTACGGCGGCGCGCACGAGTGCCGGAATACGCTGCCGCCGGAGGCGACGGCACCACAGCCGTTCAAGGTGTGGGCACGCCTCGGCGTCGACGAGGTCGTGGCGGAAGATGGCCATCAGAAGGTCAAGTCCGTCTCGGACCAGTTCGACCTCCTGATGAAGTCGATGCCGACGTTTCCGGCCTTCTCGTATTCGACCACGTGCACCGGCGGCCAGCCGGGGACGACGTCGGACCATGGCATGGCCCTCACGCAGTTGCTCCAGATCTTCAGCCGTTCGCAGTACAGCGGCAGCGTGGCCCTCAACCGGATCGGCGATACACGCCGGATGCCGGCCGTCGATCTCTTTGGATCGATGACGGCGACCGCGGAATGGGAGCCGCTCGAGACCCTCGTGCCCTGCGGCAACTTCCAGTACCAATGACCACGATTCCCACGCGTTCGGCCTCCCCGGCGTTCGGCGATGCCATCTGGGCGATGGCGCTCGTCGCCCTGTTCGCCCTGCTCGTCTCTCCGCCGACGCACTCGGCGTTCGTATCCCTCACGGCTCGACATCCGTACACCATTGGTTTCGCCAAGTTCTTCGTGCTCGCCACGATGGGAGAGTTGCTGGCGCGCAGAATCGCGCGCGGCACCTGGTTGCGGCCGCCAGGATTGCTGGCGCGCGCCGTGGTCTGGGGCGGGCTGGGCGCGGTCATCGTCCTCGTGTTCGACATCTTCGCCGGCGGGGTGATGGGCGCGATGAGGAAGGGCTTGCTGCCCGGCGGCGAATCGCGGCTGGCGTTCGCGGTCTTCGTCAGCACGACGATGAACCTGACGTTTGCGCCGGCGATGATGCTATTTCACCGGGTGACCGACACGGTCATCGACCTGCGGCATGCGCGACCCGGGACCGCCGTGACGCTGGCGGATGTCGTCGGCGCGATCGACTGGCAGGGCTTCGTGACGTTCGTGCTCGTGAAGACGATTCCGATCTTCTGGATCCCTGCGCACACGATCACGTTCCTGCTGCCGCCCGAGTATCGCGTGCTGGCGGCCGCGCTGCTGTCCATTGCGCTGGGGGCGATCCTCGCGTTCGCGAAACGACAGCCGCCTTCCCCGCGCTGACCTACTTCGCCGGTCCGGCGAGCACCCTGGCGATCTCGCGTTCGAGGGTGCTGTCTGGCGGCACGCGTTCGACGAACCGCCCGATCTCTTCGCCCTTCCGCAGGAAGACGAACGTCGGCACGCGCGTGATCCCCAACCGCTCCGTCATCCCCTCGGCATCCTTCTTGGTGCGATCGACGGCGACCATCGTCAACGCCGTCTCCGGGATGCCGGAGGCCTCCATGATGGCAAAGAACCGCGGCAGCTCGCGTTTCGTATCGGGGCACCACGTGGCGACGATCGCGAACACCGTCACGTCGCGAGCAGCTCCCGTGATCGACCGGACGACCGCCGGTTCGGGGGCGTAGGCCTGGGTGAGCACCTGCTGCCACGGCGCGTACTCGCGGAGATCGTCGCGGGTGATGGCGCCAACCAGGGGCGGGGCAGCGGTGGCTCTCGCAGACGCGGCTCCCGCCGTCGGCGTCGGGACCGCTGCGGGCACCGGCGCCACGGGCAGTGGTGCTGCCGGAGCGGCCGCGGTCTGCGGCGGCGGTACCATCGCCGGAGGCGCGACCGGTACCCGCGTCGCGCACGCCAGCCCGCACGAAGCGACGACGAGGAAGACGAGGCGGACGTTCGCTCGTGTTGTCATGTCATGCCCTCGGTCGCGCCGCGGGACCTTCCGCTGGGGGATTCCCCAGGATCGCGGAATCATCAGGGAAGTTCCTCGTCATGCAGTCCGGGCACAGTCCATGGCTGAACTCGGCCTCGGAGTGCGCCCGGACGTACAGCTCCATCTGCGTCCACTCGCCGTTCTCGTCGCGCACACGTTTGCACCAGGCGCACGTCGGGAGGAACCCCCGCAGCACCTTGAGCTGCGCGAGCGCATCGTCGACCCTGCGCGCGAGTTCCTGCTCGCGGGCGCGAAGGTGGCGGACGCGGACCTGGTGGAGTGCGAGCGCCAGGACCAGGGCCGCCCCGATGGCGACGAGGGTCATCGTCAGCACGAACCACGAGCGCTGGTAGAGGCGCGGGCGCAGGTGAACATCGAGCGCCACGCCGGGTCCCCACGCCTGCTGGCCCAGGGCCGCCGAGACTTCGAAGACGTACCGTCCAGGCGGGATGTTCGTGAACCGCGCGTCGTTCGACGCGCCGCGGCTGACCCACGCCGGATCGAAGCCGAGCAACCGGTAGCGGTACCGAACACGATCGGGCGCCACGAACGTCGGTGCCGTGAACGTGAAGGCCACGGTCCCGCGCTCGTGCAGGACTTCCGCCACGGCCCCGGGGTCGATGGCCGTGGTCTCCAGTGTGACCGTCTCGACAAGCACGCGGGGCGGTGCCGGATCGGCGGGGAGCGTTCCCGGCTCGAGGCTCACCACGCCCCCGAGGGTGGCGACCCAGACCAGGCCTCGGCGGTCGGTCATGATCACGGGGTCGTGGCTGAGCGCGCACAACGTCGTAGGCAGACCGTGTTCTGTCCCGAGCACGGAGGGCGCCAGGGCGGGTCGTTGTCCCGCCGCGACGTCGTAGAGTTCCTGCGGCGTGACGGTCGACACTCCGTTTCCGGACGTCAGCCACAGGCGGCCGGTCGGGTCGCTCGTGATGCCGTACACGTGGTTCTGATGCAGCCCCTGCGCCGTCGTCACCGAGTGAATCCGCCCGTCGCGCCGCCACGCCAGTCCCCGGCGGGTGCCGATCCAGAGCGTCCCGTCGGCGCCCCTGTGCAGGCTCTGCACCGTGATGTGCGGCAGGCCTTCCACCGTCGTGTAGTGCGTCACGCCGCCTGCGGCGACGAGGAACAACCCGAGATCCCGCGTCCCGATCCACAGACGGTCGGGGGATTCGAGCACCATCGCGCGGACCTCGCCGTCGACGACGGACGTGATGGGCGCAGTGCCCGCCAGTGGGATGGCCTTGACGCCGCTGCTGTTGGTTCCGACCAGCATGGCCGTGCCCTGCTGCCGCAGGACCCGAATGTGCTCGCGCAGTGAGGCGTGTCCGCCGACGGCGGCGAAACGGACTGCACACCGCGGCGGGGCGCAGCGCGCGGGCGCGAGCGACCGGAAGAGCCCGGCTTCGGTCCCCACCCAGATTCGACCCGCGTCGTCTTCGGTGATGGAGGACACCGGCCGGTTGGGCAGGCCGTCGCCCGCACCAAACGTCGTCGTCGTTCCCGAGTGCAAGGCGGCCAGCCCGTTGCCCGCGCCGATCCAGACGACGCCGTCGCGTGCCTCGTACACGGTGCTCGTCGAGTCGGACGGCAGTCCGCGCGCCGCATCGTAAACCGCGAAGAGCGAATGCTGCAGGCGAATCACGCCCTGCCCTCGGAATCCGACCCAGATACTGCCCTCGCGGTCCTCGAGGAGCGTCGCGGCATCCCCACCGGTGACGACCGGCGTGAACCGGAGAACGGGGCCGGGTTCGGCGCAATCCACGCCCGCGATAGTGGCCACCCAGATCCGGCCGCCCGAGTCCTCGTAGACGTTTCGGACGGCGGTCGCCGACACCCCATCGGCCGCCCCGACGATCCGCCCGAGGCCGCCGTCGATGCAAACGAGGCCGTTGGACGTCGCGACCCACAGGCGGCCGCGCCGGTCTCTCAGGACGGCTTCGACGGCCGCGTCGTTGGCCCCCCCTGGCAATGGGACACGAACGAGCGCCGAGCCAGAGACTCTGAACAGACCACGTTCGGCGCCCGCATACACAGAGCCGTCCGCTTCCACCAGGACCGAGCGAATCGAATCGCTCGCCGGTCCCTCGCCCGCGTGGAAGTGCGAGACGCTGGTGCCGACCAGCCGGTTCAAGCCGCGGTCCGTGCCGACCCACACGGCTCCGTCGGCGGCTTCCGCGACCGCGCGCGCGTAGTTGTCCGACAGACCTTCGGCGGTGCCGATCGTCGTGAACCGGCCCCGGTCGTAGCGGACGAGCCCGCCGCCGTAGACCGTCAGCCAAAGGCCGCCGTCGGCGCGCTCGGCGAGGGAATACACTTCGCCTTCGGGCGGCACGCCGGGCCGGCCAGCACTCCAGGTCGTGAACAGCTTGCCGTCGTAACGCCCGACTCCGTTGCGGGTGCCGAGCCAGAGGTAACCATCGCGCGTCTGCTTGATGACCGTCACGCGGTCCTGCGGCAGTCCGTGGGCCTGCCGCCACCAGCCGCCAACGGTCCACTGGCGCTGCCCGTGAACGACGACGGTTCGCGGCTGGGCGCCGACGTCGGCGGCGCTGCTCATCGCCAGGGCGACGAGCAGGGTCCGTGCGAACGCGGCAGAGTACGCTCGGCCAGATGCCATGGGCACTCGCAGGGGGCTAGAACCGCACGACGTTGTTGCGCGTCGTGACCTCCAGCGTACTGCGAATGGCCTCCACGCTCAATGAGCCTCCCGTCCAGTCGCCCTTACCGGGCAGCCGGATGGCCACGGACACCTTCTTCGGCGCGAGGTCGGCCGGCGCCTCCATCGAGCGCAGCGTGGCGCGGGCGACGTCGCGGCCGTTCCGGTCACGCAGCACGACCCGAGCGGCGGGAGTGGCTGCCGCGCCGACGCTGTGGACGGTGACGTACATCGTGCTGCCGCTCACGCGGATGTCGCCCCGCGCGAGGGCGAGGTCGGGCCGCGTCCAGTACGGCACACCTTTCGAGATGAGCCGGAGCTCGACGACCGTGTGCGTCCGCGGCGCGAACGTGACCGGCAGGACCGACGACCGATCCAGAGCGACTCGCGTGGTCACCCCGTCAGCGATCGTGCCGGTCATCGGGTCCGCCCGGGTCCCCGTTGTGACCTCCCACTGCCCGGGCTCGATGTCCCACGTGGTCATCTGCGCCCGCACCGCGGCCGAGTCCAGGTTGTAGCCCACGATCGTCAGGTGCTGGGGGGTCGCGTCGGGAATCAACACCGCGACCTTCTCATCGTCCGAACCGTCGAACGCCCAGGAGACCGCGTGGCCCGGCACGTACAGGTTCCGGACGAGGGCGACGCCGCCGAGCCGCTGCCGCTGGATCTCCGTCATGGGCACGTTGACCCGGTCGATCCAGAGGCTGCCCTCGGTGTTGATGTACTCGCGCAGGGCGACGGCGCGTACCTGGTCCTCGTACATCGCCTCGAGCGGCTTCACGTCACCCGACAACTGCCAGGCGAGGTGACGAGCGCTGTCTCCGCGGCCGCTACCGGACGCCAACGCCGCCGCCCACTCCCGCCGCAGGCCCAGGTGGTCCACGACATTGGCGTTGAGCGCGGAGAGGCTGCGCGGACCCGCGTCGACCATTGGCTGGACGTACTTGCGGTCGCCGGTCCAGCGATACGCCGCCCACAGCAGCGGCCACGCGCGGTCGGACGAGAACATCCGGTCGGCCCCCGGGGCCTGTTCCCGGTCGGTCGCGAACTCGATGTTCGTCCGCAGGAACCGGCGGCCCGTCGCATCCGGCAGGTAGTGCGCGATCAGGCCGTCGGCGACCTCGAGCAGCCACTTCCTGACCCGCGGCGATCCGTTGTAGTCGACGAGCGCGATGGCCGGGTGCAGCGCAAGGAGCGAATTGGTCTTCTGCCAGCCCCAGACTCCGTCTTCGGCGATCGTGGTGCCGCTGAAGTACGACGACCGGATGTGGCGATGGCCCGCGGCGTTGATGCCCGTGATGCGCTCGAGCGCGGCGGCGGTGTCCATGGCGCGCTCGATCTGGATCGGGTTGCCGAAGTCCAGCAGCATGACCTGGCCAAGGACCTGGATGCCCTCTTCGTAGCTGTGCAGTTCGTCGGTCTGAATCGTCGACAGGCCGTTGGTGAACATGCCCTGCCTGTAGAAGGCGTCCATGTGCCGGTCGAGCGATCGCGCGATCTTGTCGGCGTCGCCGCCCATGAATGCCGCGGCCGGCCAGGCGTTCGTGAGGTCTCCGTCGTCGGAGAGTCCGCCGCCGAACTCGCCGTTGTCGATCTGGCGGTTGTCGATGTACCAGGACACGAACCGCTTGATGCCGCGCAGCAGTTCAGTCTGCCGGAACGCCCAGCCCGGCACGCCCGGCGGCACGGCGGCGATGGTGATCGGCGGCGCCGGCTGTTCCTTGTTGTAGTCGTACCAGTACTGGCGGCCGAGCACGTGGTCGGGGTCGACGCGCAGGAGGTCGCTCAGGTCGGTTTCCCAGCGTGTGAACAAGCTGAGCCGGCGTGTGCGGGGCGATTCTTCGACGAGGTGGGCGTAGTTGTCGCGTACCTGCGTGAAGCGATCCTGAGTGTGTTCCGCCACTGCCGCAGAGCGGGCCTTGAACACCAGCCGCAGTTCCGCGCCTTCGAGCACTGCCGGACCGAAGTCGGGCCCCGCGCCGCTGATGCTCAGGTAGAGGCCCTTGTCCGAGGACAGGATACGGTCGCGCGTGTCGAGCCAGAGCGTTCGTGCCTCGCCGGGGCGGACCGACACACTGACGTCGAGCATGTTTCGCAACGGCCACACCGGGTCCTTCACCTGGATCCGCAACGGGAACACCGCGCCGTGGGTCGGGGTGACTTTCATCGCGGGAAGGTCGATCGCGATGCCGTCGAGGCCGCCCGGGAGGTTCGTCCAGGAGTACACGCTGTCGGCGCGACCGGTGCCCGCCGCCGCGTCCCGGAAGTCCGAAGGCACGAGAACATGAACGATGGGCAGTCCCGGGGTCGCCGCCGGACGGGGGATACGAGGCGCCGCGGCAGGGATCGCGACCATGACGGCCCGCTCGTCGGCGGTGTGGCGTCCGTTGATGAACGCGAGCGCCTGGGCCACACTCGGCTGGCTGGGTTCGGCCAGACCGGTCAGGCGGTACACCAACGTGCCGATGCCGGCTGGTTCTCTTGCCGGCGCCACGTAGTACGCCCCGAACTCGCCGATTGGCGTCTCCTGCTCGATGTTGGTGAACGTCACGGCCTTTCCGCGCACCGCGGCCGCAAGACGATGGAACGTCCGTTCCTGCCCGGCCGGGCGTTCGAACAGGGCTTCGCCGGTCGTGGCGGGCGTGGTCAAGGTCGCGGCCAGACGCGCGGTGCCGGCGGCGGCACCCGAGACTTCCAGCTGGTTCCATGGTTCGTCCGGCATCTGGAACGTCACGGTCTTGCCCGAGAGCGAATAGCAGTCCCAGTCAGGCAGCTGGAAGTAGTCGTTGCGCCCGCGAATGCGCGACCGGTTGTAGACGCCTGGCCACGTGGTCTCGCGGATGCCGTCGGTGCCTTTCCACCACCACCGCTTGATGTCGACGACGTCGTGGATCTCGATCTTCCGAATGCCCGTCGATGGCGTGTCGAGCGCGGGCGGCACGTCTCCGGGGCGGTTCCAGCCGTGTCTCAGCCACCATTCGGCACGCCACACCGGATCATCGAGTGAGCGCGCGAGCGGCGGGATCGCCACGGGGATGTCACCGCGAGCGAGGGATCCGATGTTGTCGTCGGACAACATCCGGTCGTAGATGCGCACCTCATCGATGTCGCCGCCGCGCACGAAGTTGTACGCGCTCTGCACTTGGTAGGGGCTGATGATGCGCGAATGCGGGCCGAACTGATCGAGGGCGGCATCGAACACCGCGATGCCGTCCTGCTTCGCGACCATCCGGCCGTCCACGTAGAAACGAATGCCGCGGGTCTCGTCCCACGACAGCGCGAGGTGCACCCAGGTGTCCGGGCCGGGGAACGCGGGTACCGGGACCGACACGCGCGTGCGCGCCAGGTTCACGTCGGTCACGAACGCGTCGAAACCCTTGCCGTTGTAGTCGATGCGGAGCCAGACCATGTCCCAGCTGGAGTGGTCGCCGTAGCCCACGCGGAAGATCGGAAACGCCGTCGGCCCGACCGGTTCCCGCGACCGCCAGTAGAAGGACAGCGTGCCGCGCTGCGCGAAGATGTTGCCCGGGGCGAAGTACGACAGGAGTTGCGAGTGGCCGCACTCGAGGCCCTGGCCCCTGGCGCCCCCAGGAATCGGGCGGACGTCACTCGCGAAGTTCGGTTGCGCCTGACCGCCGGCGGCGAAGTCGGCTGTCAACCCATGTTCGCCGGACAGGTAGAACAGCAGGCCGGGCTCGGCGGCCGGTGGCGGTGCCGCGGCGCCCACCGCACCCAGCCCCACGCACGTGACCAGTACCAGCACGCGACGCCACGACACCATGACCCGCCTCCCGTTCACTCTCGCCTCTCCGGCTCCCGGCCTTCGGCCTTCGGCTCGCGGTCTTTCGGCTTGTTCCCTCTTCCCGCTCTCGCCTATTCCCTCGTCCCTGTCCTGGTCATCCACGCCGCCCACGGCCCGCTCACGCCCGCCGGTGGCGCGACGGACACGAGACGGCCGGACGCGACCGCCATCGTGCCTCGCGTGGCCGAGCCTGCCGTCGCGTCGATCCACGCGACGGCATACGTGCCCTGCACGCCGGACAGGTCGAGATCCACGCTCCGGCCGTCCACAGAGTAGATCAGGTACGCGTCATTCGGACGCGCGACGCACCAGGCCGACTCACGGGGGCCGCGGACGAGGTCCGTCGGCCGGAGTCCGGCGCGTGTGGTCGCCGGCACGTGGCGCTCCACCGCCGCCGTCAGCGCCGGGTAGACATCGTCGGTCCAGAGCGTGACGAGATGCGGGAATCGATCGCGGTACTCGCGCCACGCGCGGTACTTCATGGCCGGCGAGCTGGCCCAGAGCCGGTCGAAGAGACGCTGAAACTCGGGACCGTTGAGGAAGTCCTTCTGGTCGAGCGGGCGGATGCCGAGTTTCTGCGTGAGAGCCGCGAGTTCGCCGGGGGTGGCGATGTCGGGCCGCTGCTGCCGCGGCGCCAGGTCGATCGCGCCGCGCGAGGCGAAGAGCGCGCCGTCCGCGCGGTAGACCCATCCGAGCACGTCGACCGCCGAAATCATCGGGCCGCGGACGGGATCCTCGAGCAGCGTGTCCATCTGGTCCTTGGGGATTTCGAGCGCGATGAAGACCCGTGTGCCGCGTTCGTTCTGCCACTCGGCAATTGTGTCGAGCCAGAACCTGACGAACGCGATCGGCCCCGTGAATTCGCGGTCGATCCCGTGCACGACGTTCGTGTACGGTCCGAGCGCGTCGAGCGCGTGGCGGATATAGCGCCGGTGCAGGTCGCGGCGCAGGGGGTCCGAGATGTCGTAGAAGGCGTTGGCGGCGGGGTTCTCGTCGGGCAGGCCCGTCGCCTGGACGGTGTTGACCGGCCGCCAGGGGAAGTCGACGTAGTGCGAGCGGCTTTCGAGCAACCAGTGCTGGAAGTAGAAGTTGTGGTAGAGGATCAGGCCTTTCCGGCCGGCCCGGTCGGCAAATCCCGTCAGCCGTTCGAAGTACCAGGGATTGAACCGCGTGAGGTCGTACAGGCTGAGGCCATCCCACGCCTTGCCGAGGCCGCTCCGCGCCCACGGCAGTTCCATGAACGGCGCCCACACGTCGCCCGTCCTCTGCTCGGGCGATCCGTAGTAGTTGTGGTCCACCCGCCGGCGGTCGTACCACAGGCCGTAATGCTGCACGAACGCGGACCGCGGTGCCATCCCGTCCGCCACCTCGTCGAGGTCGTCGGTCCAGCCGGTGCCCACCTTGCCAGGGGCGAAGCGGGTGATCGCCGGGCCGAAGCTCCGCGCGAGCGTCCGCGGCATCTGGCCCTGGAACCACGAGTAGCCGGTGCGTGACGTCCAGGCGGGCTGTCCGTCGATGACGAACCGGCCTTGGTCGATCCGCAGCGGATGCGTCGAGGCCGCGGGTGAAGTGCGGGCGACGAAGGCGTCGACCTCGCGGTCGGTGAGGGGCCGCGCATCCCGGGCCGTTGAGCGCGGGCGCGCTCGCTGGATCGCCGTCACGGCCTCCGGGCCCAGGCGCTCCTCGAGTTGGGCGAGGTACAGGCTCGCAGGTTCGACCGGGCTGCCGCGATAGAAATCCCGATACGGCATGCTCCGCGGATCCCACACGGTGCCGTCGCCCGTGACCATCCCCTTGCAGCCGTACGCCTGGTTGATGGCGCCAGGCGGGCTCTGGACCTCGATGTCGGTGCCTTCGCAGTTCCACAGCACCGAGCCGGCGGCGGTCCATCCTTGCCCTTGATCGGCGGTCCCGCGGTTGGTCAGCCGGAGCCCGTTGCCCCGGATGACGACCGAGTCGTACAACACGCCGGACGCCCAGCTCTCGATCGGGCCGCTGTCGCCGAGGGCGTTCCGCGCCGAGCACTGCAGGAACACGTTGGGCCCCGCGGCGGCGAATCCCGTCACGAAGTCGTGCAGGCCCTGGTCGCTGCGGCAGCGGTGGAACAGGGTCAGCTGCCCTGACGCGACGAAGACGCGCCTGCGGTACCCGCCGAACTCGGACACCGGCGCCGCGGCGTCGACATCTTCAACCGTGACCGAGCGAGCCTCGGCATCGACCGAGACCGCGGACCCGGCGAAGTGACGGGTGGCGATGTTCCGGACCCACGCGTGTTCGGCCTTGTCGACGTGGACCGCGTCCCAGGCATGGTCTTCGTCGAACGGGCGCGTCGGGTCGTAGGCGGACTCGAGGCGGAGGTCTTCGAGCCCGACGTGGCAGATACGCCCGGGGAAGTCGTATTTCGCCACCCAGCCGCCGCCGTATCGGGCGTCGATGGCGGTGGTGATCGGCGCGTCGATGGTGAGGCGCCGGCCATCGACGGCGGTCACCTCGCGTTCCCATTCGATGTCGCGCGACCCGGCCTGCCAGTGCAAACGGTTCTCGGGCCGCCAACCCGCGAACGTGTTCATGCCGAGGAGCGCGATCCATTCGGCGGTCGACGGCCTGCCGACGACGATGCGTGTGCCCACGGCGACGCGCGAGGCGTCTTCGACGCTGAACGATCGGGCGCCGGCCGGCACGTAGGCATCGGTGATGCCGACGCGTGACGCGGGGCGTTCCTGTCGCGACCCGGTGCCCGCGAGGACCACCAGTGTGCGCCGCGAGGTGCCGGCCGCGACGAGCACCGTGCCGCCGGCGTCCGCCGGTCCGGCGCCGCGCAGGACGACTCCGCTGGCGGCGATGCGAAGGCCGCCGTCGATCGTGAAACGGCCCGGTGCGAGCTGGACGGCTCCACGAAGGCCTTGCTGATCGGCGGGCATCGCGGAGACGAGGTCGATGGCGGCCTGGATGCGTGCCCGATCCCAGCGTCCGTCCGGTGTCACCGTGATGCGTGCCGGCACGTCCGGCAGCGGCGCGCCTCCGCCGCCGTAGCCGGCGTGTGAGAAGTCCACGATTCGGGTGCCGTCCCGATCGGCGGCGTAGGTCAGCCGCCCATCGGGTCCCTGCGAGACGGACACGGCGGGGCGCGGGGCCTGGGCGGACGTGATGGCGGTCAGCGCGACGCAGGCGAGGAAGGCGGCGAGCGGACGTCGGGAGACGGAGCCGGCGGTGGTCATGGGGTCCCCGGCAGGCGGAGAAAGAAAAACGCCGGGACGAGTGGGCCTCGTCCCGGCGTCGACGGAGGAACGAACTAGAACACGAAACGCAGGCCGACCTGGATTTCGCGGCCCGTGCTTTCGGCGCGCTTGCGGGTCACCTTGCCGAAGTTCGCGCTGCCCAGCGTCATGTCCGGGTTGTCCCAGATGATGCTGTTGAACGCGTTGTAGGCCTCGATACGTGCCTCGAGCTTGTACTTGCCGGTGATGTTGAAGTTCTTCGTCAGCGTCATGTCCGTGAAGAACGCGGACGGACCGTTGAGGCCGTCGAAGTAGTACGGGTTCGACCGTGGCGTATACGTGTCGGCCACCGAGAACATGCTGGTGTCGAACCACCTGTCGTTCGTGGGCTTATCGAGTTTGGGGTTGCCCGACACGAGCATGCTGCTGCCCCAGAGCAGCGGCCGGCCCGAGTAATAACGGGATGACACCGTGTACTGCCAGCCCCCGACGAAGAGGTCGAGGAGCGCCGACATGTCACGCCCGATCGCGCGTTCGCGCCCGACCGGAATCTGCCACGTGGCCGCTGCCGTCATGCGGTGGACCGGCGTCGCGGTCGGCACCCACGACCAGCCGTCCTTGCCGCCGCTCGTGAGCACCTTGTACTGGGCGATGTCGTCGTACCAGTTCTGCACACGTTCGTGGTTGTACGCGTACGCCGCCAGGAAGGTGAAGCCGTGGCTGAACGGCCGCTGCAGCTTCACTTCGAAGCTGTGCGTCTTCATCTTCGAGCCGTTCGTGTTGGTCTGCGTGATCGACGTGTACTGCGGGTACGGTTTCAGCAGGCTGCCCAGCGTGACGGTCGACGTGTTGCGCAGCGCGCCCGGGAACTTGTCGACCGTGAGGTAGTTCCGGAACGGGTTCGTGACCTGCGTGTTGAGGAGGGTCTTGTACTCGTACCTGTAGGCCGGATCCATCATGTTCAGGTCGATGCTGTACGGAACCCGCGTGCCGTAGTTGAAGAAGTACGACAGGTCGAGAATCGTTCCGAACAGGATCTGGCGCTGGTACGACAGGTTCATCCGGTCGTTGATCTGCGGCCGCAGTTCGTACTGGTCGAGGCTGACGGCACCGCCGAGGTTGGTGTACCGGCCGTACGCCTGGCCGTAGGGTTCGATCACCGGGTTGACACCGGCCGGGAACGGGTCGGCCAGGACCTGGCGCGGCACGCCCGCCGCGAGGCCGAGCGTCGTCGTGGTCTGCGCGTAGCCCGCGTACTGGTTGACGAAGTCACCCAGCGTGTCGCGCACGTTGCTCATCGGCCGCATGAAGCGCGCGTAGCCGAAGCGGATGACGGAGTTCTCGCCGAGTCGGTAGTTCGCGCCGAACCTCGGCAGGAAGTTCTTCCACGTGGCGTCCCACGCGTGCTTGTTGTCCTTCGACGTGAAGACCCAGGCGCCGTTGTAGGTGTAGCGGTAGCCCTTGGACGCCATCAGGTCGAGAGCCTGCTGCGGCATCGACGGCGGGGTCGCCGCCATTTCGGGAATCGGCTGCGACAGATCCAGCCGCTGCGACAGGCGATACTCCGGATCCCACGGTGCCGGTTCGTACTCCCACCGCAAGCCCACGTTGATCGTGAGCCGGTCGTTGACCTTCCAGTCGTCCTGGACGTACGCGGCGTAGCCGAGCAGGCGAGGCGTCTGCAGCGGCACGAGGCGGGCCGAAGTCTGGTTGTCGAGCGCGCCCAGGAGGAACGTCGCCCACTGGTTGCCGGAGGTCGTGACGGCTGGCGAGTCGGAACTGTTGGCCGTCAGCGTCGAGTTGAAGACGAGGTTGATCGGTTCGAACCGGGCGGCTTCGCCGTAGTACCCGCGGGACTCGCCGCCGACCTTGAAGTTGTGCGCGCCCTGATACCGGTTCAGGCGGACGGCGGCCGTCCACGCGTCGGGGTGCTGGTACCACTCGCGACCCTGCCGACCCAGGCGGTTGTTGGCGTTCGTGCCGGTGCCGGAGGTGACGTCGAGGGCCGGGTAGTACACGTAGCCGCTGTTGTACAGCGACGAGTACCAGTTGTTCGCCCAGTAGCCCTGCAGGCCCTTGTCGCCGAGCAGCAGCGACGGATTGTAGAACTCGTCCGTCATGTTGTAGTAGCTGCCGCGGATGTTCAGGGTCATCCGGTTGGACATGACCCACACCGAGTCGGCCGCCGCGCTCATGCCGTACCGGTTGCTGCCCGTCAGCGGGAAGTAACCGGAGTCGGTCGGGTTCTGCTGGTAGAGGTTGGCCTTGAACTGGCCGTAGCGGGCGAAGATCTTCCAGTTGTCCGTGATGTTCAGGTCGAGGCGCTGCGAGAAGTTCCAGTAGTCCGTCTTGTCGTAAACGCTGTACTGCAGGTTGTCGATGTTGCCGGCGACGTTCGGCAGCGGGATCTGCTGGAGGAGTTTCAGCGCGACCGGGTCGATCATTGTCGACGGGATGACGTTGCCGGCGAACGCCTGGCGCACGACCTTGCCGGCGCTGTCGAGTGTCGACGTCCACGGGTTGTAGATCGTGCGGACGACACCGTTGAGCGCGGACTGGCTGAAGTCGCCGGCGCGTTCGGCGGCCGTTGGCACCGTGCGGACGATCGTGTTCGGACGGCTGTCGTCCCACTGTTCGTACGACGTGAATGAGAACAGCTTGTTCTTCTTGATCGGGAAGCCGAGCGTCGCGCCGTACGTCTTCAGTTCGGTGCCCTTGTAGGCATCGAGGTTGGCATTCGCCGGGATCTTGATGGTCGGGTCGGCAATCGAGTTCAGGCTCGGATCGCGCATGAAGCCGTAGAGCGAGCCCTTCCACTGGTTCGTGCCCGACTTCATGTTCAGGCTGATGACGCCGCCGAGGCTGTGGCCGTTTTCGGCGTCGACGCTGTTCTTCGACACCGTGATCTCTTCGACCGCGTCCACGGCCGGGGTGTACGCCGTCTTGTAACTCGCGCCGAGGGCCACGCCGTCGAGCAGGACGTCGTTGGCGTTCGTCGTGGCGCCGCCCGCGTCGTAGTTGTTGGCGTACGCGTGATGGTACGGCCGGTTCTCCGCCGCGCCCGAACTGGCCGTCGCCGGGGCGATGGTCGGATCGAGGTTGGCCAGGTTGTACGGATTGCGGCCGCTGATCGGCGCCTGGTCGATGAGCTGGCGCGACAGCGTGATATCGGAACTGCTGGAGTTGAACTGCACGACCACCGGCGCCGCTTCAACGGTCACCGTCTCGGACAGGCCTCCGACGACGAGCGTCAGGTCAACGGTGGAGTCGCCGCGCTGCGAGACGCGGACGTTCTTCTGTTCGGCCTTCTTGAAGCCGTCCAGTTCGGCGGTGATCGAGTACATTCCCGGATCGACGAAGTCGAACAGGTAGCGACCCTTGTCATCGGTGACGCGGTCGGACTTGACGCCGGTGGCCTCGTTGATCAGGGTCACCGTCACGCCGGGCATGACACCTTTGCTCTCATCGAAGACCGAGCCCTGCACGCGGGCGCGGTAGTCCTGCGCGATGACGCCCATCGACGTCAGCGCGACGAGGACCGCGATGAACGCGAGTCTCTCGACGAACTTCCTCATGACATTCCCTCCTGGGGCACGCGCGCTCGGAGGCCTTCGACGGCCTCATCGGAATCTCCGTGGGTAGCACTCCACGGAGTAAGTGGACAATCCAATCGGCGCTTGGGCTAGGTAAAACCATTCCCGGCATGATGTCAAGATCAATTGTGCGGCCCGTGGGCCGCCAACGCCACTATTCCGGGGTATTCTGGCCATGAGCACCTCCCTGAACCGGCCGGTCCGCCACCGGCAACGACAAGGGAGTGGGTACGCATCAATGGTCGACCATGTAGATAGTGGTATGTCCTCTTGGGTTGACAATCCCGCCCGTCGCGCTACCATGTCGGCGAAGGATTCCCAGCCCCGGGGACCATGCCATGACCCGATCGCACACCGTCCTTACCGTATCCGTCACCCTGCTTACGCTTGTTGCGGCGTCCCTTGCCCTTACCGCCGGCTCCGACCGTCAGCAGGCCAGGCCCACCGACCCCGCCGTCGCGTCCTGGGCCCGCGGTGTCGAAGGTCAGCGCAAGGCCGACCTCGGCAACGGAACCTTCCTCAATCCCATCGTCGCCGGCGATCATCCGGACCCCTCGATCCTCAAGGATGGCCACGACTACTACCTGACGTTCTCGTCGTTCGATGCCTATCCCGGTCTCGTCATCTGGCATTCAAGAGATCTGGTCAACTGGCAACCCCTCGGTCCCGCGCTCTTCCGCAATGTCGGTTCCGTGTGGGCGCCCGACCTCGTCAAGCACCAGGGCCGCTACTACATCTACTTTCCGGGTATCGGCGCCGCCGGCGCGCGCTCGAACTACGTCGTCTGGGCCGACAACATCCGCGGGCCGTGGAGCGAACCTGTCGACCTGAAGATCGATCGCATCGATCCGGGGCACATCGTCGGTCCGGACGGGTCGAGGTATCTCTTCATGAGCGGGGGCTACATGGTGCCCCTGGCACCGGACGGGCTGTCGGTCACCGCGCCGATGAAGAAGGTCTACGACGGCTGGAAGTACCCCGACGACTGGGTGGTCGAAGGTTTCGCGCAGGAAGGCCCGAAGATGCTGAAGCACGGCGAGTACTACTACCAGGTACTCGCCGAAGGCGGTACCGCCGGACCGCCGACCAGCCACATGGTCGTCGTCGCGCGGTCGAAGGCCATCGAGGGGCCGTGGGAGAACTCGCCCTACAACCCGATCATCAAGACGTGGTCCTCCGACGAACGCTGGTGGTCGAAGGGCCACGCCACCCTCGTCGAAGGGCCGGACGGCCAGTGGTACGTGGTGTACCACGCGTACGAGAACGGGTTCTACAACCTCGGGCGCCAGCCGATCCTCGAACCGGTCGTCTGGACGGCAGACGGCTGGATCAAGGCCGCGGGCGCCGACGTCGCGAAGCCGATCCGGATGCCGGCGAAGACCGCCGGCCCGCACGGTTTCGCGTTGTCCGACGATTTCTCCACGAACAAGATGGGCATCCAGTGGAGTTTCTACAAGGGTACCGTGACCGACAAAGACCGGTACCGTTACGAGAACGGCTCCCTCGTGCTCAAGGCGAAAGGGACGATACCGGCTGACAGTTCACCGCTCTGGTTCGTGACGGGTGACCATGCCTACGAACTGCAGGTCGAGATGGACATCGACCCGGGTGCGACCGCGGGACTCCTCGTGTTCTACAACAGCCGCTTGTATGCGGGACTCGGCTACAGCGACAAGACCTTCGTGATGCACCGCTACGGCATGGAGCGCGTCAGCAACAAGCCGCCGCGCCTTGCCCGGAGGGTATTCATGAAGCTGACCAACATCCGCCACATCGTGACGATCTACACGAGCCCCGACGGCAGGGCCTGGGAAAAGTTCGGCACCCAGATGGAAGTGTCGGGCTACCACCACAACGTCGCGTACGACTTCCTCAGCCTGCGCCCGGCGCTCTACGCCGCGGGCGACGGAGAAGTCCGTTTCCGCAACTTTACGTACCGGGCGCTGGAGTGACGGACCTGGCGCCCCCAGCCCCCAGCCCCCAATCCCCAATCCCCAATCCCCAATCCCCAATCCCCAATCCCCAATCCCCATTATCATCCCCCCATGCGCACCCACGCCCTCACGACCCTGCTCGTCGTCTGCCTGGCTTCGGCGTCGTCCGGGACGGCTCAGGCACCCCAGCCGCCGAACGATCCCACGACCCTGCTGTGGTACGAACATCCCGCGGACAAGTGGGAGAACGCCCTGCCCGTGGGCAACGGCCGCCTTGGCGCGATGGTCTTCGGCCGCACGGACGAAGAGACGATTCAGCTGAACGAAGACACCTACTGGTCGGGCGGGCCGTACTCGACGACGGTGCCCGGCGGCGCGAAGGCGCTCCCCGAGATCCGCCGGTTGCTGTTCGAAGGACAGCTCGTCAAGGCGCACAAGCTGTTCGGCCGGTACCTCATGGGCTACCCGGTCGAACAGCAGAAGTACCAATCGATCGGGAACCTGGTGCTGACGTTCCCTGGCGCCAGTCCGCATGCGGACTACCGGCACCAGCTGGACCTCGACACCGCGGTCGTGACGACGACGTACACGCGCGGCGGTGTGCGTGTCACGCGCGAGGTGTTCAGTTCACCGGTCGACCAGGTCGTTGTGGTCCGGCTGAGTGCGGATGCGTCGCGGGCGTTGTCGTTCACGGCGCAGCTCCGCGGTGATCGTAACCAGGCCCACTCGAATTACGCGACCGACTATTTCCACATGGACGGTGAGGGCCAGGACGGCCTCGTCGTGCGCGGCAAGTCGGCGGACTACCTCGGGGTGCCCGGGACGCTGCGTTACGTGGTCAGACTGCGCGCCGCCAGCCCGGACGGCGCCATCATGGTGGACGGCGATCACCTGAGCGTGCGGGACGCGACCGAGGTGACGCTGGTGCTGGCCGCGGCGACCAACTTCGTCAACTACAAGGACGTCACGGGCGATCCGGACGCGCGGGTCAACGGGGCCCTGGCACGCGCGTCGGGCCGGTCGTATGAGGCGCTCAAGGCCGCTCACGTCGCGGAACACCGGCGACTCTTCCGGCGCGTGCGGATCGATCTTGGCGAGACCCCCGCGTCGGCACGGCCGACTGACGAGCGGCTCAAGGCCTTCGACGGCGCGGGCGACCCCGCGTTTCCCGCGCTGCTGTTCCAATTCGGCCGCTACCTGCTGATCTCGTCCTCCCGCCCCGGCACCCAGCCGGCAAACCTGCAGGGGATCTGGAACAAGGACATGAATCCCATGTGGGATTCGAAGTACACGACGAACATCAACACCGAGATGAACTACTGGCCGGCCGAGGTGACGAACCTCAGCGAGTGCGCACAACCGCTGTTCGGCCTCATCCGCGATCTGGCCGATCAGGGGGCCGCGGTCGCCCGCGAACACTACGGCGCGCGCGGCTGGGTGTTCCACCAGAACACGGATCTCTGGCGAGTCGCGGCGCCGATGGACGGCCCGAACTGGGGAGGGTTCGCGACGGGCGGCGGATGGCTCGTCACCCACCTCTGGGAGCACTACCGGTTCACCGAGGATACGAAGTTCCTGCGCGACTACTACCCGGTCATGAAGGGGGCGGCAGAGTTCCTGCTCGACCTCCTCGTGCCTCATCCCACGCACGGCTGGCTCGTCACCAACCCATCCACGTCACCCGAGAACTTCCCGCTCGCGCCCGGCAACGATCGGTTCTTCGACGAAGTGACCGGTTCGATGAGCGCCGGCACGGCGCTCGTCGCGGGTTCGGTCATCGACACGCAGATCGTGCGGGACGTGTTCGGCGCCGTGTCGCGCGCGTCGGAGATCCTTGGCGTCGATCCCGAACTGCGCGCGCGGCTGGCCGCGGCGACGGCGAGACTCGCACCGATGCGAATCGGGCGGCGTGGCGATCTGCAGGAGTGGCTCGAGGATTGGGACCAGCGCGAGAAGAGCCATCGCCATATCTCGCACCTCTACGGCCTGTTCCCGAGCGCGCAGATCTCACCTCGCCAGACCCCCGATCTGGCTGCCGCCAGCCGGGCGGTGCTGGACCAGCGAGGCTTGCCGGGTAACGGTTGGGCCTCAGCCTGGAAGGCCGCGAGCTGGGCGCGTCTCCTGGAGGGCGACCGTGCCCTCGACCACATCGAGTACGCCGTGAAGACCTACACGACGGACAGCCTGTTCTCGATCTGTTCGAAGGCCATGCAGGTGGACGGATCGTTCGGCATGACGGCGGCCATCGCCGAGATGCTGCTGCAGTCGCAGGACGATGAACTCGCGCTGCTGCCGGCCCTGCCTGCGGCGTGGCCGAGAGGCTCGGTCTCCGGACTGAAGGCCCGAGGCGGGTTCGAGGTGGCGATGACGTGGGACGACCGCCGCGTCGTGCGCGCCGGGATCGTCTCGGCGCTCGGCCACACGTGCCGCGTCCGCGTACGGGGAGCGGTCACGGTGATGTCGGACGGCCGCGAGGTGACGCTGGCACGACCCGAAGCGGGTGTCGTCCAGTTCGACACCCGCCCGGGAGAACGTTACGAACTCCGCGTCAGTAGCGCGCCAGCCGATCGATGAGCGGCTGCGCCGCGGGCGGGATGTTGTCGCGCCCCGTCACGATGTCGCGCACGGTGACCTTGCGGCCGTACAGGTCCCGGTTCGCATCGTCGTCTCCGCGCAGCGTGGCGCCGTCGAGCGCCACGCCCGCGAACACGCCGCGCGAGCGCGACCAGGACAGGATTTCCGCGGTCATCATCGCGTCGGTCTGAGCGGTCGCCGAACGGCCCAGCGGGCCGGCCGCCACCGACGCGTCGGCGCCCAGCGTGAACTTGCTGGAGAGCAGGCGGTCCACGCCGCGCTTGTTCATGATGGCCAGCAGCACGTCGGTCTCCGAGCCGCCGATCTGGAATCCCACGCTCCCGCCTTCGACGATGATGCCGGCCGGCGGGCCCCAGGTGCCGGCGCGCCGGCATGTCACGAAGCCGCGGCCGTACTTGGCGCCCACGACAAAGGCGCCCTTCTTGAGCCCGGGAATGATGGCCACGCACTGGGCCTTCCGCAACAGGTCCTCGGGAATCGCGTTGTCTTTCATCGCGAGGATTTCATCGAACACCGTGATGGAGTTCTCCATGCGCGCGAGCACCTGAGCCGTGGCGGGCGAGGCGATGCCCAGGACGACGGCGGCGGCGAGCGCGCACCACGCGAAGATCGGACGGACCATCGGACACTCCTCCTTGAGCAGAGTCAGGCGTTTCTCTCTACTGTAGCGCGAACGGGCACCGACCGGTGGGTGGCGTCCGGCTTCAGCCGATCCGAATCGCCTCGATGCCGTGGACGTACTTCGAGAACCGGGCGAGACGCCACGGAAGTCGTGACGCCACGACCTCGGCCGCGTCGGCCGCGCCGGGCCCGTACTTGAGTTCGACGACCACAGGCGCCGGTTGGCCGGGAAGGAGGCGGGTGAGCGAGCGGCGGCCGACGGCGTACCACTCGAGGGACGTGTCGATGGTCAGGCGAACGCAGGAGTCCGCGCTGAGGAAATACCGGCGCCGATAGCGGTTCACGAGCGCCGGTTCTGTCAGGTGCATCTCGAGCCGGAGCCGTTCCGGCAGCGCGCTGCGGTCGAACGCCGCGGAGACCGCGTGCGACCATGCGCGACCGCTCACCGCGAAGCCGTCGAGCGGGTACGAGTCCTTGCCGCTGAGCATGCCCTGCCGCGACTTCACCTCGAGCGAGGCGGCACCCGACGCCGTGAGGTCACCGTACCAGCGGACGCGCGTCTTCCTGCGTGTGCCCGCGCCGTTCACATGGTCGTGGTAATCGCGTCTCGACGGCGTGTCGAGGTACACGTTGTTGACGACGCGCTCCGGAAACACTTCACGGAACACGGCGGGGTGCTGGCGCACGAGCGCCGCGACGGCCGGGGCGTCGCGGCCGGGCGCGAGGAACTTGCGTTCATAGCGCGCGTTCGTCACGGGTCAGCCCTGGTGCGAGAGTCCGCGATCGTCGAGGCACGAGAGGCGGACGCCCGGGATTACGTCCCGCAACCGGCGCTCCGCCCGGGCAAGCGCCGGCAGTTCAGCCACACCGGCGCTGAAGCTCGCTTCGAACCCCTCGGGCGACGAATCAAGGCGTTTCAGCACTGCCGGCACACCGGCTTCGGCGAGAAGCGCGTGGACGCGTGCCGCGTCCATCGACTCGGCTGCCGGGGCGCTGACCGTGAGATACAGGCTGGGCTGATCCGCCGCGGGCCTGGTCAGGCTGGCGATCGCGATGAGGCCCACGATGAGAACGAACGCCACGACGGTCAGCAGCGCCTGTCCTGCGCCGAGACCGAGACCGACGCTGATGGCCAGAAAGAGGAACGCGAGTTCTTCCGGTTCCTTGATGGCCGCCCGGAACCGGACGATCGACAAGGCCCCGACCAGGCCCAGCGACAACGCCAGCGACGACTTGATGATCGAGATGATCAGCGTGGTCGTGACCGTAACGAGGAGGAAGTTCCGCGCGAACGATCGCCGATTCGACAGGGAACGGCCGAAGCGGACGTAGGCCTGCCCGAGCAAGGCGCCGAGCGCCGCGGCCATGGCCAGGCTGGCGATGAACGCGGGCAGCGAGGCGACCGCCGCCGGGTTCCAGAAGAGTTCGCCGAGGAAGTGGTTCGGTGCCATGGGTCGTGGTTATCTCCTGCCGGGATTCGGGATGACGTCGCGAGCCAGTCCCGCGACGAGTTCTGTCTGAAGCAGCACGCCGTCGGCGTCCGTGTCCCACGCCGCGAACCAGCGATCGAATGCCTGGATGAACTCGGTGCGTGAGACGACGGCGTCGTGAGACGAGTCGGCCGATTCGAGGAACCGCGAAGCGAGCATCGCGCCGGGATCGAACGGCCCGCCGCGGCCGCCAGGACCCTCCGGTCCACCACGGCCGTCGGGAGGACCGAACGGTCCTCCGGGGTCACCGGCCACGTTGGCGCTGGTCTGGTCGGCGGGCTGGTCGAGTTGCGCGATCACGGACGCGACGCGTGCCGGGACGAATCCCTTGATCGACCCTCGCTGGCCGCGATCCGTGCGCGGCTCAGCGGCGTCGTCGCGTCTGCCGCTCACGACCTGGTCGAAGAGCGTGAGTGTCCCGGCGGACTCCTGCGCGACGGCCGGCCGAAGGACGGTGGCCAGTTCGTCCACCTGCGCGAGGATCCGGTCGGGTGCGAAGACCGTCGTGCAGAACGATCGGAGGTGCCGCAGGTAGAGCCGCATGAACGCCTTGACCTGGAAGACCCGGTCGAGGAACCGAACCGAGCCGGTCCAGGGTTTCCGGATGTTCAACTGCGCGGCGTCGGTCGGCCCGCCCATGAACTGCCCGAACGAATGGTCGAGATCCCAGGGCATGAACTGGAACCGCTTCGTGCCGGGCTGCAGGTAGACGAGGTAGTTCTGGCCCATGCCGAGGATGCTGTCGCGGTTGCTCAGCAGTACGGTCACGGCCATGAATCGCGCGAACGCATCGAGGTCGAGATAGTCGGCAATCCGCGCCTCGAACTCCGCGTCGCTGGCGTGGCTGACCAGTGTCGCGAACGTGATGACGCGTCGCGTTTCTTCGTCCGACAGCGGCGTCTTCGCGTCGTAGACCTTCGCGTACGCGTCCCACGTGTCGCCCAGATCGTCGAACGGCGACTGGGCGACCGGCTTGAAGATCGCGCCTTTCTTCGTGCCGAAGCGGTCGCGCGCGAAGGCGTTGTCCGGATTCTCGATGAGGGAATACAGGCCGAGGTACCGGTGGTCGTGTTCGCCCGGCACCGTGAGGTAGACGCGCGCATACGCGGTGCGAGACGAGGGCACGCCGGCGTCGCGGAAGAGTCGGTACGACAGGACCTCGTTCATCCAGCCGGCGTCGGTGACGTTGTTGTGGAGGTTGAGCTTGCGGACGCCGGCGAGTGTCCGGCCCGGCATCCGGTCGTTGAGGTCGACCTTGAAGGACTTCTTCAGCGAGCCCTGCGACTCCATGAAGGTGTTGTTGCCCTTGTAGCGGACGGTGACCTTTGGATAAGGCTCGCCGTCGAAGACCATGTCCGCGTCGACCGTGGGGTAGTTCACTCCGGTGGCCGCGGCCATGCCATTGCGCTCGACGCCGACGAAGTTCGGACCGCCCGGCCCTCCCGGGCCTCCGCGCCCGCCTGGTCCTCCGGGCGGCCCGAACACCGAACCCAACCCTCTGTTGAGCGCGACCGCGTCGAGCGCCCCGGCGTCGCCCGAGTCCCATGTGAAGAACCAGCCGGCGGCCAGTTCGTTCCATTCCTCATGCGACAGGGCACGGCTGCCGTCGCGATCGGCGGCCGCCAGGATGGTCTGCGCGAACGGACCGGCGGGTCCGGCTCCTTCGCCTCGACCGCCCGGCCCGCCCGGGGGCCCTCCCGGCGGACCTCCGGGCCCGCCGCCGGGGGGGCCGAACCCGGGTGGTCCGAAGCCGCCGCGTCCGCCGGGGCCCTGGATACCGACGGGCTCGATGGCCTTCCACTGGTCGGCCGTGAACTGCAGTTCGATCTCGTGGATTCGGGTCAGCGAGAACAGTTCCTCCGGCGTGCCGGACGCGGACGTGACCCGCGGTACCAGGGACGCCACGGCCACCGCTCCGGCCCACGCGGCCAGCAGGAGGCCGGACGCCACCAGGGTCGCGACCGCAGCCGATCGGCGAGACCAGAAACGGCTCATCGCCCCGAATCGTACGACGGCGGGTCATGGCGAATCCGTGACGAAACTGTGAGAATTCGGCCACCGGTTGCACGGCGGCACCCGCCGGTCTATGCTCTCGGCACCGGTCGGCCAGGTGCGCGGCCGGCGTTGGACCCGCACTCGTGGCGTCATCTTCTGCCTGGCCGTGACCGCGTGTGACCCGCCTTTCGATGGGGAGGACTCGTGTTTCGATCCTGGAATCGTTCATCAGCCACCGCAGCCGTGACGCTGGCGTGCCTGTTGGGTGTCGCGCTCTACGCCCAGGCCCCCGCTCAGCCTCAGGCCAAACCCGCACCGGCCGCACAGGCGACGCCGTCCGCTCCGGCGCCGGCCCCCGTGCTCACCGCTGACGACTTCAACCAGTTCACGTGGCGCTGGATCGGTCCCATGACCTTCTCGGGCCGGATGACCGCGTTCGCGGTGCCGCGCGGCCAGAGCCAGACGTACTACGTGCTCACGGCCAGCAGCGGTATCTGGAAGACCGAAGACGGCGGCGTCCACTTCGACCCGATCTTCGACAAAGCCGACACGTTGAGCGTCGGCTGGATGGCGATCGCGCCGTCGAACCAGAGCATCCTCTACGTGGGCACGGGTGAACCCATGCACGCGCGGTCGAGCACGCACGGCAAGGGCGTCTACAAATCCACCGACGCGGGGAAGACCTGGACGAAGATCGGCCTCGAGAAGAGTTACTTCATCCCGAAGGTCGAGGTGGATTCGAAGAACCCCGACATCGTCTTCGTCGCGGCCGAGGGCAAGCTCTACGACAACGAGATGGACTGCGAACGCGGGCTCTACAAGAGCACCGACGGCGGGAAGACGTGGACGAACATCTTCACGCCGGTGAAGGACCGCGGCGTGGCCGACTTCGTCATCGACCCGAACAACTCCGACGTCATCATCGCCGCGGCCTACAAGACGTTCCGCCGCGCGTGGACCTACATCGACCGCCACGTCGGCAACGACCTCTACAAGACGACCGACGGCGGGAAGACGTGGAAGAAGCTGACGAACGGGATTGCCGAGAACGTGGCGCGTGGACGCACGGGGCTGGCGATCTTCGAGAAGAACCCGAAGATCGTGTACGCGCGCCTCGATGAAGAGGTGAACCTGGGCTTCGCCGAGCGGGACGGCGTCGCGAACTTCCGCGCGACGCCCACCGGCGGCCGCGGCGGCGGCGCCGGCGGCGGCGCGATGGGGACGGGCACGACCCTGTACGCGCCCGACGCCAGCCTGGCCACGTTCAAGACCTACAAGCTGCCCCTCGAGATCGCCAAGGCGTTCCCGAAGTTCGTGCTGCCTGCGGTGGACAAGGAAGCCGACCTCGTGAAGGCCTTCAACGACATGATCGCCGACAAGGAGTTCTTCGCGAAGAACGGCCTCGACCTGGTGAAGCTCCAGGGACTGGCGAAGAAGCTGCACGCGAAGAACGAGGACGTCATGGCGTCCATCGCGAACGTGGAAGCCCTCCTGAAGAAGGAGGCCGCGAAGCCTGATTCGACCGAGGCGAAGGCGCGGCAGCAGATCGTCAACCGCCACGCGCTCGAACTGCTCTACGCGGGTCAGATGAGCATCCTGCCCACGCAGAAGCGCAACGGCGTCGTCTACCGGTCGGACGACCAGGGCGAGACCTGGAAGGCGATGACCGAGTACAAGCTCACCGGCGGGAGCACGCAGGTCAACCAGACCGAGGGCGGCTACTACGGGCGCATCATCATCGATCCGAACAACGAGCAGGTGCTCTACTGCGGCGACACGAATACGACCGTGTCGAAGGACGGCGGCAAGACGTTCGCGGTCACCGGCTGGGACGGCACGGGCAAGACGCATGTCGACCATCGCGTGGTGTGGGTGGATCCGCTCAACTCGAACCACATCCTGAGCGGGAACGACGGCGGCACGTCCGAGACCTGGAACGGCGGCAAGACCTGGAGCCAGAAGAACGGTATCCGCGCCCAGCAGTTCTACGACGTGGCGGTCGACAACGAGCAGCCGTACAACGTCATGGGCGGCACACAGGACAACGGCGCGTGGATCGGGCCGTCGCAGAACCGCAACAGCTACGGCATGTTCGCGAACGACTGGAAGTACTTGCCGACGGGCGACGGCTTCTACGTCGTGCGCGACTGGTGGAATCCCGACTGGATCTACTACGAAAGCCAGTTCGGTGCATCGAGCCGGCAGAACCTGAGCACCGGCGAGACGTCGCAGCTCGCCGTGCGTCTCACGCCCGAGCAGACGCTCGCGGGTGAACCGCCGCTCCGGTACCAGTGGAACGCCCCGATTGTCCTCTCCCCGCACAACCCGGGCATCGTCTACATCGCG
>CAZJRM010000033.1:4414-31719 GCA_964547975.1 uncultured Vicinamibacterales bacterium | reverse complement strand
ATCGCCCCGCGGCGCGATCAGAGACGAACACGATCGTCCGGCCGTTCAACGAGAAGGCTGGGGACACGTCCGTGCGCTGGCTCTCGATAACTGCTACGTCGCGCCCCGAGTCGCGGTCAACGATGGCGATGTCATAGTTGGTTCGCAGGGTCGAATAGGCCAGTCGCGAGCCGTCGGCGGAGATGCTGGGCTGGAGTTCAGGGCCCACCCCTGGACTGACGCGGGTCGGGACTCCGCCTTGGGCGGTGACCCGCCAAAGGGCGACCGTGCCAGCCCGCTCGGATGAGAAGTACACGAACCGCCCGTCGTACGACCAGGCGGGAGACCTGTCCACCTCACCATCCGCAGTCAGTTGCCGTGCCTTTCGGGTATCCGGGTCCACGAGCCAGAGGTTGCGGTGAGCCGCGTAGCATATGAGCCGATCCGTCGGCGACCAGGTGGGCGAACTGTGGTTCCATGCTCCGCGCGGCTGTTCCGACAAGGGCGCTGCGGACGAGGGGGCGTCGATGCGCGCGACGAACACCCGAGAGTAGCCGTTCTCGCCGGCCCGGATGAACGCGATGCGCGTGCCGTCCGGCGAAATCGAGGGGCTGGATGCGTGGTCGATCAGGCAGACTTCCGGCCCGCCGAGGATAGGTACCCTCCAGACCGCTTCGACCCCGCTGCGGTCCGAGACGAACACGAGGGCACTGCCGTCCGGGTACCACGAAGGGCTGTAGTCCGGGGACGGATCGCGTGTCAGCCGGTGCGGGGTGCTGGCACCGAGCGCGTCGACCAGCCAAATGTCGATGTTCCCGTCCGGACCTTCAGCCGTGTAGACAATATACCGCCCATCAGGTGAGATCTTCGGCTCCGCCTCCCAGCCTGACCCCGACGTCACCTGGTGCGGCGTCGCCTCAGGCAACCCCGGCACCTTCAGCTTGGCCCACGTGAACCCCGCGACGGCCGCTACCGCAACGAGAACACCGGCGACAGCCATCCCGGCCCGCCACCGGCGTCGTGGGGCTGGTTCGGGAACGGGACCGCTGTGACTCCCGGACTCGCATCGCCGGCGCAGAGCCCGGAGATCGGCCTGCATGTCGCCCGCCGACGCGTAGCGCTCGTCAGCCCGCCTGGCCAGGGCCTTTCGAATGATGCGTTCGAGCTCCCGGCCCTCGTATCCCGCGACACCCAGCGGCGCCGGATCCGATCGAAGCGTGGCATCGAGGATCTCCCCGAGCGACTCCCCACGAAACGGCCGAGTCCCGGAGGCCATCTGGTAAAGAACCGCCCCCGCCGAGAAGATGTCGCTGGCCGGCCCGACCTCCTCGCCGAGCATCTGCTCCGGTGACATGTACCCCAGCGTGCCCTGCACGTGAATCCCGCTCACCGACTGTGTCTCGCTGTCCGGTCCCACGCCCTCCGCAGGCGCCGGCAGCCGCGCCAGCCCGAAGTCCGAGAGCATCAGCCGTCCGTCAGGCGTGATGAAGATGTTGGCCGGCGTGACGTCACGGTGCAGCACCTCCTTCGCGTGCGCCGCCTGGAGAGCCCCGGCGAGTGCCTCTCCGTGCCGTGCGACGTCTTCCGCGGGGAATGGCCCTCGCTGGCCCAGCAGGCTGCGAAGCGTCGAGCCTTCGACCAGGCCCATCGCGAACCACGGCTTGCCGGCGTCCTCGAAGACCTCGTGGATGGGCACGATGGACGGGTGCGAAAGCCGGGATGCCGCCCGTGCTTCCTTGAGGAGATGCGCGCACTCCTTCGGCGTGGCCGACTCGCACCGCGGCGTCTTCAGCGCAACGTCCCTGGCCAGAACGAGGTCCCTGGCGCGGTACACGACCGCTTCGCCGCCTTCGCCGAGCTTTTCGATAATGGAATAGTGGCCGACCCGCGTGCCGGGGGAGAGGACGACGCGCTCACCGGACGACCGTTCTTCGGCCACGGCGTGCCCCTCAACGTGCGAGGTGCCCGCGGCCGGGGCTTCGCCCCTGCCGCGCTATGCGCGTTTGGGGGCCCGTGCGACTGTGAGATCGGCGGAATGATAGCGCAAACGAAACCAGCCGGCGAAGAATTGCCCTTTGGGGAAGGCGAGGGGGCCAAGCCCCAGGCCGAAAGCCGAAAGCCGCGAGCCGAGGGCCGAGCGCCGTGAGCCGTGAGCCGCGAGCCTACATCGTCAGCGCCATCACCGCCTTGCAGGTGTGCAGCCGGTTCTCCGCCTCGGGAAACACCCGCGACTGCGGACCGTCGATGACGGCGTCGGTCACCTCGTTGTTCCGGTCGGCCGGCAGGCAGTGCATGTAGATCGCGCGCTTCTTCGCGAGCTTCATGCGCCGCTCGTCGCAGATCCAGCTCTTGTACTGCTTCGAGAGCTCGAGCGCCTCCTGCGGCTTGTGGAACAGCTCTTCGATGCCCCACGACTTCGCGTAGATGATATCCGCGCCTTCGCAGGCCGCATCCATGTCGTGCGTGACTTCGAACGTCGTGCCGTGTTCCTTGGCCATCTTCTGCGCGAAGGCCATCGGCTCCTTCATGAGCTTCCATTCCGGAGGATGCGCCAGCACGACGTCGAGGCCGAAACGCGGCATGAGCGTGATGAGCCCCTGCGGCACCGACATCGGCTTGGCGTAACTCGGCGCGTACGCCCACGTGACCGCGATCTTCCGCTTCTTCAGGTTCTTGCCGAATTCCTCGCGGATGGTCATGAGGTCGGCCAGCGTCTGGAACGGGTGGTCGATGTCGCACTGCATGTTGTAGACGGGCACGGTGGCGTGCTCGGCGACCTCGCGCATGTAGCTGTTGCCCTCGCCGGGCACGAGGTCGTGGCGGATGGCGATGCCGTGGCCGTAGCTCGACAGGATGATGCCCATGTCGCGCGGCGACTCGCCGTGCGCCACCTGCGACGTTTCGGCGGAGATGAAGTGCGCGTGGGCACCGAGCTGCGTGCAGCCGGCCTCGAACGAGTTCCGCGTACGCGTGGACTTGTCGAAGAAGAACATGAAGAGCGTCTTGTCGTTCAAGTACCGGGTGGACTTGCCGGCCTTGAACGCCTTCTTGAGATCGCCCGACGTCTTCAGCAGGAGTTCGATCTCCTTGTCGGACCAGTCCCGGGTTTCGATGTAGTCCTTGCCGCGCACGATCTTCGGAAGTTTCGGAAGCGTCATGTCCCTTGCCCCTTGTCCCTTGTCCCTTGCCGCTTGCCCCCTACGCGCGTCGCGCGAACGCCCCCGGGAACGCCGCGTACCACGCCATCGCCTTCACCAGGTGTTCCACCGGAATGTGTTCCGTCGCCATGTGCGCGTAGATCTCGTTGCCAGGCCCGAACCCGATGCACGGAATCCCGTGCATGCCCATCACCGCGACACCGTTCGTGCTGAACACCCATCGGCCGACCGTGGGCGCTTCGCCAAAGAGCGATGTGTAGGCGTCCACGCCGGCGTTGAGTACCGGGTGGCCTTCGGGCAGCAGCCACGTCGGATAGTACTTCTTCGTCGGGTACGTCAGGCCCTTCCAACTCGGCACTTCGTAGTCCAGTACGACGACCTGCGCCCCCGCAGCCTTGACGCTCGGGAGGTCCTCGATCTCGCGCACGGCCGATTCGAGGGTGTCGGTGGCGGCCAGGCGCCGATCGAGATGAATGGTCGCGGAATCCGCCACGGCGCAGAGCGACGGCGACGTCGAGCGGATCTCGGCAATCGTGACCGTGCCCTTGCCCAGGAACGGTTCGCCGCCCAGTCGCTCGTTCAGTTTCTCGATGTCCGCCACGATGGGGGCCATCTTGTAGACCGCATTCACGCCGCGTTCGGGGGCCGATCCATGGCACGAGATGCCGCTCGTGCGCACTTCGATTTCCATGCGCCCGCGGTGCCCGCGGTAGACGGCCAGGTTCGTCGGTTCGCTGATGACGACCGCCTCGGGACGCAGCCCGCCTTCGTTGATGATGTACTGCCAGCAGAGGCCGTCGCAGTCTTCTTCCTGCACGCTGCCGACCACCCAGACCGTGCAGTCCGCCGCGAGGCCGAGTTCCTTGATGAGCCGGCCGCCGTAGACGATCGACGCCAGCGCACCCTTCATGTCGCAGGCGCCGCGCCCGTAGACGATGCCGTCGCGTTCGTCGCCCGTGAACGGATCCACGGTCCAGTTGGCCGGGTTGCCGACGTCCACCGTGTCGACGTGCGCGTCGAAGGCGATGACCCTGGGACCGCTCCCGATGCGTCCGAGGATGTTGCCCATACCGTCGATGCGGACTTCGTCGTAGCCGCTCGCGAGCATCTCCTGCTCGATGCGGCGGACGACGTCGCCTTCCTGGGAGCTGACGGACTTGATGGCGATGAGGTCTCGGAGGAACCGCACGACGTTCCGCTCGTGCGCGCGGGCGTGTTGGAGGATCGAGTCAGACATCGGGAACAGTATAACGGCTTGCGGCTTGCGGCTTGCGGTTTGCGGTTGGGCCCGCCATGTTAGCATCCGAAGCGTGAAGGCGATAATCTGGGGGCGGGCGGCGGTGCTGGTGGGCCTGTCGGCCTGGACCGTCGCCTTCGCCCGCGGGCCCATGGGCGCGGCCACGGATTCGGTCCTCCATCTTCCGAACCTCGTCATTCACGAAGCCGGCCACGTGCTGTTCGGCCTCTTCGGCCATTTCGTCGGCGTCCTCGGCGGGAGCCTCCTGCAATGCCTGGTGCCGCTCGTCTGTGCCGTCGCGTTCCTGCGGCAGCGCGATCGGTTCGGGGCGGCCGTGTGCTCGTGGTGGGCCGGTCAGAACCTGCTCGATCTCGCGCCCTACATCGCGGATGCCCGCGCGCTCCAACTCGTCCTGCTGGGTGGCGCCACGGGCGCCGAGGTCGAAGGGCACGACTGGGAGTACCTGTTGTCGACGCTGGGCTGGGCGCGCTGGGACACGACGATTGGTCTCTGGACGCGCCGGGCCGGGCTCCTGACGATGGTGGCGGCAATCGCCCTGGGCGCGGTGTCGCTGGCGCGACCGCACGGGGCCCAGGTCGGAGCGGAGGACGACGATGAATGAATCCGTCGGCGCCTACGTCCTCGTGGCGGTGATCTGGCCCGCGTACCTGGCCCTGCACAGCGCCATGATCTCGCTGACCGTGACCAACTACCTGCGATCGACCCTCGGCGACCGCTACCGGTTCTACCGGCTGTTCTTCAACCTCGTGGCCGTCGGCACGCTGATCCCGATCGTGCGCTTCACCGTCGGTGTGAAAGGCGACATGCTCTTTGCATGGGACGGCCCTCTTGTCATCGTGAAGTGGGCGATGCTGGCGGCGAGCGTGATGCTCTTCATTGCGGGGTCACTGCACTACGACATGTGGCAGTTCCTGGGCCTGCGGCAGTTGCAGTCGGGATCCGCGCAGGCGCTCATCAACAGCAGCGGGACGCTCGACGATACAGGCGTGCTGGGCGCGATTCGCCACCCCTACTACACCGCCACGATTCTCCTGTTCTGGACCTCCGATATCGACACGACCGCGCTCATCGTGAACGTGGTCGTGACCGTGTACGTCGTCATCGGCACGTGGCTCGAGGAACGGAAACTCCTGCTCGAACTCGGCGACACGTATCGTGACTACCAGGCGCGTGTCTCGATGTTCGTGCCCTGGAAGTGGGCGAAGTCACGCTGGTGGTAACATGCGCCCGTGACCGACATCCGATCGACCGACGCCATCACACGCCAACTCGTGGAACTGGAGACTGAAGCACTGCGCCGGTGGTGCAGCGGTGACCCGTCCGGGTTTCTCGAGATCTCCGCGGAGGACGTCGTCTATTTCGATCCGTTCCTGGCACGGCGCCTCGACGGCCTGGCGGCGCTGACGGATCACTACGAGGCGCTGCGCGGGAAGGTGAGCGCGGCGCGGTTCGAATTGCTGAACCCCCACGTGCAGGTGGTCGGCGACGCGGCCGTGTTGACGTTCAACTTCGTGTCCTACGGCGGGAACGAAGACGCGTATCGCTGGAACTGCACTGAAGTGTTTCGGCACGACGCCGTCGGCTGGAGACTCATCCAGACGCATTGGTCGATGACCGAGGCGGGACGTTCCTGATTGCCGCCAGTCGCCAGCCGCGCGCCCGCGAGCCGCGAGCCGCGAGCCGCGAGCCTGTCTACACCTGCAGTCCCACCGCCCGCATGAGCTCGAGCGCGTTGCTCCGCGTCATCACACCGGGACGGCAGACGTAGTCGAACTTCATCACGCCGCCCTCGAGGTGGTCCTCAAAGTGCACGTTGGCCGCTTCGGGCGCCATGGCGTCGGCCAGGCTCGACAACGCCAGGTCGTGCGTCGTGACAAGGCCAATGGCCCCGCGCGCCACGAGGCCCTTGATCAGCGCCTCGGCACCCGCGCCGCGATCGCGTGAATTCGTCCCGTTCAACATCTCGTCGAGCAGGAACAAGGGCGGCAACGGACCGCCCGTCTCATCGACAATGCGGCGCAATCGGGTGATCTCGGCGTAAAAGCGCGACGTGCCGCCCTGCAGCGAGTCCTGCACGCGGAGCGTGGCCCCGATGGCGAGCGGAGTCAGCACGAGGCGCGTCGCGCGGACCGGCGCGCCGGCGAGGGCCAGCACGGCGTTCACGCCGACGGTCCGCAGCAGCGTGCTCTTGCCGGACATGTTCGACCCGCTCACGACGAGCGCCCGCGGGCCCTCGCCCCGGCCCGTGCCGAGCAACCGCACGTCGTTCCGGACGCACGTCGCCGTCGGAATCAGCGGGTGTCCGAGTGCTTCGCCGTCGAACACCGGCCGCGCCGCGTCGTCGTCGATGATTGGATAGACGTCGTCCGGGTTCTCGTACGCGTACCCGGCGAGCGAACACAGCGCTTCGAATTCACCGACCGCCGCGATCCAGTGGGGCACGGCGTGGCCCGACCGCGCCCGCCAGGCTTCGATGGCGTACGCGAACGACGTCGCCCACAGGAGCAGGGCCGAGAACGGCGCGAAGAGCTGGTTGTTCCGCGCTTCGAGGCCGCCGATGAGACGGCGAAGCGACGCGATCTGCCGCGACGGTGGCCATCCCGACGAGTCGAGGACGCCGCGGAGGTCGAGGAGGCGCGCGCTCGTGAACGGTTCGCGTTCCAGGCGTGCGAGCACGTGCGCCAGTGTCGCCAGTTCGTGGCCGGCTTCCCCCACGCCACGGATGACCCGTCGAACGTGTGCCTGGTGCGGCCATCCGAAGAGGACGTTCACCACGCACGTGACGAGGAGCGGCGTCGCGTCGGTCAGGTCCAGCGCCAACGCGGCGAACGCGAGCGCGGCGACGACTCCCAGGGCGAGTGACGCCGCACGGCCGACGCGTGACCGGAGCCGCTGCGGCGCGGTGCTCCACGCGACGAGCGCTTCCGGGCGTACGACGGACCGGACGTCGCTGCCGAGGAGGGCCAGTTCTTCGCGCAGGTCGAGCAGTGGCGTGAGTTCGCGAATGGCCTCCTGGCGGGCGCGGATGACATCCGGCGCCGCCGGGGCCAGCAGCCATGCCGCCAGCGTGTCCTCGCCGCCGCCGGTCCGGGCCGCGTTGATCCGCTGAAAGAGAGACCCGCGCCCGAAGACATCGAGGTCGGCGGCGTAGAGGTGGGCGTCATCGAGGAACCGGCGTCCGTCCTCGCCATCGCCCGCCCATCGATCCTCGACTCGGGCCAGTCCGCGTTCGTAGAAGTCGGCGGCGCGTTCGTACCGTTGCCGGGTCTCGACGATCGCGCCGTGGACGAAGACGAGCGCGCCGAACACCACCACGGGCAGCCCGAGCCAGTACGGGGAGATCGCCAGGGCCGACCACGCCAGCCAGCCGGCGATGGCGGCCGAGACGAGCGTGGCGAGGCGGGCGTGCGACAACCAGCGGTCGAGTGTCGCGTACCGGCGGGCGGCGTGCCGGCGATCGGTGAGCCGATGCCGGTACTCGCGCGCCGGGCCGGACGGACGGGTCTCGCTCATCGTCAGTGGCCGAGCACCGCCCGGGCGGCAGGGGAGTCCTTCATCGGCAGCGTGAGCCTGCGCACGCCGTCGAAACGGTACAACGCTCCGGCGACGGCGGCCGCGGTGGGGACGAGGCCGATCTCGCCGACGCCCTTGGCGCCGAACGGGCCCTCCGGATCGTCCGACTCGACGAAGATCACTTCGATCTCGGGAACGTCGCGCGCCCGCAGCAGGTGAAGCGCGCGGATTCTGTAGGACTCGGGCACGCCGTCGACGAGTGGCAGGTCTTCCGTGAGCGCATAGCCGAGGCCCATGTGCACCGCGCCTTCGATCTGGCCTTCGACGAGGTGCCGGTTGATGATGCGGCCCACGTCGTGCGCGGCGACGACCTTCGCGAGGCGGCCCTGATCGTCCAGGATGCACACCTGTGTCGCCCAGCCGAAGGTCAGGTGCGTGCGCGGGTGCGAATCGTGGTCGTCGAGGGCCGTCGTCGGGCTGGCCAGGTGGACCCCGGCGTACCGCCGGCCGGCGAGGTCGCGGAGTGTCAGCCCCCGGTCGAGATCGGCGCGCAGTTGGGCCCCGGCGTGTTGCGCCGCGCGCCCGCCCAGCACCGTGGCCCGCGACGCCGTCGTCATGCCGCAGGGCGTGTCGTGCGTCGTGCTGACGTGGGCGCGCACGTCGCGCGCGTCGATGCCGGCCGCGTCGCAGAAGCACTGCACGATCGTCGTGTAGAACCCCTGGCCCATCTCCGTGAAGCCGCTGTGCAGCAGGATGTGCCCGTCGTCACCAATCTCGGCGGTGACCTGCCCCGATTCGGGTACGCCGTTGCCGATCCCGACGTTCTTCACGCCGCAGGCGATGCCCGCGACACGGGCGTGGCGATACGCATTCTTCACGGCCAGCAGCGTCTGCTTGAGGCCGACGCTCGCCGTCAGCACCTGGCCGGTGGAGAACGTGTCGCCAACGTCCAGCGCGTTGCGCCAGCGGATCTCCCAGCCGTCGATCCCGGCGCGCTCGGCCAGCAGGTCGAGCATTCCGTCGATGGCGAACGACGCCTGGTTGGCACCGAAGCCGCGCATGGCGCCGCACGGCAGGTTGTTCGTGTAGACGGCGAGGGCCTCGACGTCGACGTTCGCGACCTTGTACGGGCCGCAGGCGTGGCCCGCGGCGCGTTCCAGCACCTTCGTGCCGACCGAGGCGAACGCGCCCTTGTCGCCGACCATCCGGGCGCGAACGGCCGTGAGATGACCGTCGGCGTCGCACCCGACCGTATAGGTCATCGTGATCGGATGCCGTTTTGGATGGAGCCTGATGCTCTCCTCCCGTGTCAGCGTTGCCTTCACGGGCCGACCCGTGAGCCACGTCATCAGCGCCACCTGGCCCTGGATGCTCAGGTCCTCCTTGCCCCCGAACGCACCGCCATTCGACACGAGCGTGACGCGGACCTGCTCGGCCGGCACGCCCAGGATCGACGCGATCTGCCGCCGGTCGTCGAACACGCCCTGGCCCTGGGAGAAGACCTCTATGACATGGGCCCCATGCCCCATGTCCCACGCCCCATCGCCCTGGAGCGCGGGCACCGCCAGGCAGGACTCGGGTTCGAGGAACGCGTGCTCGATCCGCTGTGTGGAGAAGGTGCGCGTCTCGACGAAGGCCGATGCCGCGAGCGCCGTGTCGACGTCACCGCGACGCACGACCGACGTCGAGAGCAGGTTCTCGTGATTCGCGTGCACGCGCGGCGCGCCGGGCGCGAGGGCCGCTTCAGGGGAGAAGACGCCGGGCAGTTCGTCGGCATCGACGCGGACGGCCGCCGCGGCGTCACGCGCGTGCGTCTCGGTATCTGCCACGACCGCGGCCAGGATGTCCCCGATGCAGTGGGTGACCTCGCCCTCGGCCACGAAGATGGGCCAGTCTCGGTAGACGAGGCCCTGGTACCGTTCCCCGGGGACGTCGGCCGCGGTCACCACGCGGACCACTCCTGGCATTGCCGCGGCGGCCGCGACGTCGATCCGCCGGATTCGGGCGCGGGGGAACGGCGAGAACACGAACGCGCCCCGCTGCATGTCCGGCACCGTCATGTCGTCGATGAACGGCCGGTCACCGAGCGCCAGCAACCCGGCATCCTGCTTGGGCAGGCTCGTGCCGATCCGGCCGCTGAAGTCGAGTTCGGGCAGCGCGTCGCCCTGGAACGCCCGCGCCGCCAGGTCGATGGCGTCGACGATCTTCACGTAGCCGGTACACCGGCAAATGTGATTGTTCAGCGATTCGGCGATCTGCGCTCGCGTCGGGCGAGGCGTCTTCGACAGCAGGGCCCGCGCCCGCATGACGATGCCCGGAATGCAGAAGCCACACTGCAGGCCGCCGCTCGCCGAGAAGGCGTGCGCGAAGACGTGACGTTCGCGCGGGTCCAGTCCCTCGAGGGTGATGACGCTGCCGCCCGCCACCTGGGTGGCCGGCACGACGCACGACGACACCGCGCGGCCGTTCACCAGGACCGTGCACGCGCCGCACGACCCCTGCGGCGCGCAGCCGTTCTTTGGCGAGATGAGCCCGGCCTGCTCCCGCAGGACCTGCATCAGCGATGTGTGTTCGTCGGCTTCCGCCGTGAACGGCGCACCGTTCAGCGTGAACGTCAGGCTCACACCGGCAGTGTACAACGGTCCATGTCAGCCGCGCATCCGCCTCCAGAGGCCGGCCGCCTCGCATCGGGCGTGGCGCATGACGTCGTCCAGGTCGAGGCCGGCGATCGTGCCGTGTTCGAGCACCCATCGACCACCGATCATGACCCGTTCGATCATGGACGTCCGCACGCCGAACAACGTGTGCCACGCGGCGTTGCGCGCGTCGATGGGCGTCGGTGGCGTGTAGCCGCAGACGACGAGGTCTGCGACGGCTCCCCGTTCGAGCGTGCCGAACGGGCGGCCGAACAGCGAAGAGGCGAGTGCCTGGCCGCCTTCGAGCAGCGCGAGCGGCGCGGTGGGGCCCGCGGGTCCCAGGCGTTCCCGCAGGCGGAAGTGCGCGAACTGCGCTTCGGCGATCATGTCGGCCGGCCACCCGTCCGTGCCGAGCGCCGCCCGCGCGCCGAACTCGTGCACCGGGGCGTGCCCGACACCGTTGTTCATGTTCGAACGCGGATTGTGCACCAGCCACGCCTTCGCGTCGCGTGCCCGGGCGAGTTCGGCGGGCGTGAGGTGCACGCCGTGCACCAGCACGGCCCGATCGTCGAGCAGCCCGAACCGGGCCAGCCGATCCACGATCCCGCAGCCGTGCTCGCGCCGGGTCCTCGTGACGTCGTCGGTGGCCTCGGCCACGTGGACGTGGATGCCGCTCCGATGCCGCCGGACGAGGGAGCCGAGCGCGTCCATCGTGCGATCCGACAACGTGAACGACGCGTGCGCGCCGACGAGTCCCCGGCACAGGGCGTCGTCGCGCGTGGACGACAGGAATCGGTCGTTTTCGGCGAGTCCGGCGTCGCGTCGCCGCACGCCGCCCCGGTCCGTGACCTCGTAGCACAGCACGCCGCGGATCCCGACGGCGCGAAACGCCGAGCGGATCACGTCGAGGGAGCCGGGAATGGCATTGGGCGACGCGTGGTGATCGACGAGGGTCGTCGTGCCGCATCGCAGCGCTTCGATGGCGCCCACGAGCGCGCTGTAGTAGATCGACTCCTGGTGCAGGGCTTCGTCGAGCTTCCACCAGACCTTGCCGAGGATCTCGGGAAACGTGCGGGGCGCGGTGTTCGGGGCCGGCATCCCGCGCGCGAGCGCCGAGTACATGTGCGTGTGCGCGCAGACGAGGCCCGGCAGGATCAGCCTCCCGGCACAGTCCTCGACGACCTCGCCCGCTCGGGGCGTGAGCCGGGCCGCGCGGGCGACGATACGGTCGCCGTCGACGCGAAGATCCGACCGGGTGAGGCCCGGCGGGTGCAGCCGCAGGAGATGTCCGCCCTTCAGCAGCATGGTGTCACGCCCTCACGATCGTCTCGACGGCATCCAGCGTCGGCGGGATGTCGTGCGGACCGCCGGCCGCCAACGTGGCCGACGCGATGTCCTTGAGCCCGTTCCCCGTGATCACGACGGCGCAACGCGCGTCGCGAGGGACGACCCCTTCGGCCACGGCACGGCGCAATCCGGCGACGCCCGTGACGCCCGCCGGTTCGCCAAAGACGCCGCCGAGCCGCGCCGTGGCCTTCATGGAGTCGAGGATCTCGCTGTCGTCGACGGCGATCATCGCGCCCTGCGAGGCCCGCACCCAGGCGAGGGCTCGGCGCCAGTTGCGGGGGGTACCCACGGCAATACTGTCGGCGATGGTGTCCGACCCCGAGGGCGTCACGTCCGCCCTGTCGCGGAACGCCTTGACGATGGGTGAGGCGCCGGAGGCCTGGACGCCGAGCAGGCGCGGCATGGAGGAGGTCAGGCCGAGACGTTTGAACTCGTGCAGGCCTTTCGCGATGCCGCCGATAGTGCAGCCGTCGCCGACCGAGACGACCACCCAGTCCGGGAGCGCGCCGCCGAGCAGCCCCGGCGTCGCGCTGAACTGTTCGGCGACCTCGAGTCCCGCGGTCTTCTTGCCTTCGACCAGGTACGGATTCGTGCCGCTGTTGCGGTTGTACCAGCCGAACCGCTCGCACGACGCGCGGCAGAGGCCGAACGCGTCTTCGTAGGTGCCCCTGACGCGGAAGACGGTCGCGCCGAAGACGAGCAACTGCGTCACCTTGGGCTCCGGGGCGCGAGCCGGGACGAAGATCACGGCCCGCAGGCCGACGGCGGCGGCCATCCCGGCCAGCGACGACGCGGCGTTGCCGGTGGACGCGCACGCAATCGTGTCGTAGCCGAATTCGATGGCCTTGAGTACGCCGATGCTGCTCGCGCGGTCTTTGAACGAGGCCGTCGGGTTCCGTCCGTCGTCCTTGAGGAAGACGCGTGAGACGCCCGCCCATGCGGCCAGGCGAGGTGCGTCGTGAACCGGCGTCCAGCCGACGTGCAGCGGCGGCAGCGTGAGGTCGGCGCGGACGGGCAGCAGTTCCCGGTAGCGCCAGTGATGGGCGGGCCGTGTGGCGAGCGCCTCGCGCGTGAGCGTGCGCGCCGCCGAATCGTAGTCGTAGCGGACGTCCAGGATTCCGGCCGGGCCGCACGCCGGGCACGTCTGCGCGTCGCCGGGCGCCTGAGGTCGTCCACACACCAGGCAGACGAGTTCGGTCATGCCGATAGGTTACAGGCGACGACGCCGGAGAGCCAGCGCCTACACGCGGAACTGCGAGACGCTGACGCCGATCCGGTCGGCCAGCGACGTGAGGCCGCGCGCGTTCGTGGTCAACTGGTGGCTCGCGTCCGCCATCTCCCCGGCCGCGGACGTCACGCTGGCGATGTCCCGCGCGATGCTGCGCGTGACCGTGGCGACCTCGCCCACCTGGCTGTTCGCGCCGCTCACGCCGGATGAGGCCTCCGCCACGTTGGCCGCGATGCTCTTCGTCACCGTCGCCTGCTGGTCGATGGCCGACGCCGTCGCGCCCACGACCTCGCTGACATCGCCGATCACCGTGCTGATGTGCCCGATGTTCTCGATGGCTGAGGCCGTGGACGCCTGGATAGCGCCAATCTTCTCCCGGATGTCCTCCGTCGCCGCCGCGGTCTGTTGCGCCAGCGCCTTGATCTCCGTCGCGACGACGGCGAATCCCTTGCCCGACTCGCCGGCGCGCGCCGCTTCGATAGTCGCGTTGAGCGCCAGGAGGTTGGTCTGGGCGGAGATGGCCGCGATCGTCTCGGTGACCGCCCCGACGTCGCGCGCGGCTCGTCCCAGCGCGTCCATTCGCTGCGTCGTTCGCGTGGCTTCGTTCGCCGCGTCGAGGCTCATCGCGCGCGCCCGTTCGGAGCTCGACGCGATCTCGCCGATCGTGGCGCTGAGTTCTTCCGTGGCGGCCACGATGGATGACAGTCCGTCGGTGGCCCTCGTCATCCCCTCGGAGACGTTGACGGCGCTGGTGCTGACCTCCTCGGCGGCCGCTGCCACGGCGGTCGCGCGTTCGGAGGTGACACGGGTGCCCTTCGCCAGCCCGCCGGACACCCTGGACAGGTCGTTCGACGCCGATACCAGCGTCTCCACGCCTCCGGCCAGGTCGCCGACGATGTGCCGAAGGTTCGCCGTCATTCGTTCGACCGCCCTCGACAGGAGGCCGAATTCGTCGCGGCGGTGGGTCTCCGTCCGGACGCTCAGATCGCCCTCGGCCAGGCGTCCCAGGCGCTGGACGGCGACGTGGAGCGGCGCGACGACGTTCTTCCGAATCAGCCACATCAGCAGCCCGAAGGCAATGCCCACCGCCCCCAGCCCGAGGAAGGCCGCCAGCCAGCGCTGCGTGCGGATCTGCGCGCGGGCCCCGGCCATCGATTCGCGGACGCTGACGATCGCGAGCGGCTGCCCCGGGCTCGCCTGGTGGCACTGCAGGCACTTCTCTTCCGCGAGCACGGGCGTGACCGCCCGGACGACCGGAACGCCGTCGAACACTTCGTGGGTGCGGCTCGGCGCGTGGGACGCGAACACCGCCCGCTCGACCTCGTCGAAGCTGCTCTCGCTGCCCGCCCGGATGACGTTCGTCGGCGTGATGCGCAGGTCGGCCACTCTGCCCTTGTTCAAGGTCGCCACGAGAGGATCGACGTCGGTGATGCCTTCCCCCATCGTGAACTCCACCGAGTCCACGATGATGGCGGCCGTGCGTTCCGCGTTGGACACCGCGAGGTCCGTCGCCGTGTGTTCGGAACGCAGCAGCAGCGTGCCGAGCATGACGGTCAGCGTGGCGACGAGGACGGAGGCGACGATCGTGCCGATGGTGCGCGAGATTGACATGGGCGGATGACGGCGGAACTCGCACGGCGGCAGGCCGCGCGGCGGGTACCCGACCCGCACTGCGGGAATCGGCACGCGATCCCGGGATCTTGAGTGCGGCAGGGCGGCGTGCGGTCCGGTAGACTGGTCCCATGCTGAAAGGGCTCATCGTGGCAGGGGCATTGGGCGCCATCATCGCGGATCCCCCGGTTGTCCACCGCGGGACGGCGCATGACGTGGTCGTTCGGCCCCCGCGTCTCGAGGCCGAGCCGGCCATCGATGGTGTGCTCGACGAGCCCGTCTGGGCGCAGGCGCCTCAGCTGTCCGGGTTCTCGCAGTACGCACCCGCCGACGGCCGCCAGGCCGACGCCGACACGACCGTGTCCGTGTGGTACTCCCCGACGGCGTTGTATTTCGGCATCCGTGCCCACGCCCAGCCAGGCTCCGTTCGGGCCACGCTCTCGAGCCGGGACCGCCTCGAAACGGACGACCAGATCCAGATCTACCTGCTGCCGTTCAACGACGGCCGCCAGGCGCTGATGTTCGGCGTCAACCCGCTCGGCGTCCAGATGGACGGTGCCCTCGTCGAAGGCACGCGGTCGACCAGCACCATGACCGGCCTGGCAACCGGGCGTGAGGCGCCGGACTTGAGCCCGGATTTCGTGTTCCAGTCGAAAGGCCGGCTCACCGAGTACGGCTACGACATCGAGGTGCGCATCCCGTTCAAGAGCATCCGGTCGCCCTCATCGTCCACGCAGGACTGGGGGCTGCAGGTCGTGCGCGTGCGCAAGGCCTCCGGTGCCGAAGACACGTGGACGCCGACGCGGCGGGCGGCAAGTTCGTTCCTCGCCCAGTCCGGCACGCTCGTCGGGCTCACGGGCCTGCGCCGGGGTCTCGTGCTCGACCTGAATCCGATTGCGACGGGCCGCATCGAAGGCGAACCCGGCGACCCATCGTGGCGATACGGCAGTCCCGTCGCCGAGTTCGGCGGCAACCTCCGCTGGGGCATCACGCCCAACCTGACGCTCAACGGCACCGTGAACCCCGACTTCGCCGAGGTCGAAGCGGACGCGAGCCAGTTCGTCTTCGATCCGAGGCAGGCGTTGTACTACGCGGAGAAACGCCCGTTCTTCCTGGACGGCATCGAACAGTTCAGCACGCCCAACCAGCTCATCTACACCCGCCGCATCGTCGCGCCGCTGTTCGCGGCCAAGCTGAACGGGAAGATCGGCGGGACGTCCGTCGCCGTCCTGTCGGCTGTGGACGACGCCGACGTATCGGCGACGGGTGAAGACCATCCGGTCTACAACCTCGCGCGGATCCAGCGGGATCTCGGCGGTCAGTCCAAGGTGGCGTTCGTCTACACCGACAAGGTCGACGGCGACCGATCGAACCGCGTCGCGGCGGTCGATACGCGGCTGGTGCTCGGGAGTATCTACACCGTTCAGGCCCAGGCCGCGATTGGCCGGACTCACGCCTCCGGTGACACCGTGACCGCGCCGCTCTGGATGGCGAACGTCAGCCGCAACGGGCGGCGATTCGGGTTCCGCTACCAGGTGAACGCCATTGACGACGACTTCCGGGCGGCGGCGGGGTTCCTGTCGCGCGTGGGCGTGGCGCGGGCCTCCGCCGACCACCGCCTCGCCGCGTACGGGGCGAAGGGCGGGTGGTGGGAGCGCGCCACGGCCAACGTCATGGTGGACGGGTACTGGCGCTACGACGACTTCGTCGGCGGCCGCGAGGCGCAGGACAAGCGCATGCACCTCTCGGGAACCGCGACGCTTCGTGGCGGCTGGGACGTCGGTGCGACGGTGATGATCGAGTCGTTCGGGTACGACGAGACGTTGTTCGAAGATTACCGGCTTGGCCACGGACAGCCCGACGGCTCCCTGGTGTTCACGCCGTACGTCGGGACCCCGCGTCTGCATAACCTCGACTGGCAGATCACGGTGGGCACGCCGCAGTGGAAACGGTTCTCGGCCGACGCGTTCTACCTGTGGGGCAAGGACGAGAACTTCTTCGAATGGTCACCGGCGAACATCGTCTTCGCCCAGTACAGCCTGGACTGGCGTCCGACCGAGCAACTCAGGGTCAACGGCGGCTTCCAGCTCCAGCAGTACAAACGCCGGACCGACGGCACCATCGTGGGGCAGCGGAAGATCCCCCGGCTCAAGGTCGAGTACCAGTTGTCGCGCGCCGTGTTCTTCCGGTTCGTCGGCGAATACGATGCGTACCGCCAGGACGACCTTCGCGACGATTCCAGAACGAACCTGCCGATCTACACGTACGACCGCGCATCCGATACTTACGAACGTGCGCTGGGATACCGAACCAACGGGTTCCGGGCCGACTGGTTGTTCTCGTACCAGCCCGTGCCTGGCACGGTCGTCTTCGCGGGGTATGGCAGCACGTTGTCCGAGCGGGACGCGCTGCGTTTTCGTGGCATGACCCGTACCCGCGACGGCTTCTTCCTGAAACTCAGCTACCTGTTCCGGATGTAGGGCCGTGGGCCGTGGGACATGGGCAGCGTGGCTGGCGTGGCGCAGGGCTTCAGCCCTGCGTGCAATGAAGGTGGCGTGACAGCGGCGCCTGGCCCGAAGCCCGAAGCCGAGAGCCGCGAGCCGCGAGCCGCCCCGTCAGTCCTTCCAGCTGATCCGATCCGTGTGCCACGACTCGCCCCGCAGGTACCGCTCGCGATCGCCGAGATGGTAGAGCGCGATCGCCGGCCGAACGTGGCGCGCGGCGGCCAGTCGAGTTCTCCGAGGTTCGTTGCCCCGCCGAAGCGCGAGCGGAACACGTCCGTCTCGAACGACTCGACGACGAGGTAGGGTTCGAGTCCGTGCGCCTCGAGTTCGGCCCCGACCCGGTCCAGCCACTCGGGCGCGATGGCGTCCCACGACAAGGTGGGCTTGCCCGCGTAGTAACGGACGGCCCCCGTGGATTGAGCACCGAGCACGACGGCGTTGGCCGGAAGCCGTGTCGCGGCGTAGCGGCCGAGTTCGGGATACTTGCGCTCGATTCGTTTGACCTCGAAGACGGACCACGACCGCGCGCGATCCAGCCACACCCACGACACGACGAGGGCGACGGCCACCGTGGCGGCCGCCGCGGCCCGGGCCGGCAGGCGACGTCCGGCGGCTTGTGCCACACCGGCGAGCAGCACCGCCAGCACCGGCACGGCTGGCAGCAGGAACCGCGTGTACGACCAGCTCTCGAACGCGACGTAAGGAAGGTAGGCGGCCAGCGTCCCGACGGCAAACGCCACCAGCGCGAACGACACGCGTCGGGCCGGGCCGAGCAGCGGCGCCGCCAGCGCCGCGAGGAGGATGGGCGTGTGCGTGTCGTGCATCCACGCCAGGTAACGTGTGAGATTGCCGGGCACGTTGACGACGCTGAACAACTGCCCGAGGTCGCCATAGCCCGAACGCCACGCGGCGCCATACACGGTGTGCTGCAGCCACGCGACGGTCACCAGACCCGGCACGAGCGCGAGGGCGAACGCGACCCCGGCGCGTCCGCGGCTCCGGGCCGTCCACCAGGTGAGGGCGAACGGGATGGCGGCGAGCGGCGCGAGATTCGGTCGCACCAGCACGGCGAGCCCGGTCAACCCGCCCGCCGCGATCGGCGCCAGGGCGGCCGGGCGTCCGGACGACAGGCCGGTGGAAGCGGCCGCCAGGGCCGCCGCCCACAGGGCAGCCGCCGGCACGTCGCTCATGGGTTGGAACAGCTGGTAGAGAAACGTAGGACTGCAGAGCGTCATCCCCGCGGCGGCCAGTCCCACGGCCGTTCCCGCCACGTGGACGCCGAGGCGGTAGGTGCTCCAGACCGCCAGGCCACCGAAGACCGGGACGACCCAGAACCAGGCGCCCGGGCCGCCGACGGCGATGGCGCCGACCATGAACAAAGGTAGACCAGCGGGGCACAAGGGCACGCCGTTGCCGGCGGCGTCCTTGGCGACGAACCCGGACGGAACGAACGTGGCGGCGGCCGATGGCCACGACACCGGGAACGCGAGCGGGGGAGGGAGCGACGCACGCCCCCCGAGGAACATCCGGGCCTGGCCCACGTAACAATGGGAATCCGAACCGCCGATGGCGTTGGTACCCCACCAGACGCCTGCGGCGCACGCCGAGGCGGCCAGCGCCATCGCCAGCCACCGGGTCACGGCCGTGGGCCTGACGCGCCTGTCCTGGGCCGGGCGAACCGGTAGGCGGCCAGCACGCGCAACGCGTGGACGCCGTCGCGCCACTTGATCTTCTTGCCTTCGGCCTTGCCGCGCGGTTTGAACACGATGGGCAGTTCGTGGATCCGGTGCCCGCCGAGGAGGACCTTGGCCGTGATCTCCGGTTCGATGTCGAACCGGTTCGATCGCAGATCCAGCGAACGCGCGACGTCGGTCCGCATGATCTTGTAGCAGGTCTCCATGTCGGTGATGCGCGAGCCGTAAAGCAGGTTGGTCGCGGCCGTCAGGAACCGGTTGCCCATCAGGCTCATGAACGGGGCCTCGACCCGTCCCGTCAGAAATCGCGAGCCGTACACCACCGAGGCTTCGCCCGCGAGGATGGGCGCGACGAGCGCCGCGAGCTGGACCGGATCGACTTCGAGATCGGCGTCCTGGATCGCGATGATGTCGCCGCGGCTTTCGGCCAGCCCGCGCCGGATGGCCGCGCCCTTGCCCGCGTTCGGTGATACGTGCACGATCCGCACGCGGGGATCCGGAGGCAGGGCATCCAGCGCCTCGCGCGTGCCGTCGGACGACCCGTCGTTCACGACGACGATCTCCCGCTCGGCCGGAAGGTCGACGGTCAGCAGGCGATTGACGACGGCGCTGACCGTCCGGGCTTCGTTGTAGACCGGCACGATGATCGACAGGAGCGAAGACATACCCGCCTATTGTCGCACGGGAGCCGCCCGGCCGAATCTGCCCGCCCGGGCGTGCGGCACTTCTGGTATGGTGGGGCCCTCAACGACGGAGGCACGGGCATGACACGACGGACGATCGGGATCCTGGGCGGGCCGGCCGTGCTGGCGCTGGCGTGGTTCTGGCCGGGGATCGGGACCCTCGACCCCCTGGGCCAGCGGGCGCTGGCCATCATCGCGTTTGGCGTGGTGTTCTGGGCGACCGACGTCCTCAACGCGGGCATTACCGCCATGCTCGTGCTCGGCCTGCTGCTGGCGGCGGGCGTGCCCGGCTCGGTGGCCCTGGCGGGATTCGCCGCCTCGGCGTTCTGGATCCTCGTCTCGGTCCTGTTCTTCGGCTACGCCATGGACAAGACCGGCCTCGCGCGCCGGATCGCGTATCGGATCCTGCTGGTGTTCCCGCCCACGTATCCGGGGATCCTCTTCGCGTTCCTCTGCATCGGCTTCGTGCTCGCGCTGGGAATCCCGTCGATGACCGTGCGGACCGCCATCGTCATGCCGATCGGCTGGGCCCTCGTGCAGGCGCTCGGATTGCCCCTGCCGGGGCGAGGCTCCGCGCTGCTCGTGCTCAGCATCTTCGAGATGGCAGTCCTGCCGGGGTGCGCGCTGCTGACCGGCGCGTTGTGGGGGCCGTTCGTGTCGGGGCTCTTCGCGAATCAGCAGATCCCGCTGAGCTGGATGGAATACGCGCGAGTGATGTTCGTGCCGACGGTGATCTGGTGCGTGCTCGTGCTGGTCGGCAACCTGATCGCCCTGCGGCCCGAAGGTGACCTCGGCGTGACACGCACGATCGTCAGCGCCGAACTCGCGGCCCTTGGTCCGATGAAGTCGGCCGAACGTGTCACGGCCATCGTCGTGGCGCTGTCGATTGCCGCCTGGGCGACACAGCCGTGGCACCGCGTGCCGCCGGAAGCGATTGGCATGCTGGCCCTGACGGCCCTGTTTGCCGGCGGCGTGCTGAGCGCGCCGGAGATTGGGACCGGGATCCCGTGGCACCTGGCCCTGTTCGTCGGGGGCATTCTCTGCGTGAGCACCGTCATCACGACCTACAAGATCAGCGGGTGGATGGCCAGCTTCATCGTTCCCGCCATCGCGCCGGCGGCGGGACAGCCGCTGCTGCTCGTGACGGTGCTGGCCGTTGCCGTGATGGCGATGCGATTTGTCGACCCCGTGGGCTTCATCAGCATTGCCGCGTTCTTCCTGGCGCTGGTTGGCGTGGCTCCGACCTGGGGCGTGACGCCCGTCGTGCTGACGGGCATGATCTTCCTGCCCCTCCACGTGTTCTGGTTCAACTACCAGAACATCTGGATCGTCATGACCGAGGGCATCACGAAGAAGAAGGCGTACACCGATGCCGACCGGGTCCGGCTCGGAACGGTGTACGCCCTCGTGTCGATCGCGGGCCTGTGGATCGCCGTCGGCTTCTGGAAGGCGACGGGCGCCCTGTAACCTCTACTTCCGGCCGGCGTCGTGGCCGCCGTACGCCGCCTCGGCGACGGCGGGGTCCGCCGGCGTATCGGCCGTCCGCGCCGGGATCGTGTGCCGCACCGGCGGGATGTGGCGGAGGTACGTGATGACCGCGCGGCGGTCTTCCTCCGACCAGTTGGCCGTCAGCGGCCAGGGCATCGACGAGTGGGACATGATCCACCCGTCGTGCTGCACGCCGCCGCGCAGCGCGCGAGCGATCTCGTCGTCGGTCCGTCCGCCGAGACCCGTCTGGCGATCTGGCGTGAGATTGCGGCTGACGGCCGTGCCGTGGCTCTCGGTGACGAACCGCATACCCCCGGCGAGGTACATCGCCGGCACGGCGTTCTCCGGCCCCGGCGGCTGATGGCAACCCGCACAGTCGGACGTGAGCACGATGTACCGCCCGCGTTCGGCCCGCGCGCGTTCGGCCGGATCGCCGATCGACGCGAGCGACGGAAGCAGCGCCTGCTGCATGCCGGTCAGGTCCTCGACCGACATGCTCGTCAGCGGCGGGATGACGTAGAGGAACCCGACGAAGCCGGCGGCCGCGACCACGACCAGCACGACAGCCGTCCACTTGGCGAGACGTTTCAACATGGGGCCTCCTGCTACCGTGACGCGACGGCCGTTGGGCCGTTGCCGGCGTTGCCGGCGTAGATCAGCATCGGCTTGTCCACCCCGCGGATGAGCATGCGGAACTTGTCGGCGAGGTACGTGAAGAAGCCCGGCGTGACCCGAGGCGGAATCGTGTTGCGGACCGGAGGAATGGCCCGCAGGTACGCCACGAGCGCCTGGCGGTCGGCGTCCGTCCAGTGCGCCCACGCGGTCCAGCCCATCGGGAAGGGCAGCATCCGGCTGCCATCCTTGCGGATGCCGTGCGTCACGGCGCGCACGACCTCCTCGTCCGTGTAGCGCCCGAGCCCCGTGTCCGCGTCGGACGTGAGGTTCATCGTCACGACCGTGTCCCAGACCGAGATCTGGAACCGCTTGCCGCCGGCGAACTTCATCCCCGGGAGGATGCGGCCGGAGGTATCGACGGGGGAGTGACAGTGGGCGCAGACCTGCGCCAGTTCGCGGCCGCGTTCGAGCGGGCGCGACGCACGTTCGGCGTCGAGCCCGGCGTAGTGGGCCTTGAGTTCGTCGGCGTTCATCTCCCACGTGGGCTTGCGCGCGAGCGACCGGACGTAGTGCGCGAGATTCCAGATCTCCGCGTCGGTGGCGGCGCCGGCCAGCGGCGGCATGGGCGTGCCGTCGAAGCCGGCCTTGAGGTGCAGCGCGAGGTCGCGGGCCGAGGCCCCGCCGCGGAACGTCCACGGCTCGGTCAGATGCGCAGGGAAGAGCGGCTGGCCCCACGCATCCTCGAACTCCCGGGTGGCCGCCGTCGCGTCGCGGCCCGCCTCGCCGTGGCAGGCGGCGCATCCCTGGGCGTCGTAGACGGCGCGGCCGGCGTCGATGGCCGCTGGCGTGGCGGGAGGCTCCGGTCCGAGCGTGACGGGTTGCGGCACGTCGGTCGCGAAACGCGGGGCCAGGGACTTGAGGTGCGTGACGATCGCGCGTCGGTCGTCGTCTTGCAGGAGGTCCTTCCATCCGGTCATCGCGGTGCCCGGGATGCCGTCGGCGACGACCCGCATCAGGTCGTCGTCTGTCGGGATGCTGCCCGACGCGGTCGAGCGCAGCTTGAAGACCCCTTTCGTGAAGTCGCGCGGGGCGACGAGCAGGAGCGCAGCGGCGGGGCCGTCCCCGGCGCCGGACGAACCGTGGCAGTGCGCGCAGCGTGATTCGTAGAGGGCCCTGCCGTCGGGGCCGGACCCGCGTGAGACCTGGGCGAGCGCCGTGGCTGCCGCAGCCGTGCCGACGAGGCACAACGCAGCAAGACCGCGGTGGAACGCAGCTGGGGGCATGCTGTCCTCCGAGGTGGCGTGGTGGTGTGGAACGAGCGGCGATTATAGCGCACAACGTGGTGGCAGGCGCGCCGACGCCCGGGGGCCACGCCTTGAACACCCGCGGCGGATGGCGTTGGACTGCCGGCGGCAAACGCGCTATCGTACGCGCGGTTTGCCCGCATCCCGGTCCCCAGTCCCACGGAGGCATCGATGGTTCGCATATGTCTGCGCCGGCTCTCTGTCACGCTCCTGCTGTGCCTGATCGCCTGGCCTGCCGCCGCCCAGGTGCGCGTGACGACGCCGAAGGCGTTTCTTGGCGCGAATGTCGGTGACGACTACTTCCTCGCGACCTACAGCCAGATGCTCGCCTACTGGCAGAAGATCGACGCCGAGTCCGACCGGATGACGCTCGTCGACATGGGCAAGACCGCCGAAGGACGGCCGCAGGTGATGGCGATCATCACGTCGCCGGAGAATCACCAGAAGCTCGGCCGCTACAAGGAGATCGCGCGGCGGCTGGCGCTGGCCGAGGGCCTCAGCGACAGCGAGGCGCGCGCGCTGGCGGCGGAAGGGAAAGCCGTCGTGTGGATCGACGGCGGACTGCACGCGACGGAAGTGGTCGGCGCGCAGCAGTTGATCGAGACGGCGTACCAGCTCGTCAGCGGCGTTGATGCCGAAACCGTCCGATTCCTGAACGACGTGATCGTGTTGTGCGTGCCGGCCAATCCGGACGGGATGGACCTGGTGTCGGGTTGGTACATGCGCAATCCCGATCCGGCGAAACGGTCGATGTCCGGCTTGCCGCGGCTCTACGAGAAGTACGCGGGCCACGACAACAACCGCGATTCCTACATGGTGAACCTCCCGGAAACGGAGAACATGCACCGCGTGCTCTACCGCGAGTGGTTCCCGCAGATCCTCTACAACCACCACCAGACCGGGCCGGTCGGTACGGTGGTCTTCATGCCGCCGTTCCGCGACCCGTTCAACTATCACTACGATCCGCTGATTCCGCTCGGCGTGGAGGCCGTGGGCACGGCGATGCACAGCCGCTTCGTGGGGGAAGGGAAGCCCGGCAGCACGATGCGGTCGGGGGCGTCCTACTCGACCTGGTGGAACGGCGGTTTGCGGACGACGGCGTACTTCCACAACATCATCGGGCTGCTGACCGAGATCATCGGCAGTCCGACGCCGATGGAGATCCCGCTCGTGCCGACGAAGCTGCTGCCGTCGGGCGATTACCCGTTCCCCATCCTGCCGCAGAAGTGGCACCTCCGGCAGTCGATCGACTACGAAGTGTCGGCCAACAAGGCGGTCATCGACATCGCGTCGCGTTACCGGGACACGTTGCTGTTCAACATCTACCAGATGGGGCGTAACGCGATCGCCAAGGGCAGCCGCGACACGTGGACCTTCACGCCGCGCCGGATCGAGGCGCTGATGGCGCAAGTCGAGAAGGAACGGCCGGCCCAGCCGCAGGCGGCCGGGCGTGGCGGCGCCGGCGGTGGGCGGGGTGGCACGGTGCCGACGAAGTACCTCGAGCAGTTGCAGACGCCGGCGGCCCGCGACCCGCGCGGTTACGTCCTGACGGCCGACCAGCCGGACTTCCTGACCGCCACGAAGTTCGTCAACACGCTCCTCAAGAATGGCGTGACCGTGCACCGGGCGACGGCAGCCTTCACGGTCGCCGGGCAGTCGTATCCCGCCGGGTCCTACGTGGTGAAAGCGGCCCAGGCGTTCCGTCCGCACGTGATGGACATGTTCGAGCCGCAGGACCATCCGGACGACTTCGCGTATCCGGGCGGGCCGCCGCGACCGCCCTACGACAGCGCCGGCTGGACTCTCGCCTTCACCATGGGGGTGAAGTTCGACCGGGTGCTCGAGGCCTTCGACGGCCCGTTCGAAGTCGTCCGCGAAGTGGTCAGTCCGGCGCCTGGGCCGGTCGTGGCCGTCAAGGGAAAGAAGGCGGCGGGTTACCTGCTGAGCGGCCAGGTCAACGACGCGTTCAGGGCCGTGAACCGGTTGCTGGCGGCGAAAGAAGACGTGTACCGCATCACGGCCCCGCTGGCGGTGGGGGCGACGACGTGGGGGGCGGGCACGTTCTATGTGGCCGCCAGGCCGTCGACGGCGGCAGCGGTGAAGAGGATGGCCGACGAGATCGGGGTGTCGTTCGAAGCGACGGCGGCCAGACCGCCGGCCGGGGCGACGAAGATGCGTCCGGTGCGGGTCGGTCTGTGGGACCGATACGGCGGGTCGATGCCGTCCGGGTGGACCCGTCTCATTCTCGAGCAGTTCGAGTTCCCGTTCGAACTGGTGTACCCGCAGACGCTGGACGCGGGCGGGTTGGCGGCCAAGTACGACGTGCTCGTGTTCGTGGATGGTGCGATTCCCGAACGCGAGACCACGGGGCCCGATCCGTTCATGGGCGGACAGCCGCGTGGCGAAGACCTGCCGGCGGAGTACCGGGGACAGCTCGGCAGCATCACCGTGTCGAAGACCGTTCCGCAGCTGAAGCAGTTCGTGGAAGAGGGCGGACTGTTGCTGGCGATTGGCAGTTCGACGGCCGTCGCGAAACACCTCGGCCTGCCAGTGGCCAGCGCCCTCGTCGAGCGGACGGCCCGAGGTGAAGAGCGCCCGTTGCCCAGCGACAAGTTCTACATCCCAGGCTCGGTGCTGCAGGCGGCGCTCGACACGGCGCATCCGCTGGCGTGGGGCATGCCGCCGAAGGCGGATGTGTTCTTCGAGAGCAGCCCGGCGTTCCGGCTCGGGCCGGATGCCGCGCTGAAGGGCGTGAAGCCCGTCGCGTGGTTCGACAGCGCGAAGCCGCTGCGCAGCGGCTGGGCGTGGGGCCAGGCGTACCTCGAGGGCTCGGTGGCCGTGGTGGATGCGGCGATGGGGAAGGGCCACGTGTTCCTGTACGCGCCGGAGATCGCCTTCCGTGCCCAGCCGCACGGCACCTACAAGCTGCTGTTCAACGGGATCCACTTCGCCCGTCCCCGTCAGTAACCCGAGGGAACCCGAGGGTCAGGCCCCTTTTCTCACTTCCGTCGCAAGATCGCCCCGACCGGCCTTCCAGGCCGGGCCGGGGCGGCTTCTGCTCCACCCGCGCCCTCGAAGAGGCGAACAAACAGCAAAATGAGACGAAAATGAGAAAAGGGGCCTGACCCTCGGGCACTCAGGGCACGAGCACGATCTTGCCGTAGGCGCGTGATTCGATGACTGCCACGTGGGCCTCGGCGGCGGCCGACAGCGGTAACTCGCGGCCCACGACCGGGCGCAGCGTCCCGTTCTCCAGACCGGCCACGAGCGCGGCATGGATACGCACGCGGTCCTGCGGCGTGGCGTTCATCAGCGTCATGCCCAGGATCGCCGCGTCCCGCCCCATGGTCTGCCGCGCATCGATTTCCACACGCCCCCGGTTGCCCACCACGACGACGCGGCCGCGCGGCGCCAGCAGGCCCAGGTCCTTGTCGAGATTCACGTTCGCCAGCATCTCGATGACGACATCGACGCCCCGGCCCTCCGTGGCACGCAGGATCGCCGACAGGTAGTCGGGCGCCGTGTGGTCGAATACGGCATGCGCGCCCTGTTCGAGCACCAAGGCCTGCCCCCGCGCCGTGCCGGCGGTGGCGAAGACCCGCATCCCGGCCGCCCGCGCAAGTTGAATCGACCCGATGCCGACGCCTCCGCTCCCGCCGTGCACGAGCACGGTCTCGCCCGGCTTCGCGTCCGCGCGATCGAACAACGCCCGATAGGCTGTGGCATACGGCACGTTCACGGCCGCGCCCTGGGCAAACGACACACGAGCGGGGAGCCGATAGAGATGCGACGCGTCGCACACGGCCTTCTCCGCATACGTGCCGGCGTACGGACCGGCCACCGTTCCCGCCAGATAGACGCGGTCGCCCACCGCGACATACGCGACTCCGTCACCCAACGCTTCCACCACGCCGGCGCCGTCGGACCCCGGCGTGTAGGGCAGCGCAGGCGAACGCCCGGGTGCTCCGGCACGGATGTAGGTGTCGACGGGGTTCACGCCGGCCGCGTGAATCCGCACCAGGACCTGTCCGGGGCCCGGCACGGGTTCAGGCGCATCCTCGTATCGCAGCACCTCGGGCCCACCCGTCTCATGGACACGAATCGTTTTCATGGCATCCTCCTGGCTCTCGGCTCTCGGCTCCCGGCTCCCGGCTCTCGGCTCCCGGCTCCCGGCGGCGTCACGCCGCATTCATTTCCCGCAGGGCTGGAAGCCCTGCGCCACGACGGGCCGGGCTGAAGCCCGGCGCTACGCCAGCCACGCCCCAATCCCATGCCCCACGCCCCATG
>CAZJRM010000033.1:0-4314 GCA_964547975.1 uncultured Vicinamibacterales bacterium | reverse complement strand
GCTGAAGCCCGGCGCTACGCCAGCCACGCCCCAATCCCATGCCCCACGCCCCATGTCCCACGCCCCACGCCGCACGTCCCATGCCCCACGCCCCATGTCCCATGCCCCACGCCGCACGTCCCATGCCCCACGCCGCACGTCCCACGCTATGATCAGAGCATGCGCACACGTCACGCAACTGTCGGGGTCCGGGTCGGCGCCGTTCAGGTCGGAGGCGGGGCTCCCGTCGTCGTCCAGTCGATGTGCAACACCGACACGGTCGACGTCGAGTCGACGGTCCGGCAATGCCTGGAACTCTGGCAGGCCGGCTCCGAGCTGCTGCGTGTGACGGTCAACCTCCCGGAAGCAGCCGAGGCCGTGCCGTCGATCAAGAAGCGCCTCCTGCTCGCCGGTTGCTCCGCGCCGCTCATCGGCGATTTCCACTACAACGGCCACCTGCTGCTCACCCGGTATCCGAAATGCGCCGACGCGCTCGACAAGTACCGAATCAACCCCGGAAACGTCGGCACCGGCAGACGCCGCGACGAGCAGTTCGCGACCATCTGCAAGGTCGCCGTCGACCACGGCAAGCCGGTGCGCATCGGCGTCAACGGCGGGTCGCTGAACCAGGAACTGGTCATGCGCCGGATGCAGGAGAACACGGACCAGTCGCTGGGACTGACGTCCGAGGCCATCATCAACCAGTGCATGGTCGAGTCGGCGCTGGAATCGACGGCGCTGGCCCTCGAGAACGGCCTCCGGAAGGACCAGGTGATCATCTCCTGCAAGGTGTCCAAGCCGCAGGACCTGATTGCCGTCTACCGCGACCTCGCCGCGAAGACCGACCAGCCGTTGCACCTCGGGCTGACCGAGGCGGGCATGGGAATGAAGGGACTGGTGTGGTCGGCGTCAGCCATGGGCGTGCTGCTCAACGAAGGCATCGGCGACACGATCCGGATCTCGCTGACACCCCGGCCGGGAGGGGATCGCCGCGAAGAGATCTACGCGTGCTGCGAGTTGCTCCAGGCGCTGGGGATTCGGTCGTTCGCGCCGAGCGTGACCGCGTGCCCGGGCTGCGGCCGGACGACGAGTTCCACCTTCCAGGAACTCGCCGAGCGGATCCAGGGCTACATCCGGGATCAGATGCCCACGTGGAAACAGCAGTACGACGGCGTCGAAACCATGACCCTCGCCGTCATGGGCTGCATCGTCAACGGGCCGGGCGAGTCGAAGGCCGCGAACATCGGCATCAGCCTGCCCGGCACCGGCGAGGAACCGAGCTGCCCGGTGTTCATCGACGGGCAGCACCACACGACCTTGCGCGGGTCGTACGAAGAGCTGGCTGGCGCGTTCAGGGCGCTCGTGGACGACTACGTCGCCACGAGGTACGCGCGCCGCCAGCCTGCGTCCTAGGCGGCCGGCGATCGCGCGCCGACGCGGTCTTCCGCTACTTCAGCTCGAACCGCGCGACCAGGCGCTTCAGGCCGTCAGCGAGCCTGATCAGCCGCTGCGCCTCGCTCTCGATGTGGCGACTGTCGTCTGCTACGCCCTGGCTCTGGTCGCTGATCTGCGCGACGTCCTGGGCGATCGTCGACGAGACGGTCGCGGTCTCTGTCACGCGGTCGTTCGCTTCTCGAACCGCGCCAGAGGCCCTCGTCACGTTGCCTGCCACGTCGCGCGTGACCGCAGCCTGTTCCTCGATGGCAGCGGCGATGCTGGTCACAATCGAGACGACGTCCTTGATGACGCCGGAGATCTTCTCGATTTCGGCGATGGCGCTGCCCGTCGACGACTGCACGCCGACGATCTTGGCGCGGATGTCCTCGGTGGCGGTGGCCGTCTGACGCGCCAGTTCCTTGATCTCCGTGGCGACGACCGCAAAGCCCTTGCCCGCCGCACCGGCCCGCGCCGCCTCAATCGTCGCGTTCAGGGCAAGCAGTTTCGTCTGGTCCGAGATGTTGGTGATGGTCTCGGTGACTTTGCCAATCTCCTGCGCGGCCGCCCCGAGCTGCATCATGAGCGACGCGGCCGCGTCCGCCTGGGCCCCGGCCTCCTCGCTGACCGAGCGGGCCTTGGACGCGTGCGACGAGATGTCCGCCACAGTCGCGCTCATCTCTTCGGTGGCGCTGGCCACCGACTCGAGGTTGCCCGTGGCGTCGTTCATGCCCTGCGCGACCGACGCGGTATTCACGCCGGCCTCTTCCGCGGCCGCCGCCACGGAGTTGCTGCGTTCCGTGGTGAGGCGCACCTTTTCCGACAGCCGTCTCGAGACCCCGGTCATGCTGTCCGCGGCTTCAACGAGGGTCCCGGTTCCGTTGGTCACTTCCTCCAACGTGTTGATCAGCGACGATCGCAACGTTGTCATCCCGCGCGCGAGCGCCCCAAGCTCGTCGGCACGCCCGCTCAGGCTCTGCGGAACGTCCACCGCCAGCCGGCCGGCGGCGATGTGCGCCGTGATGCCCGTCAGGGCCTGCACCGGTCTCCGGATGGTCGTGAAGATGATCGAGACGAACAGCCCGATGGCGAGGGCCGCCAGGGGCAGGGACCAGAGCAGTCCGCTCGTCAGGAAACCCGTCACCTGCGACCGGATGGGCGCGAGCGGCATCACCACGTGATAGCTGCCGTGCATCTTGCCGACGGCCCAGCCTTCCATCTGGTGCCCGGTCAGATCCTTGCCCGTGCCCAGGCGGTCGTACTGACTGCCGGGTGTGCCGTGGCAGGTCAGGCAGTTCTCGGTCAGACGGATGGCCCGCATGAAGTGGAGGTTGTTCTCCTGCGGGTTCACCCGCGAGATGTACTCGGCGTGGCCGGCGTCCACCTGGGCGGTCAGATCGCGCAACAGCTGTTCGTCGAAGGAACCCGGGGCCGGTTCGTTGTCCGGATTGCGCGAGTCGAACGACGAGATGCGGAAGGTAATCCCCTCGCGTTTGGCGGCTTCCTGCGCCGCGGTCCAGCCGGCGACCACCGGGATGGTGGGGAACAGCCGCGTGTCCTGCACCCGCTTGCCGGCCGCGAGGTCTCGCTGCAGTTCGGCTGCCAGCGTCTTCTCATCGAAGGCGCCGCTCTGATAGAGCGCGCTCGTATGGTTCTTGGCTTCGTCCGCCACGGCACTGAAGGCTTTGGCCTTGTCGACAAACGCCTCTTCCGCGCGTGTCCGGTAACCGCTGGCGAACACCACGTAGTTGACCGCCACGACGACGACCAGGATCAGGACGGTGACGGCGACGATCCGTGTGGCGAGTTGCAGGTTGTTGAACCACTTGAACATGACGCGTGTCCCCTTCCTGGGCACGGGGCCGTACGGTCGGAGACGCGACCCGCCCGTCCGGTCAGTCGGACGTCGGGCGCGAATCCGACACCGGTCGCGGGGAATCTCCCGTCATCCGCGCCGGTATTCCGCGCAGAACGCGGCCGTCCGGGCCTGGAACCCGGGCGTCGGGCCACTGCTGAGGCGAGGCACTGCAAGGAAGGGGCCAGAGTCTGCCGGCCCGGAATCAGCCGCCCAGGACCCATCGGTCGATGGCCTGGGCCACCCCGTCTTCGTCGTTCGTCCCGGTGACTGCCCACTCCGGCCGGCGCAGTTCCGGCACCGCGTTGCCCATCACCACGGGCACGCCGGCGGCCTCGAGCATCTCGAGATCGTTGAGATTGTCGCCGAGCGCCATCACCTCGTCGCGCGCGTACCCCTGCCGCGCCGCCCATGCCGCCATGGTCGATCCCTTCGTGCACCCCACGGTCAGCACGTCCACCAGGGTGAAGTCTCTGGCCGGATACTCCGTCGGGGCGAGGCTGTATCGAGACGACAGCGCATGGGACGCGAGGTGTGCCACCAGCGCCCGCATCTCGCCGACCGACCCGTTGAACATCACCTGCAACGGGTCCTCGACGAGAGCGTCTTCGAGCGGACTGACTTCCGCGATGAAGTCGCGGCTGCGTTCCGCGTACATCCGCCGAACCGGGTGATCCCAGTCGATCCGTTCGTAGACGACCTGGCCTTCGCGCGGACGGTCGAACGCCAGCGCCGCGCCGTCCCTCCACGGTCGCGTCGTGTCGAGGACGCCCGCCGCCACAGCGCGCGGAAGGGGTCGGCGCATGGGCGTCGTGCCGTCCGACGCCCGTACCACGGCCCCGTTACTGACGATGGCCGTCAGCGGCCTGGGCAACTGGTCGAGGATGGGCCTGGCGAAGTCGTAGCGGCGGCCGGTCGCGATGGCGATTTCCGTGCCTGCGGCGATCGCGGACGAAAGCGCCGCCACCGTGCGTTCGGACACGTGTCCGCGCGAGTCGAGCAGGGTACCGTCGATGTCGATGGCGACGAGACGAATCGGCATGGTG
>CAZJRM010000032.1:0-32798 GCA_964547975.1 uncultured Vicinamibacterales bacterium | reverse complement strand
AAGGCGATGGCCATGATCGACCGGCCGCGCAAGGCGGGCAGCAACATGTTCCGCCACCAGATGAGCACGATGGCGATCCTGCTCGATTACAAGGTCGTCGACGCGGTGCTGCTCAAGGCGTCGGTCATCCACGACCTGTTCGAGGAGCTCGGCCAGGAGGCCTGGGTCACGAAGGAGAGCATAACTTCGATCGATGCCGACGGCCCCGCGGTCTACGAACTGGTGATGGAGGTCACCATCCGGACGACGGACGGCGTCCGCGAACCCAAGAGCGAGTACCTCCTGCGCATCATGCAGACGGGCAGCGCCCGGGCGAGACAACTGAAGCTCGCCGACCGGATCAGCAACCTGATCACGCTGGGATTCGTCACCGACAGGGCCTTCGTCGAACGGTACACGCTGGAGACGACGGAGTACATTCTCCCGTACTCGGAAGCGGTCGACGCCAACATGCACAAGGAGCTGAGCGATCTCGTGAAGAGCCGCAGCGAGCACGTGCAGCGGCTGAAGTAGGCGGCGGCCCTACGGCCGTCCCACGCCGCGCTTCAGGAACTCGCCACGCCCTGGCGCGCCCGTGAAGACGCCATGGTCGACGATCACGTCTCCCCGCGAGAGGACGACGGCCGGCGCTCCCCGCACGACCCGGCCTTCGTAGGGGCTGTAGTCCACGCGCATGTGCAACGTCGCAGCCGACAACGTGACCTCCCGCTCCGGGTCCCACAACACGAGATCGGCATCCGACCCCACCGCGATCGTCCCCTTGCGCGGCCAGAGTCCGAACAACCGCGCCGGGTTCGTGGCCGTCACTTCGACGAACCGGTGAGGCGTCAGCCGCCCCTGCCGAACGCCCTGCCACAGGAGCATCAGTCGCGTTTCGATGCCGGGCGCGCCGTTGGGGATCTTCGAGAAGTCGTCACGTCCGGCCTGCTTCTGCGGCGGGTTGTCCATGCAGAACGGGCAGTGGTCCGTGGCCACGACCTGGAGATCGTCCCGGACGAGCCCCCGCCACAGCGCCTCCTGGTCGGACGGCGTCCGAAGGGGCGGTGACATCACGAACTTCGCCGCCTCGAATCCCTCGCGCGCGTACTCGGCATCCGACAGGAACAGGTACTGAGGACACGTCTCCGCGAATACCGGCAACCCACGATGCCTCGCCTCGCGGACGGCCTCGAGCGCGCCGGCGCAGGACAGGTGGACGATGTAGAGGCTGGCGCCCGCCATCTCGGCGAGCGCGATGGCCCGTCCGGTCGCCTCGCGTTCCGCCGCGACGGGCCGGGTCTCGGCGTGAACGCGCGGCGCGGTCTGCCCGTCACGCCGCGCCTGCTGAACCAGCACGTCGATGACGTGACCGTTCTCGGCGTGCACCTGGATGAGCGCACCGTTCGCGGCGGCCCGCCGCATCGCCCGGAACAGCGTGCCGTCGTCCACCATCATCGTGCCGGGGTATGCCATGTAGAGTTTGAACGACGTCACACCGTCATGGCGCACGAGGCGGTCCATCTCGGCCTCGGTCCACTCGTCGAACTGGCGGATCGCGAGGTGGAATCCGTAGTCGATGACCGCCTTGCCCGCCGCCCGCTGCTTCCAGGCCTCGAGGCCCCGAGAGAGGCTCTCTCCTGCCTCGGGTGTAGCGAAGTCGATGATGGTCGTCGTCCCGCCGTGAGCCGCCGCCATCGTGCCCGTCTCGAAGTCATCGGACGAGGTGGTCCCGGCCGCGGGGAGATCGAGGTGCGTGTGCACGTCGATCCCGCCCGGCATGACGATCAGCCCCGAGGCATCGACGATGCGGTCGGCCGGGATGGTCAGGCGGCGGCCGATGAGCGACACGACGCCGCCGTCGATGTAGAGGTCAGCCTCGTAGCGGTCCGTCGCCGTCAGGATCGTGCCGTTCCGGACGAGTGTCGTACCCATGGCGAGGTCCTTTCCGTCAGCGCCGCCAGAAGGCCGGCGTCAGGATAACGGCCAGCGTGTAGAACTCGAGGCGCCCGGCAATCATGGCCACCGACAGGGTCCACTTCGCCAGCGCCGGCAGATGCCCGTAGTGTTCGGCGGGGCCCACCAGGCCGAGGCCCGGACCAATGTTGAACATGCACGCCACGACTGCGGTGATCGACGTGAGCACGTCGACGCCGGACAGGGCCAGCAGGATCATGCCGACCGCATTGACGAGCAGCGCCAGGTACACGAGGTTCAAGAGGCTCTGAATCACCGGCTCGGGCACCGCTTCGCCACCCAGACGCACGGCAAACACCCCGCGCCGCTCGACCATCCGCTTGAACTCGCGGGACACGACGCGACCCAGCAGCACCGTCCGCGCGACCTTGATGCCCCCGGCGGTCGACCCGGTGCAGCCGCCGATGTACATCAGGAGCAGGAGCACCACGTGCGGGAACGGCGCCCACGCCTCGTAGTCGACACTCGCGAATCCGGTGGTCGTGCTGATCGACGCCACCTGGAAGGCGGCTTGACGGATGGCCGGCTCCAGGCGATACCCGCTCTGCCAGACGAGCGACGCCGCGATGACGGCCGTGGCCGCCGCCAGGATCGCCGCGAAGGCACGCACCTCGAAGTCGCGAAGAACGCTGCCCACGCGCCGCTCGCGAATCAGCCGGTAGTGCTGGATGAAGCTCATCCCCGCCAGCGCCATGAACACCGTGATGATCCACTCGACAGCAGGGCTGTGGAACGCGCCGACGCTGGCCGTCCTGGTCGAGAACCCTCCGGTCCCGAGTGTCCCGAACGTGTGGCAGATCGCATCGAACGTGTTCATGCCCGCAAGCAGGAGCGCCAGAAACTGGGCCAGCGTCAGCAGCACGTAAATCTTCCACAGCGACAGCGCCGTCTCCGCGATCCGGGGTTTCAGGCGGTCGGACTTCGCGCCCGAGAATTCGGCCCTGTACAACTGCATCCCACCATGGCCGACCACCGGCAGGATGGCGATGACGAGCAGGACGATGCCCATCCCGCCGATCCAGTGCGTGAAGCATCGCCAGAACTGTACGGGTTCCGACAGGACTTCCACATCGGGGAGGATCGTCGCCCCGGTCGTCGTCAGCCCGGACGCCGTCTCGAAGAAGGTATCGGTGAATCCCTGGAAGTGCGGGGTCAGCAGGAACGGGATCCCGCCGAACGCCGACGAGGCGAACCACACGAGGACGACCAGCAGCAGGGCCTCACGCTGCTGCAGTTCCCGGGGCGCCCGGTGCCCCGCCAGCACGAGCAGCCCGCCGCCGGCCGCCGTGATGCCTGCACCCGCGACGAGCGGCCACCAGCCGCCGGTGCTGAAGACCAGCCCCCACACGACCGGCACGAGCATCGTGCCGGCCAGGACGATCAGGAACCAGCCGAGCGCGCGGCCGACGGCCAGCGGTCGGATCACCGCCGCCCCCCGCGGCCGGACGCGAGGAACGCTGCCTCCAGCTCCGGCACGACCCGCTCGAGCGCGAAGACGATCAGGCGATCACCTTCCTGGACGACAGTGTCGCCGCGGGGCACGATGACCTCTCCTGACGGCCTCACCAGCGCGCCGGCCACGGCCCCCTGGGGGAATCGCGCGTCACGCAGCGGCAGGCCAACGTACTTGCTGTCGCGCGCCGCCAGCAGTTCGATGGCTTCGGCTTCTTCATCGCGGAACGTCGTCACGGCCAGGACGCGGCCCCGGCGGACGAATTGCAGGATGCGGTCGGCGACAACCAGCCGCGGGCTGACGGTCGTGTTGATCCCGAGGCGCTGCACCATCGAGAGGTAGTTCAGGCGATTGATGAGCGCCACGACCTTCGGGACGCCAAGGCGCCGCGCCAGCAACGACGCGATGATGTTGTCCTCGTCATCCTTGGTGAGGGCGAGGAACGCGTGGGTATGGGCAATCCCCGCTTCTTCGAGTGTCGCCTGGTCGGTGCCGTCCGCGTTGATGACCGTCGTGTGTTCGAGCATCCCGGCGACGCGTTCCGCGCGCGCGGGATCGCGCTCGAACAGCTTGACCTGGATGTTCTGACTCTCGAGCAACTGCGCAATCCGGATGGCCAGCTGGCCACCCCCGAGGATGAAGACGCGTGTCAGCGGTGACGCGGCCGGCAGTCCCATGAACCGCAGCGTACGGTCACGGCTGGCCCGGCTCGACAGCACGTAGGCGCGATCCCCCTCGCGCAGGATCTCCGACCCGCGGGGGATGATGACCTGCGAACCCCGGAACACCATCACCACCAGCGCATCGTCTGGCGGGCCGTCTTCGCGCAGTTGCTGCAGGCTCCGGCCGATCACCGGGCTGCCGGCGTCGACGTTGAGGCCCACCACCTGCACCGCGCCCCCGGCGAACTCGTGGAGGTCGGACACACCGGGCAGGCGGATCACGCGCATGATGCTGTCCGCCAGCTCGGTCTCGGGATGGATGATGAGATCGACGTGGATGCCCGATCGTGCCAGCACGTCCTGCCACTGCTCCACTTCGTGCGTGCGCAGGCGTACCACCTTCACCCGGGCGCTGGACTCGACCTGGGCGATCTGGCAGACGAGCAGGTTCACTTCGTCGTGGTCGGTGACCGCGATGATCATCTCGGCATCGGCGAGCCCAGCCCGTCTCAGCACGAGCACCCGCGCGGCATTCCCCGTGACGATGCGCGCGTCGAGCTGGCTATCGAGCTCGGCGCAGCGCTCGGGGCTCGGATCGACGATCGTGACGTCGTTGCCCTCGCGAATCAGCCGGCGGGCGATGAGCGCCCCGACCTGGCCGCCGCCGGCGATGAGCACCCGCATGGCGTTACCGGACCTTCTGGAGATCGGCCCTGATGGACGCCATGTCCTTCATCAGGTCCTGGTATCGGTCCCAGGCGTCCTTGCCGGGCTTCTGATCGGCCTGACCGATCATGCGCGCGACGTTGGCGAACTGGTCGATCAACATGGGCTGCGGATAGACGACTGCGGCGGTCACCACGCGATCGAACAACGCCTGCACCACCCGGGCCCTGGCCGGATCGGCCTTGACCCGTTCACGCGCCTGCGCGAGGTCCGCCGCGAGCGCCCGGGCCTCGGCCTGCGCGTCACGCACCTTCGTCGCCAGGTCGAACTGCTCCTCGAGGTCCGCCTGCGTCACGCCGTCGGCCGCCACACGCGGATCGATCTTCACCTCTACGGTGCGTGACTGGCTGAGGTCCCCCGTCACGAGCCGTACCTGGTAAGTGCCTGGCACGACGAACGGCCCTCCCGGCGCCGTCCGCAGGTCCCAGGTGAAACGAGAATGCCAGGCCTTCTTCGGTAAGGAGGCGGCTCCGCCACCGCCACGCCGGCCGCCAGCCGGCCCCTGCGACACCGCCGGAGGCGCGCTCCCGATGGATCGGATCTCGTTTCCCTTCGCATCGAGAATGTCGAGCTGCAAATCGTCGGCGGGTTCCCCGGCCACGTAGAAATCGATCGACATCCCGGGCGGGGGGAACTCGGGTTCGCCCGGATTGCCCATGTTCGCGGCGTAACGCATGCGGTACGCCGCCCTCGGCTGGAACAGGTACGCCGGCGACGACAGGATGGCGCGGTACCGGTCGGCCAGCTGCTGGAGCGGCGTGATGTTGTCCATGATCCAGAAGCCGCGGCCCATCGTGGACAAGACGAGGTCGTCCCGATGCACGCGGATGTCGGTCACCGGCGTCCCGGGCAGGTTCTGCTGGAAACGCTGCCAATGCGCGCCGTTGTCGAACGAGAGGAACATCCCGAACTCGGTGCCCGCGTACAGCAGACCTTCGCGGGCGGGGTCCTCCCGCACGACGCGCGTCGGGTAGTCGCCGGGAATCCCGTTCGTGCCCGTCGTCAGGCGCGTCCAGGTCGCGCCGTAGTCGTCAGTCCGGTAGATGTAGGGCCGCAAATCGTGTTCCCGCAGGAACCGGTAGACCGCGATGTAGGCGGAGCCCTTGCGGTGCGGAGAATCTTCGATGTTCTGGACCCGTCCGCCCGGCGGCAGGTCCCTGGGCGTCACGTTCGTCCACGTCTTGCCACCGTCGCGCGAGACGTGCACCGGGCCGTCGTTCGCCCCGACCCACAGCACGCCAGGCTCGAGACGGGACTCGACGGCGGCGTAGATGGAGCTGTAGACCTCCTCACCCGTGATGTCTCGCGTGATGGGCGTGCCCGGAACGACCTGCTTGTCCGGCTCGTGCGCGGTGAGGTCCGGGCTGATGGTCTCCCAGGTCCTGCCTTCGTCTCTCGACCGGTGCAGCACGTGCGAGGCCTGGTAGATCGTGCGCGGGTCGTGAGGTGACAGGAAGACGACCGTCTGCCGAGGGAACCGGTACTTGATGTCGTTGGGGTGGTGACCGTACCGGTTCTGGGGGTAGACCCAGTAGTGCTGCTCCTGCCCGGTCTCGACGCTGTAGCGGCCGACCTCGCCCTTGCAGGCGCCCCAGATGATCTTGCCGTCGGGCCGCGGCCAGATACCCCCGGTTTCGCAGCCCGACGCCTGGAAGAACAGCTGGGCCGGATGATCGGCACCCGTGGACGTCGGCGGGAGGCTGTACGTCACAAGCGTGGTGTTGTCCTGCTGCGGGGCGTAGAGCCGGTACGGGAACTGCTGGTCCACCGAGACCATGTAGAACTCGCCAGTGGCCTGGTTCAGGATGCTCGACCAGCTCCGCCCGCCGTCGATCGTGACGTTCGCGCCACCATCGTTCGACTGGATGGCGATGTTCGGATTGTCCGGGTTGAACCAGATGCCGTGGTTGTCTCCGTGCGGCGTCGGGATCACCGTGAATGTCCTGCCGCCGTCGGTGGACTTGTGGAGGCTGAGTTCGTTGATCCAGACCTCCTGGTCGTTCTTCGGGTTGACGTCGACGTAATTGAAGTAGAACGGACGCGCGCGGAGCCGCTGGCTGTTGTTGACGAGTTTCCACGAGGCCCCGCTGTCGTCCGACCGGTAGAGGCCGCCTTCCGGCCCCGGCGCTTCGATCATCGCGTAGACGACCTTCGGGTTGCTGCGAGCCACGTCGATATCAATCTTGCCGATGAGCTTCTGCGGCAGGCCGAATTCGAGCTTGGTCCAGGACTGACCGCCGTCGTAGGACCGGTAGATACCGCCTTCCGACGCCGGCCCGCCGCTGACGATATCCCAACCCTTGCGAAATCCACGGTACATCCCGGCGTAGACTTCGTCGGGATTCGACCAGTTGATCGCCAGCACACGAGCGCCGGTCTCGCGGTTCACGAAGAGCGTGCGCGTCCAGGTTCTGCCGCCGTCCACCGACTTGTAGACGCCTCGGTCTTCGGTCGGGCCGAACGGCGATCCCATTGCCGCCGCCCAGACGATGTCGGGGTTCTTCGGGTGAACGAGGACCGACCCGATTTGTCCCGCGTCTCGTAGGCCGACCAGTTTCCAGGTCTTGCCCGCGTCGGTGGACTTGTAGAGCCCCCGTCCGATGATGATGTTGCTGCGGATGGCCGCGCTGCCCGTCCCCACGTAGACGATGTCGGGGTTGGAGTCGGAAACGTCGATGGCGCCGATGGACCCTGTCTCGATCTGGCCGTCGGACACCGGCACCCAGCGCACGCCGCAGTCCGTCGTCTTCCAGACGCCGCCGCCAGTCGCCCCCTGGTAGAACGTGCACGGCTGCGTACGAACGCCGGCAATCGCGGTCACGCGGCCTCCGCGGTGCGGCCCGAGCGAGCGGTACCGGAGGTCGGCATACAACGCCGGGTTCACGACGACGTTCGCATCGCCCTGAGCGGCCGTGCGCTGAGGCACGAAGCCGGAGGCCAGCCCCAGCAGGGTGGCCGCGCACGCGAGGCGGGACAACGAAAGACGGGCATGTGTCGACACCATGGCGGGTCCTCGGATCGGGGATCGGCTCCGCGCGGTGTTCGCGCGGGGGTAGCGGAAGTATAGCGCCGAAGGGATGCTACACTCTCGGTGCTCCCATCATGCCGGAGGGTCTCATGCGCAAGACCATTGCCCCGCTCGTCCTCGCCGTAGCAGCCCTTACCCTGACCGTCGCGTGCAAGAAGGAACCCGCCGCGCCGCCGCCGCCGCCGGCGCCCGCGCTCGACGCCGACACGCTCGCGGCGTTCGAGCCGCTGCCCGATTCCGTCCCGGGCGCCAGCGGCGCCCCGTCGGCCGAACTCGTCGCCCTGGGCCGGATGCTGTACTACGAACCCCGGCTGTCGAAGAACCAGCAGATCTCGTGCAACTCCTGCCACGATCTGTCGAACTACGGTGTCGATGGCCAGCCGACGTCGGACGGCCACAAGGGGCTGCGCGGTGACCGCAACTCACCCACGGTCTTCAACGCCGCCGCGCATTTCGTCCAGTTCTGGGACGGACGCGCGGCTGACGTCGAGGAGCAGGCCAAGGGTCCCATCCTGAATCCCGTCGAGATGGCCATGCCGTCCGAAGCCCGCGTGGTGGCGGTCCTGACGTCCATGCCGGAGTACGTGGACGCCTTCAAGAAGGCGTTTCCCGCCGACGCGAAGCCGGTCACGTACAACAACATGGCGAAAGCCATCGGAGCGTTCGAACGCGGTCTGATGACGCCCTCCCGCTGGGACGCGCTGCTGAAGGGCGACAAGAAGGCGCTGACGTCGGCCGAAGAACTGGGCGCGAAGACGTTCGTCGAGGCGGGTTGCCAGACGTGCCACCACGGCGCGCTGCTGGGCGGCACCTCGTACCAGCGGATTGGTCTCGTCAAGGACTTCCCCCGCGCGGCCGATCCCGGGCGTATGAAGGTCACCAAGGATGCCGGCGACCAATCGGTGTTCAAGGTGCCGTCCCTCAGGAACATCGAGAAGACCGGGCCGTACTACCACGACGGCGCGACCACCTCGCTGGACCAGGCCGTGCGGGACATGGCCACGTACCAGCTGGGTAAGACGTTGACCGATCAGGAAGTCGCCCAGATCATCGAGTTCCTGAAAGTGCTGACGGGCAAGATCGACCCGGAGTACATCAAGCCCCCGGTGCTGCCCAAGAGCACCGCGGCGACACCGAAACCTGTCGTCAACTGACCCGACCGCATGTCCTCGCCGGACCAGCGCCGCCTGCCCATCGCCCGTCCGCGGGCACGGGGCGCCGGTCCGGTTGTCGACACGACCGCGACGTCCATTACCGGCACGGTCGAACGCGTCACGTTCCACAACCCCGACAACGGCTTCTGCGTCCTGCGGCTGAAGGTGCCCGGGCGGCGCGATCTCGCGACGGTGGTCGGGTACGCCGCGTCGATCTCGCCCGGGGAAGACGTCCAGGCCGTCGGCGCGTGGGCGCACGACCTCATTCACGGGCCGCAGTTCAAGGCCACCTCCGTCACGACCGCCGCCCCGACGAGCGTGGAGGGCGTCGCCCGCTACCTGGGCTCGGGGATGATTCGCGGCATCGGCCCGGTCTACGCGCGCAAGCTCGTCGAGGCGTTCGGCGCCGACGTCTTCGAGGTTATCGAACACCAGCCGCGCAGGCTGCGCGACGTGCCCGGCATCGGGCCGTCGCGCGCGGCGTTGATCCGCGATGCGTGGACCGGCCAGAAGATCGTGCGCGACATCATGGTGTTCCTCTACGCCCACGGCGTCGGCACGTCGCGGGCCGTACGGATCTACAAGACGTATGGCGCGGACGCCATCGCGATGGTGAAGGAGAACCCGTACCGCCTCGCGCGCGACATCAAGGGCATCGGCTTCGTGACGGCGGACGAACTCGCACGCAAGCTCGGGGTCGCGAAGACCGCGCCGATCCGCGCGCGGGCAGGCATCGCGTACGCGCTGGGCCAGGCGCTCGACGAAGGCCAGTGCGGCCTGCCGCGCGAACAACTCGTGCTGCTCACGCAGAAACTGCTCGACGTGCCGACCGACGTCGTGCACACGGCCCTCGACGCCGAGTTGAAGGCCGGCACCGTCGTCCTCGACTCGACCGACGGCCGCGAGTGCGTGTTCCTCACCTGGCTGCACACCGCGGAGCGGCAACTGGCGGAGCGGCTGCTCAGCCTCTCGAAAGGCCGTGCGCCGTGGCCGGCCATCGACGCGGCGAAAGCCATCCCCTGGGCCGAGCAGCGCCTGTCGATCGCCCTCGCCGACGCGCAGCGCGAAGCCGTCGCCACCGCGCTTGCCGCGAAGATGCTCGTCATCACCGGCGGGCCGGGCGTCGGCAAGACGACGATCCTCAACACGATCCTGACGATCCTTGGCGCCAAGGGCGTCCGCGTGGCGCTCTGCGCGCCGACGGGCCGCGCCGCCAAACGACTGTCGGACGTCACCGGCCTCGAGGCGCAAACCATCCACCGGCTGCTCGAAGTGAACCCTGCCGACGGCGGATTCCGCCGGGGACCGAAACATCCCCTCGACGCCGACCTCGTCGTCGTGGACGAAACGTCGATGGTGGACGTCCCGCTGATGCACGCGCTGACGCGCGCGATTCCGGACCGCGCCGCCGTCATCCTCGTGGGCGACGTCGATCAACTGCCGCCGGTCGGTCCGGGCCAGGCGCTGGCCGACATCATCGACTCGCGCGCGCTGCCGGTCGTGCGGCTCACCGAGGTCTTCCGCCAGGCCGCGCAGAGCCGCATCATCGTCAACGCCCATCGCGTGAATCGCGGCGAGATGCCCGAACTGCACGTGCCCGCGGACGTCGTATCGGACTTCTACGTGGTCGAGGCGGACACGCCGGAGGACGCGGCGCAGAAGATCATCCAGCTCGTCTCGAAACGGATTCCACAACGGTTCGGCCTGCACCCGGTACGCGACATCCAGGTGCTGTGCCCCATGAACCGGGGCGATGTGGGCGCGCGCAGTCTGAACCTGGCGCTGCAGAAGGTGCTCAATCCGCGCCCGGGCGCGAGCGTCGAGCGGTTCGGGTGGACGTTCTCGCTCAACGACAAGGTGATGCAAATCGAGAACGACTACGACAAGGACGTCTACAACGGCGACATCGGGTTCATCGCCGAGATCGTCCCCGACACCTCCGAGGTCATCATCGACTTCGACGGCCGTCGCGTGTCGTACATGCCGGACGAACTCGATCGGGTCGTGCTCGCCTACGCGACGACCGTGCACAAGGCCCAGGGCAGCGAGTACCCGGCGGTCGTGCTGCCGGTGACCACGCAGCACTACCCGCTGCTGCAGCGAAACCTCATCTATACGGGCATGACCCGCGGTCGGACGCTCGTCGTCCTCGTGGGCCAGGTGAAGGCCCTCGCGCTGGCGGTCAAGGGCCAGCGGCAGGGACGACGATGGTCGAAGCTGAAGGATCGGCTGGCGGGCTTCGCGGTCGTGGGGTAGCGGCTCTGCGGCTGTCGGCTTGCGGCGTCCGCGGTGTCCAGGTAACGACTCCCGCGGTGGTGTGGGAGCTGGCTCCACCCGGGCCCTGCGAGCGCGCCGAGAAATGGCCACGCAATCGTGACCGCGAGGGGGCGACATGCTTGGGGCTGGGGGTCCCCAAGCCTTTCCGGGGCGAACTCCCGGTAAGGGCACGATTGCCGGCGCGTCGAGCCGGGACCGGGAGGAGCCGGCACCCATGCCACTGCGTGCAGTGCGCCGCAAGCCGCGAGCCCCTCGTCGCCAACGCCGAGAGCCGGAAGCCCCGAGCCGAATCCCGAAACTGCCGCCCCGGATCCCGCGTCTCTACGAATATACTGACCGGCACGAGGCGCCCTTCCCCGGGCGCGACTGGAGGAAGACCGATGGGCAAGTGGATCCTGGGTATCGTCGTGGTCGTGGGCCTGCTGGCGGCGTTCTCGGGCGTCGGCACCTACAACTCGCTGGTCACGCTCGACCAGGGCGTGCAGGCGCAGTGGGCGCAGGTGGAAAATGTCTACCAGCGGCGCGCCGATCTCATCCCGAACCTGGTGGAGACGGTCAAGGGCGCGGCGGCGTTCGAAACCGACACCTTCACGGCCGTGACCGAGGCTCGTTCGAAAGTCGGCCAGATCAACGCCGGCGACATTGCGAACAACCCCGAAGCTTTCGCGAAGTTCCAGCAGGCGCAGGACGCGCTGTCGTCCGCCCTGTCGCGCCTCATGGTCGTCGTCGAGAAGTACCCCGACCTGAAGGCGACGCAGAACTTCCGCGACCTGCAGGTCCAGCTCGAGAACACCGAGAACCGCGTGGCCCAGGAGCGCCGCCGTTTCAACGAAACGGCCCAGGCATTCAACACGAAGCGGATGAGTTTCCCGACGGTCATCATCGCGGGCTTCTTCGGCAGCCGCTTCAACGAGAAGCCGTACTTCAAGGCGCAGTCCGGCGCCGAAGTCGCACCGAGAGTGAAGTTCTGAAGGTCATGATGTGGCGCAGGGCTTCAGCCCTGCGGTGAACGGCAGGCCTGACTTGTCCTGAGCGGAGTCGAAGGAAGGCCTGCCCCACGTCTAGCCGGTGTCTCATCCCGACATGAAACGTCTCGCGTGGCTCGTCGTCTTCGTGCTCGCCCTGCTGGGCGCGGTGGCCTCCGCCCAGACGCCGGTCCCGGCGTCTCCGACGCGGTGGGCCACCGACTCGGCGGGGTTCTTGAGCCCCGGAGCGCTGCAGGCCGCCGACCGCCAACTCGAGGAATTCGAACGGACGACGGGTAACCAGGTGCTGGTGTGGATCGGCACCACGACGGGCGGCGTGCCTCTCGAAGACTGGACGATCAAGGCCTTCGAGCAGTGGAAAGTCGGGCGCCAGGGGCTGGATAACGGCGTCATCTTCTTCGTGTTCGCGACGGACCGCCGCGCGCGCATCGAGGTGGGGTACGGGCTCGAAGACAAAGTACCCGACATCATCGCGTCACGCATCCTGAACGACGTCGTGATCCCGAGGATCAGGGCCGGCGATCAGGATGGCGCCATCCTGCAGGGCGTCGCCGCGCTGACGTCGGCCGTTTCGGGGACAGCCACCACGGGATCCGAGTCCGGAACCACGGCGTCGCCGGAGGCCGGCTCCCAGGCCGCGCCCGGGCTGCAGATCGGCCCTCACGATGACGGGCGCCGCCGCTCGCGACCGCAGATGACCGTCACCGAGATGCTGGTCGTCGGCGTACTCGGCCTCGGGTTCCTCATCCTGCTCATCACGAACCCGCAGCTCGCGCTCTACCTGCTCATCAACATCCTGGCCAGCGGACGCGGCGGCGGCGGCGGAGGCGGGGGGGGCGGCGGCGGCGGATTCTCGGGTGGCGGCGGGCGAGGCGGCGGCGGCGGCGCCTCGGGGTCGTGGTAGGAGCACCCCGATGAACAGGGCGAAGCTCAAGCAGTTGATCGACGAAGACGCGATCGAACGTGCGATTGCCGCAGCGGAGGCGCGCACGTCCGGAGAGATCCGCGTCTCGCTGTCGACGTTTTTCTGGGGCAACGTCAGGCACACGGCCGAAGGCGCGTTCTCGCGCCTCGGCATGGACAACACCGCCGAGCGGAACGGCATCCTCATCTTCGTCGTCCCGTCACGCCGGACGTTCGTCGTGCTCGGAGACGAAGGAATCCACGCGAAGGTCGGACAGGAGTTCTGGGACGGCGTCGCGGCGGCCATGTCGGCAAGGTTCAAGGACGGAGACTTCACGGGCGGCCTGCTGCACGGTATCGCCGAAGCCGGCCGCCAGCTCGAGACCCACTTCCCCAGCCAGGGCGCCCGCGACATCAACGAACTCTCCGACGCCATCGACTTCGGCGACGCCCCACCGACCGAGTAACCTCCTGTGAGTGGAGGGACAACCTCCTTCGCTCAGTTCGACGTGCCGGAGACACTGACCGACCGCTCGCCGGCACACCGCGTGCTCCCGCACGGTCCCGGCTCGGCGCGCCGGTGAGCCGCTGCCCTTGCTCCTTGTTCCTTGCCCCTACCTGATCTTCTTCGCCGGCATGTCCCGCCCGCCCTGGTGCAGGACGAGTCCCGTGACCTTGCCTTCGGCGCCCTTCACGAAGGAGATCTGCGCGTCGACGACCTTGAGGAAGAACTCGGTCGGCGCTGACGGGAAGACTTCGACCTTGCCCTGGCCCGTCGCCTGTGTCATGAGCTTGTCGCCTTCGCGCGTAATCGTCAGCACGAAGCCAGGCGTGAGTTCGTACTCGCCCACGTAGGCGTCGTAGGTCGCGGGATCGACGGTCACCGCCACCGGCGCGGGTTTCTCCGGCGTGGTGTCGCGCACGGCCGTCGGCTGCACACCCCAGTCGAAGGGCACGACGCGCATGACCTTCCCCGACGCCTCACGTTCGAACGTCAGCCTCAGGAAGGCGTCCTTCACGAAGAAGGTGTCGTGGCCGGCAGGCAGGATCTCGGTGCGCCCGCCGCCGCCAAGCTGCACGAACAATCTCGTTCCGTCGCGGGAGACGATGTGGCGGGAGCCGCCGGGCGACAGGTAACGGCCGACGTAGGCGTCGAGTTGCTCCGGCGTCAGGGCGACGATGGGCGGGTTCACGAGCGGCGTTCCGGCGGCGATGGCCGCCGCCTGGCGCGCGAGCGACTGCGGATCCGGCGCCGGCCCCGTCAGGTTCGACAACACGGCCGCGTAGACGCCGGCCGCCGGGACACGCACGACGTGGGAGCGGAATCCATTGATCCCGCCACCGTGCTCCTGGGACGGTTTGCCATTGAACTCGCCGACCTGCCAGCCATACCCGTACCCGCTGGCTCCGCCGCCGGCCAGCCGGTAGTTCGTGAAGATCTTCTCGAGCGACGCAGCCGAGACAACCTTGCCCGCAGTCAGGCCGGCGTCCCATTTCGCCAGGTCATCGACCGTGCTGATGAGGGAGCCCGCCGCGTGAGGCTGCGTCATGCTCAGGTACTGCGCATTGACGATCCCGCCCCTGGACGGCGCGTACCCGGAGGCGCGCCTCGGCACGACGGCGTCGGTCACATCGTACCGCGTGTCCGTCATGCCGAGCGGCGTGAAGATCCGCTCCTGCACGAAGTCGGCGTAGGTCTTGCCGCTGGCCTTCTCGATAATCGCGCCCAGCAACACGTAGCCGGAGTTGTTGTAGCGCCATCGTTCGCCCGGCGAGAACAACATCGGCTCGTTCTTGAAGACGTCGATGAGCTCCTTCAGTGAGAGGTCCTGGCGCAGCATGCCGCGCCACTTCGGCATATCGGTGTAGCTCTGGATGCCGGACGTGTGGGTGAGCAGGTGTTCGATGGTGATGGTCTTGCCCTGCGTCGGGTAGTCGGGCAGGAACTTCGTGATCGGGTCGCTGACCGCGAGCTTGCCCTCCTCGGCCAGCATCATGATCGCGGCCGAGGTGAACTGCTTCGTGACCGAGCCAATCCGGAACACGTGGTCCGGTTTCGCGGCGACACCAAGTTCGATGTTCGCCAGGCCGTACCCCGCGCGATGCACCACCTGCCCCTTGCGCACGACGATCACGGTGACGCCGGGGTCGGTGGGCTTCACCGCCGCCCTGAACAGGCGGTCGATGGCCGCGGATTCCGCGGCGGCAGCCTTCCCGGCCGGCGGCGCGGCCTTCGCCGAAACCGGTGTCGGAGCCTTGACGGCCGGGGCCTGGGCAAACGGGGCTTTCACGGGCGCGCACGACAGCACGAGCGCGAGAACGAACGTGGTCCATCCGGACGGTTTCATGGCAGGGTCCTTGGCGAAGGGGGCCAGTGGAATGTACTACGCAGGACGCCTGCCGGCGGTTCGGTGCTCGTGGGCGCCGGCTTCAGCCGGCGCGTCCCCGTCTACACCACGCCGACCGGGCAGCTGACGCCGGTCCCGCCGAGGCCGCAGTAGCCGCCGGGGTTCTTGTGCAGGTACTGCTGGTGGTAGTCCTCGGCGTAGTAGAACGGCCCGGCATCGGCCAGTTCGGTGGTGATGATGCCGTAACCCGCCGCGTTCAACTGGCGCTGGAAGGCATCCTGCGACGCCTCAGCCGCCGCGCGCTGGGCGGCAGACGTCGTGTAGATCGCGGATCGATACTGCGAGCCGACGTCGTTGCCCTGTCGCATGCCCTGCGTCGGGTCGTGATTCTCCCAGAAGACCTTCAGCAGCGCGGCGTACGACGTCTTCGCCGGATCGAAGGCCACCAGCACCACTTCCGCGTGTCCCGTCAGCCCCGAACAGACCTCTTCGTACGTTGGGTTGAGCGTAAACCCGCCCGCGTACCCCACGGCCGTCGAGTAGACGCCCTCGGCCTGCCAGAACTTGCGTTCGGCCCCCCAGAAACAGCCCATCCCGAAGAGCGCGGTCTGGACGCCATCCGGAAACGGCGGCGCGATCGGATTCCCAAGCACGGCATGCCTTCCGGGTACGGGCATCGGCGTGGCCCGCCCAGGCAGCGCATCAGCCGGGGACACCATGGTGACCTTGCGGGTTCTCGAGAACATGGGGGGCTCCGTCTGCGTGTCCAGCGGGAAAACCGAAGCAGGGGGAACCGGCACATGCGGCCGGGCCCGGGAATCCGGCGGGCCGACATACGCGGCCCGGCGACTTCCTATCAGGTCAGACGCTGGAACCGCGTCGGAGGTTCCGGGACGGCCGTCGCGGGGCGACGGTCATCTCGCTCGGTCCCGGCTCGACACGCCGGCAAATGTCACCTTGCCGGGAGTTCGTCCTGACGAAGGCTTGGGGACCCCCAGCCCCAAGCGTGTCGCCCCCTCACGGTGACATTTGCAGACGGACGCCCTCGGCGTGCTCGCAGGTCCCTCGTGAGACCACCGTCGCCCCGCAGCGGAGCTGTTGTCCTTCCCACCCCGCGTCCCATGTCCCACGTCCCATGCCCCATGTCCCACGTCCCATGCCCCTGCACTGTCCTACCGTGTCGCCCCGAGCAGCTGCCTGTACTTCCGCAGCAGCTCGTACAGCACGACGCCGCCGGCCGTGGCGACGTTGAGCGACTGCTTCAGGCCGAGGGTCGGAATACGAACGTGGACGTCGCAACGGTCCAGGACCGCGCGCCCGATGCCGTCCACCTCGTGACCGAACACGAGGCACACGGGGAACGGCGGCTGCCAGTCGAACAGGTCCACGGCGGTCACCGACGTCTCCACCGCCGCGAGACAGTAGCCCGCGTCGCTCAGCCCTTCCATCGCCCGACCCACGTCGTCCACGCGGGCGGAGGGAACAGATCGTTCGGCGCCGAGTGCGGTCTTGGCGATGCGGCGATCGTCCGGACCGGCGGTGATCCCCGCGAGCAGGATGCGCTGGACGCGCACGGCATCGGCGGTTCGAAAGAAGCTCCCGACGTTGTAGAGGCTGCGGACGTTGTCGAGCAGCACCGTGACCGGCAGGCGGTCGATGCCGGCGTAGGCCGCGGACGGGCTGGTCACCTGGTACACGGGAGAATCGTTCATCGGTCCTGCGCTACAGTATCGATCGGATCGCGCCACCAGTTGCGCGGAGGCTGCCATGCCCAAGACACCCGTCACCCCGGCCGTTCGCGTGCTTCGCAGCGCGGGCGTGCCGTTCACCGAGCACCTTTACCGCTACGAAGAACACGGCGGGACGCGCGTCTCGGCGCGTGAACTCGGCGTCGACGAACACGCCGTCGTCAAGACGCTGGTCATGCAGGACGATTCCGGCGCGCCGCTCATCGTGCTGATGCACGGCGACCGCGAGGTGTCGACGAAGCAGATCGCGCGCGCCATCGGCTGCCGGACCGTGGAGCCGTGCAAGCCCGACGTCGCCAATCGGCATTCGGGATACCTGGTGGGAGGCACGTCTCCCTTCGGCACCCGCAAGACGATGCCGGTCTACATGGAACGGTCGATTCGTGACCTGCCGCGCATCTACATCAACGGGGGCGCCCGCGGATTCCTGGTGGGCGTCGCGCCCTCGGACGTCGAACGCCTGCTGACGCCGACGCTGGTCGATGCGGCGGTCGCACCCTGATGGGGCGTGGGGCATGGGACGTGGGGCGTGGGACGTGGGGCATGGGACGTGGGATACGGCCGTAAGCCGAGAGCCGCGAGCCGCGAAAGCGATCTATCATCCCTCCATGACCGACGATGACGCCCCGAAGAGCGCGTACGAGCTGGCGATGGCGCGGCTGAAGAAGCAGGATGAGGAGTCCGGTGTCGCACATCGCGAACTGACCGAAGCCGAACGTGCGTCGATTGCCGAGGTCCGCAACTTCTATGACGCGAAGCTGGCCGAGCGGGAGGTGCTGTATCAGTCGGCGCGCCGGGCGGCGACGGAGCTCGCAACCCTGGAGACCCTCGAGAAGGAACACCGCCGCGACCGGGAGCGGCTCGCGTCAGAGAGAGATGCGAAGATCGCGAGAATCCGGCAGGGCTGAGCCCTGCCCCACATCCCGAGGCAGCACGCACAGACCCACATCCCGGTGCGGTCAGCACTGCCCAGCGTGTAATATCCCTGCATGCTCGACCGGTTCTTTGCCATTTCCCAGCGCGGGTCCACCGCCAGGCGCGAGGTCGTCGGCGGCGTGACGACGTTCGTCACGATGGCGTACATCATCGTGGTGAACCCGGCCATCCTCAGCGCCGCGGGCATTCCCGTCGGTCCGGGTACCGTCGCCACCATTCTGACGGCCGCGTTCGGTTCGCTGCTGATGGGACTCTACGCCAACCGTCCCATCGCGGTCGCGCCGTACATGGGTGAAAACGCCTTCATCGCCTTCGGCCTGGCCGCGATGGGCGCAACATGGGAACAGCGGCTGGGTTCGGTGTTCGTCGCCGGCATCGTCTTCCTGCTGCTGACGCTGTTCCAGGTCCGATCGAAACTTGCGAACGCCATCTCGCCGAGCCTCAAGCACAGCTTCGCCGTCGGCATCGGCCTGTTCCTCGCCTACATCGGCCTCTACGAAACCGGTATCGTGACGAGCGGCGCCGCGGGGCTGCCGCCGCAGGCCCTGCTCGCAGCGGGATCGTCGGTCCTGCGCGCGCCGGACGTGCCCGTGAAGATTGGCGCGTTCCACGATCCGCAGGTCCTGCTCGCCATCGCGGGGTTCGTGGTCATGGTGCTGCTCATGCTGCGGCGGGTCCCGGGCGCCATCCTGATGGGGATCGCCGCGACCGCGGTCACCGGCTACGCACTCGGTTACGCGCAGCCGCCTGGCGCCGTGATGGCCCTGCCGTTCACAGGGGACTACACGCTTGGCACGACCGCGCTGAAACTCGACATCGGCGGCGTTCTGCAGCTGAGCTTCCTGCCTGTGCTGCTGACGCTGGTGCTCATGTCGTTCCTCGACACGCTCGGCACGCTCGTCGGCGTCGGTGCCGCCGGCGACATGCTCGATAAGGACGGCAACTTCCCCGAGGTCGAGCGGCCAATGCTCGTGGATGCGGTGTCGTGCGTGTTCGCGTCGCTCGTCGGCACGTCCACGAGCGGCGCGTTCATCGAGTCCGCGACCGGCATCCGCGAGGGCGCCCGCACGGGACTCGCGGCCGTCGTCACGGGCCTGCTGTTCGCGGCATCGCTGTTCTTCGTGCCGCTCGTCGGACCGCTGCAGCAGTCTCGCTACGCGTACGGCCCGGCGCTCGTCGCGGTGGGCATGCTGATGGTGGGTTCGATGCGGAAGATCGATTTCGACGATCTGACCGAGGCGATCCCGGCCTTCGCGTGCATCGTGCTGATGGTGTTCACCTACAACATCGCGAACGGCCTGACGGCGGGTCTCGTCCTTCACCCGATCGTGAAAGCGGCGGCCGGGCGGGCTCGCGAGGTAAACGCCGGCAGCGTGGTTCTCGCGGTGTTGTGCCTGGGCTACTTCCTGTTCGGGCTCCCGCACTAGCCGGATCGTGCCGTAGCTATGCAGCGGACATCGCTCAGGGAACTCGCGGCGGTGGCCGGCGGCGTGCTGACGCTGGCCGTGGCGGCCACCTGGCCCGTCGCGTGGCAGGTCGGCTCGGTCCTGCCCGGAGACCTCGGCGATCCGCTCCTGAACACGTTCATCCTGGCGTGGAACGCCACGAGCGCGGCGTCGGGGTTCGCGGGTTATTGGAACCCGCCGTTCTTCTTTCCCCTGCAGGCCACGCTGGCGTTTTCGGAGCACCTGGCGGGCATCGCGATCGTCACGGCACCGTTGCAGTGGCTCCTGCGCGACCCGGTTGTCGTCTACAACCTCGCGTTCCTGGGGTCGTTCGTCCTGGCGGGCACGGGCATGTACCTGCTCGCCCGCGACCAGTGGGGACGCCGGGACGCTGCGTGGGTGGCGGCCGTCGCGTTCGCGTTCGCGCCGCACCGGGTCGCGCACATCAGCCACCTCCAGGTGCTCATGTCGGGCTGGATGCCCGTCGGGCTGTGGTGTCTGCATCGGTATCTCCGGACGAGGTCGCGTCGCAGCCTTGCCGGCTTCGTCGCGGCGTTCTGCCTGAACGGCCTGTCGAACGGCTACTTCCTGTACTTCTTCGCCATCGCCGTCGCCGTCGTGCTCACGATCGAAGGCCTGGCAGCCCTGCCGGGCGCCCGCGGCCTGGCGTGGCGTGACAGCCTGCGTCGCGCTCACCGGTTCGCCGTCGATGGCGCGGCGGGCGCCATCGCAATTCTGCTGGTCGTGGCGCCATTCGCCCTGGCCTACGTCGGAGTCAGGCAGCGGTACGGCTTCGCCCGAAGCCTGGAGGAGATCGCCGCGAACAGCGGCCGGCTGGCGAATTACGTCCACGTCTCGGGTCACATCCGGGTCTGGCGGGGATGGCTGACGCCCGAAGGTCCTGAGTTCGCCCTCTTTCCCGGCCTGACCATCGTGGCGCTCGCTCTCGCGTCGCTCTCGTGGCTCATCGTCAGGCCCGGGGACGAGGAGGGACGGGCTTCGCGGAAGGCCGTGGCGGTGTACGGCGGCCTGGCCGTGGCGGCGGTGTGGTTGACGCTGGGGCCGGGCGTCTGGGGTCCGTACCGGATCCTGCTCGACGTCGTTCCAGGGCTCAACGGTCTCCGCGTGCCGGCTCGGCTGGTCGTCGTCTTGTCGCTGGCGCTCGCGGCGCTGGCGGGCGGCGGCGTCGCGCGGCTGAACGCGGGACGTGCACGACGAACGGCCTTCGGTGTCGCGGCGGCGTGCACGCTCTGCGTCGTGGTCGAAGGAACGGGGGCGCCAGTCACGGTCGAGCGATTCGACCCCGACCAGCGCCAGCGGGCGCCACTGAACGCGTGGCTCGCGGGCCAGCCAGGCGGAGCCGTGCTGGAACTGCCGGTGTCCGGCCCGGCCATGACCCCGTTCACGCTGACGTACCAGTACAACACGTTGGCTCACGGCCACCCGATCGTCAACGGCTACAGCGGCTACGGATCGCTGCTGCAGGACTTCCTCGGAGGCCCGGCCTCGCCGCTGCTCGATCTGCGTCAGGTCGGGCCCGCCTGTGAAGGACTACGGCGAATCGGTGTCAGGTTCATCACGCTGCACGGCGGGAAGTGGGACGAGTGGCTCGGTCATCCCCCGAAGGTGCTTGCCGAGGCGATCTCGGTCCTGGCGGACCAGGTCGAGGAAGAGCGCTACTTCAGCGGGATTCGCGCGTGGCGCCTCGCGCCGCCCGTTCCGCCGGCGCCGTTCCCGCTCGATGGGATCGTGGCCCTCGAACCGGGTGCCTTTGCCATCACGGCGTCGGCGATGCCGGAGCGGCTGCCGGCCGCGTTCGACAAGGACCTTCGCACACGATGGTTCACGGGTGCGCCGCAGACCGGCCAGGAGTGGATCCGGATCGACTTCGCCCGCGAGACCGACGTGGCCCGCCTCGTCTTCGACATGGATGCCATTGGCGTCGGCGACTACCCGCGCCTCCTGTCGATTGAATCCGAGGCAGCAGACGGCGTGCGGCGTCCGGTGTTCTCCGGGTCCATCGTGCCCGAGATTGTCGAAGGCATCGCGAACGCCGCCGGACACGCGCCGGCTGTCGTGGATCTCCCGCCAAACACCACGCGCGTGCTGTGGATCCGCCAACTTGGGAGCACCCGGACGTGGTACTGGGGCATCAACGAGTTTGCGCTGTATCGGCGCTGACACGTCGACACGGGGCTAACACATCGACGTGGGGTCCGGCTTCAGCCGGACCTGCGTCCTGCTGTGAGTCCGGCTGAAGCCGGACTCCATGCGGAGGCATGAGACGTCTCGGGTGTTTTCCCGATGCGGATCGGGTATTTGTCCCTCGCGATCGGGACATCGGCCCGATGGCCATGGTGACCGTTCTGCCGTAGTTTATGTGTAGAGATTGAGATTGAGCCGACGCTCAATCGGGCAGGAAGGAAGGGTCATCATGGCACGCTACGAAGGTGGGACGAAAGCCGGTTACGGGTTCTACTGGAGCGCGAAGGCCTGGGACATGGCGATGGTGCCCGCCGAAGGCGGTCTCCTCCCCGGCGGCGCGGATCGGCACTACACGCGCATCCCGACCTTCCTGTTCCTGCTGATGGCACCCATCATGGGCGCCCTCTACGTCGTGTTCCTGCCGTTTGCCGGCTTCGCGCTGGTCGCCGGCTGGGCCCTGCGCGGCCTGAAGCGCCTGGCGATGGACAGTTTCATGCGAGTCGCCGTGGTGGTGAGCCCGCACTGGGCGCCCGGCGAAGCCTACCTGGCGGGCCGCCGCCGCGAGAAGGCCGAAAGGGCCGCGAAGCGGACGACGGTCACGCACGGACCGCGACACTAGCGCACGCGGGGTCCGGCGTCAGCCGGACCTCGACGGAGCCGGCAGAAGCCGGCTCCCACGACAGCTCACTCGGGCGGTGTGGTGGACGGATGCCGGATGGGGGCCCGGCATTCTGACGCTGCACCGCCCGGGTTCTTGTACGGCGTCCGGGATCGGGCTTCGGGCCGCGCGCCGTTCAGAACCGCTGGGCTGCGAGTTCCGCCGGGGTGCCATCACCTTTCGCGAACGGGCGGAGGCGGAACGAGTACGCGTACGGCTTTGCGGGCAGCGTGTACTCCGGGTGCGTCTTCGCGCCCCAACTCGTATCCCCCCCGACACCCATCTGCCCGAGATCGACGTTGAGCGACACGGCGTCGCGCGGTGTCACGTCAATGGCGCGTTTCTGTCCCGCGCCACGCGGCGCCTCGTAGTCGTCGGGGAAGACGTTCAGCGCCGACGCCGACACGAGCGGCGCGCCCACGGCGAGCAAGCCCACGCCGTCCCGGTTGGTGAGGGCCATCCATCGCACGTCGGTCTTGTAGCCAGTCTCCTGCGGTCGCACGTACGGGTAGAACTGCTCGGCGACACCCTGCGTGTAGAGGCCCACGGCCGCGCTGGTGCGGCGGTCCCGGTAGTTCTCGTGCGGTCCTCGCCCGAACCACGCCACCGTGTCGAACGACCCCGGCAGCGTCATCCGCATGCCGAAGCGCGGGAGTTCGGGGAGGTCCGCCTTGCCGGGCACGAACGACACGTCGACGAAGATGTCACCGGTCCCGAGGATTCGGTAACGCGTCGTGTGCGGCGAGTCATTCCCCGCCAGCACGGATTCGATCGTCACGACGGCTTCGCGGCTCGTCGGCTGCGCCGCCGTGACCGAGCTGATCGTCCGTTTCGGGCCAGCGTCGCGCCACGTCGCCAGGCGCTCTGGCATCTTGTTCCCGATGTCATTGTCGGTGGGCACTCGCCACGTGTCCGGCACCGGCCCGCCGCGCAGGACCTCCACGCCGCCGTACCGCAGCGACGACAACACCCCCGCCTTCCTGTCGAAGACGATCACCGCCGCGCCGGCGCGGACGGTGATGGACGCTCCGGCCTCGTCCAGCGTGACCAGACCGTCGGACGTCACCCTCGGCGCATCGGCAGTCACCCGCCGCGGAGCCGGCAACTGGTCCCACGCGACCTCGAATCCCCTGGGGACGAGTGCCGTCGCCACGTTCGTCCGTGCGCGCACGGTCAGGAAGTACTCCGCCGGTTCGTCCATCGGGGGCAGCGCAATCGTGATCTCGCCGCTCGATCTCGGCGCGATTTGCGGTGTCGGCACCTGGCCGCTCGCGACCGCGCGGCCATTCGCCTCCAGCGTCCAGGACAAGTCGAGGCGGTCGAGTGGAATGAAGTCGTACCGGTTCGTCACGCGGAATCGTCCGGCCGCCCAGTCGACCGCCTCGACCTTGACGTTCTGGTAGACCTTCTTCACCTCCAGCGCGTGCGGGTTCGGCCGCTCCCGCCTGGGTGCGAACAGACCGTCGGCGCCCCCCTGGTCACCGCCGTCCAGATAGTACGCGCGCCCCTCCGCATCCTTCGCCAGCAGCCCCTGGTCGACCAGGTCCCAGATGAATCCGCCCTGGAGGTGCGTGTGCGACAGGATGACGTCCCAGTAATCCTGCAGGTTGCCGACGCTGTTGCCCATCGCGTGCGCGTATTCGCAGAGGATGAGCGGCCTCGCCTGCGGTTGGTTCGCATACCGCAGCAACGCCGGAATGCGCGCGTACATGGGGGCGACGATGTCGGTATGCGACTCCTGCCTGGCGGGTTCGTACTGAACGGGCCGCGACGGGTCGCGCTGCTTGATCCAGGCGTAGGTCGCCTTGAAGTTCGAGCCGTCGCCCGCTTCGTTCCCGAGCGACCAGATCACGATCGACGGGTGGTTCTTGTCGCGCTCCACCATCCGTACCGTCCGGTCCATGTGGAGCGTCAGCCACTCGGGCTTGTTCGCCAGCGTGACGTCCGGCGCGAACGACACGCCGTGCGATTCGATGTTCGCCTCGTCGACCACGTACAGGCCGTGTTCGTCGCACAGGTCGTACCAGCGCGGATCGTTCGGATAATGGCTCGCTCGAACGGCGTTGATGTTGAACTGCTTCATCAACCTGATGTCGTTCAGCATCGACAGTTCGGTCACCACGTGGCCACCGACGGGGTCGAACTCGTGCCGATTCACGCCTTTGATGTAGATGGGCACGCCATTGACGAGCAGTTGCCCGCCCTTGATCTCGACCGTCCGGAACCCGACCCGCGACCCGACCGATTCGATCGCTCGTCCGGAGGCGTCGCGCAGCGTCAGCGCCATCGAATAGAGCGCCGGCGTTTCAGCGGTCCACCGCGACGGCGCGGTGACGCGCGTGTCGAAGCGCGCGTCGCCGTCGGCATCCACGGCGCCCGTGACCGGCGAGACCAACGGCGCCATCACGGCTTTCCCGGCCGCATCGAACAATTCGAGGGACACGGTGTGGCCACCCGTCCCCGGACGGCGCCGCACGGCGACGGACGCCGTCAGCCTGCCGTCCGCATACGCCGCGTCGAGGCCCGCGTGCACGAAGTAGTCGCGGATGTAGGAGGCCGGCCGGGAGACGAGCCACACGTCGCGTTCGATGCCCGCCAGCCGCCACATATCCTGCGACTCGAGGTAGCTGCCCACACTGAACGCGTAGACCTGCACGGCGATGATGTTGTCGCCGGAGCGCACGAGTGTCGTGATGTCGAACTCCGCCGGTGTCTTGCTGTCCTGGCTGTAGCCGACGGCCGTCCCGTTCACCCACACCTGGAACGCCGAGTTCACGCCGGCGAAGTGCACGAACACCTGCCGGCCGCTCCAGGCCGCCGGCACGCGGAACGTCCGGCGGTACGACCCGACGGGATTCCGGTCGCGCGGCACGTAGGGCGGTCTCGGTGGATACGGCGGGAACGCGATGGCTTCGTCGAGGAGCACCGGCGCGCCGAAACCCTTCATCTCCCAGTTGGCCGGCACCGGGAACTCGGTCCATCCGCTGACATCGAACCCGGCCTTGTAGAACTCCGCCGGCGCGTCCGACGGTCTCTCGACCCAGTGGAACATCCACGGCCCGCTCAGCGGCTGGACCCAGGGCGAATTCCTGAACCCGGCGCGCACGGCTTCTGCGGCGCTGTTGAACGGCACGAACGACGCGCGGGGCCGCTCGGCGCCAACCTGCGCGACGTGCACGTCCTCCCACGGTGCCAGGCCGGGGGCCTTCGGCGGCTGCGCCGACACGCGCCCGACGGACAACACGGCAAGGCAGAAGGTCGCGGCAGCCAGTCGGTCCAGCATCAGCGTCATGGCACTACCTCATCGCCACCAGCAGGCCGCCGGTCACGAACGCCGCCAGCCACCACAGGTAGGCCCAGCGCGTGAACGAGTGCAACCATGACGGCACGGGCGTCTCAGCCGTGTGTCCGTGGCGGAAACGCCACGCGAAGACGGTCTCCAGCACCATTCCCGCCAGCGACGAGTATCCCAGGGCGCCGTGCAGGGTGAACGGCCCCTTGCTGGACCCGAGGATCATGAACGCCGTCGCCGTCACGTCGAGCACGACGCCCACCGTCAGGAACCACAAGACGGAGGGCGTGACCTTCCGGCGGCGCTGCTCGGTCACCACGGCCACGGAATAGGACAGAAGCGCCAGGATGACAACGCTGGCGCCAATCTTGGAATAGGGACTCATCGGTTCATCATACGCCCCGGCCACCGACGCCTGCGCCCGCGACCGGAATCGGCGCTACAATCGGCGCCGGCGGCATCACCGCCGCATCCCATCGAGGCAAGGAGGCTCCATGAACGTGTTCCGATACATCCGTGGCGTCATGATCGTGGTTGGTGTCGCCGCGTTCGTTGGCACGGCGGCCGGCCAGGAACCCGCGAAGAAGACCTATGAACCGTCGGTCGGACAGCCGGGCAAGGACGTGGTCTGGGTACCGACGTCCGAGGCGCTGGTCCAGAAGATGCTCGATATGGCCAGGGTGACGGCCCAGGACGAGCTGATCGACCTCGGGTCGGGCGACGGACGCACCGTCATCGCCGCCGCCAAACGCGGCGTACGCGCGCGCGGCATCGAATACAACCCCGATATGGTCGAATTGTCGATCGCGAATGCCAGGAAGGAAGGGGTGAGCGACAAGGCGACGTTCGTGAAGGCGGACCTGTTCGAGACCGACCTCTCGAAAGCCACGGTGATTACGATGTTCCTGCTGCCGGACATCAACCTGCGCCTCCGGCCGACCCTGCTGCAGCTGAAACCCGGCACGCGCCTCGTGTCGAACACGTTCACGATGGGCGAGTGGGAAGCGGACGAGACGGAGACCATCGGCGGTGAATGCTCGAGCTGGTGCACGGCGCTGCTGTGGATCGTCCCGGCCCGCGTGGAGGGGACCTGGATCCTCGGTGACCTCTCCACGCTCACCCTGAGCCAGAGTTTCCAGATGGTGTCGGGGACGCTCGCCAAAGGGGCGGGCACGACCGCCGTCGAAGGCGGCCGGCTGCGGGGCGAAGAGATACGGTTCACCGTCGGTGCGTCGGAATACACCGGCCGGGTCAACGGCAACTCGATATCCGGCACGGTGAAGACGGGCGACAAGTCCGCGCACTGGACCGCCACGCGGAAGCCGTAGTCGCGATCAGGTCTGGGGCGGGGCTTCCTTCGACTACGCTCAGGACAAGTCAGCCCAGCCGCCGCCACGGCATCCACGCTGCGACGAGCGCCAGCACCGGGAGCAGCCACAGCCGGACCGCCGACCACGTGTAGATCGGGTACGGGTAGGCGCGGCTCGTGAAGGGCCGCGCCTCGGTACCCCGCGTCTTCGTTTCGGCGTCGGCGCGCTGCTCGGGTGGCCAGCCCAGCGGGGCGCCCTTGCTGATGTAGATGGGCACGGTCAAGATCGACGGGTAGTGCCGCTCCAGGATGAGGTTCTCGCGCCACGCGGTGAAGAAGTCCCCCGCCCCCCACGCCTTGTTGCGCGCCTGCACGTGCTGCAACGCTTCCGTCGCGAACTGGTCTTCCCGTGAGAAGCGGGGAGGGCGGACGACGGGCGGGTTCACGCGCCATTCGGCGGCACGCGCCCGATCGATCGTGGTCAGTTCTTCCGCACGGTAGTACGACTCGAAGGCCCCGGCCTGATCGTCGCTCACGATGACGCCGATGTGCACCACCTGGATGAACGCGGCCAGCGCCAGCCCCGCGAGCGACGCCGCGCGCACGGTCAACAGCCCCGATCCCCTGTTCCACCCGAACCGGAACGACACGGGGGGCGTCGCGCCGAGGCTGAAGAGCAACCCGCACGCAATCACGACACTGTTCAGCCACACGTCCTTGAGTTCGCCGACACGCGCCGGCAGGAACCACTGGTAGCCCTCTTCGGCGATGCCGACGATGAACGCCGCCAGCGCGGGTACGGCGAACGACGACCAGTCGCCGCGCCCGACCCACACCCGGTAGAACAGGAACGTGATGGTGCCGTATTCGACGAAGTGGAACAACTCGACGGCGAAGATGTTGGGGTCCCTGCTGCCCGTGCGCCACTCGTAGATGGCCGCGATGGCCAGCGCGAGCACCAGCGCGCCGTAACGCGCGACGCGGCGAGAGCGGATGTTTCGGACGGCTCCGGCAATCGCCGCCGCCGACAGCACCGCGACCATCGCATAGACGATGTTCGCGAACTGGGCCGGGTACGCCGCCCGAATCTGGCTGCGGACTTCGCCGACAAATGGCGCCACGGCCACCAGGACAATGGAGGCGGCCATCGCCAGGAGCAGGCGGTAGGTCGGGAACGTCGGCGGCATCAACGCGGGCACCTCCAGGACGGCCCATCATGCCATCGAATTACCGCCTGTCGACAATCTTCAGCAGCAGTTCCTGCGCGCGTTCGTAGGATGGCGCCAGTTCCATCGCCGCCAGGACTTCGCGTTTCGCGTCGGCCGCCCGGCCGTCGAGCAGCAGCGCGTCGGCCAGGTCGCAGTGTGCGGGAGCGACATCGACCGGGCCGGACGCCAGCGCCGCCTCGAACTCGCGGACGGCCCGGGAGACGTCCTTCCGCGCCAGCGCCAGGCGTCCCCGCTCGGTGTGCGCGGCCGAATCGAACGGGTCGATCGTCGTGATGAGGTCGAGGGCGGCGAGCCGCGCCTCGTCCTGCCCGAGGCGGCGAGCCACGGGCAAGAGACGGCGGGCCGCCTCGATGTTCGTGTGGTCATCGTTCAGCAACGAACGCCACTCGCGTGCCGCGCGCGCGAAGTCTCCGGCGCGTTCCGCGAGTTCGCCGAGCCTGGCCCTCGGGCTGTCGCCGCCCGTGGCCGTGGGTACCAGCGCGTGCGCGCGTTCGAACGCGGCGATCGCCGCGTTCCTCGCGCCGGCCGATGCGAGCGCCTGTCCGACCGCCACCTGGATCGGGTAGCTGTCGCGGTGGCCGGCGGCGAGGGCCTGCAACGCCGAAGGCGAGGCCGACGCCGGCACGGACACGCCCTTCGGCACGATCAGCGCGCGGCCCATCTCGCCGTACTTCCGGGCAAGAAACGTGTCGAAGGCCTTCTGCCAGTTTGCCGGGCTCTTCCCGGTCGCGCGCGTCAGCACGTCGTCCGGCGGGCTCCCGTCCGCGTAACCGCGCACGAGGGTCCGGAGGATCCCTTCACCGTGCGTCTCGACCAGCAGGGTGACGACCTGCGAGGCCTGGAAGTAGGCGCGCGAAATCGACTCGGCCCGCGTGAACGCGGCGTCGAGATCCGCCAGCGGGATGGCCTTGCCTTCGGCGTAGTCGCGGGCGAAGGCCATTTCCGAGTCGAGCGCCCACGCCGGTCGGTACTGGCCCTCCTCCCACACCGAGATCCCCTCGGTCAACCAGCGCGGCACGCGGTAGTTCGAGAGCTGCATCGTGAACACGTGCGCCATCTCGTGCCAGAGCGTCGACTGCCAGTTGAAGGCCCCGGGGGGCTGGCGCGCCCGCGGTGAGTCCAGCGTGACCACACGCCCGAAACTCGCGCCGAGAGCCCCGATGAGACCCGGCAGGCCGGCGGTCCGGACGGCGAAGTCGTCGTGTTTCGGGAAGATCTCGACCTGGACCGGTCCCTGCGGTTCGAACCCGTACCGTTTCGACATCCGCGCGAACGCCTCGGCGACGAGCGGCACGGCGTACGGCCGCAGCACGGGCGCTTCGTCGGGGTGCATCCTGACGGTGACCGCGCCCGCCGCCGCGGGCACGAACGTGTCGAGATCGTCGAGCATCTGCAGCAGGTTGTACGTCACGAGGTCGAACGAGTCCGCACGAAACGCCGTTTCGAGCGCGCGCCTGGCGTCCCGCTCCTCCCCCACGCGAAGGAGGTGCAGTCCAAGGGCCGCCTGGGCGCGCGCGCTGTCGCTCTCGATCGACACCGCCTTGCGCGCCAGCGTCACCGCATCGTCATACCGGTATCGAGTCGCAGCGGAGGCCGCGGCGGTGACGTAGAGGCGGCCGAAGGAGGGGTTGTCGGCCAGGGCGCGTGCCGCGAGGGCCTCGAAGTCGGCCTGGCGGTCTTCGACGAAGGCCAGGGCAGCCGCGTGCGCGAGGAGATCGGAAGACGTCGGGTTCAGCGCCAGACCTTCGTCGATCAGGCGCCGTGCCGCGTCGCCGCGGCGATGGTCGGTCGCCGCTTCGACGAGGACCGCTCGAGCGGAGGCCAGCAACGGGTCGATCTCCAGCGCCTTCGCGGCGGCCGCCGCGGCGGCGACGGGGTCCTCATCAGCCAGGGCCCGCGCGAGTCCGGCGTGGGCGGGGGCCCATCGTGCGTCGTTCTGCAACGCTGCGCGGAACGACGCGGCGGCCTCACCGGGAGCGTGGGTATCGAGGAACAGCTCGCCCCACGCGCAGTGTGCGGCCGGATCGGCCTTGGCCGCCGCGACGGCGTCACGCAGGAGCGTATTGGCGGTGCGCGCCTGTCCCACCAGGTGCGCCGCACGCCCGGCTCGAACGAGCGCGTCCGCGGCGGTGGCGCTCCGACCGGCGTTGGCCACCGACAGAAGGACACGCCGCGCCTCGGCCTTCCGCCCCTGCGCGAGCAACAGCCGCCCCCACTCCAGCGCGGCTTCACTCGTTGGCGCAGACTCCGCGGGTGCGGACGCCACCGATCGCGCCTCTGCGAGGCGGCCGCGATCGGATTCCAGGCGCGCAAGGACGGCCGCCGCACCGGCATCGGTCGCGGCCCTGGGCCGCACGAGGGCCTCAGCGTCGGCCCGCTGTCCTCTCGCCAGGAACTGCGTGGCCTGACGGAAGAGCTCGCGATCGGTCTGCACCCGCGCCGCCGTGGGCGCGGGCACCTGCGCAGAGCCGAGGGCCGCAGTCAGGCCGAGCGCGGCAAGGCAGTTCGCGGCCACGCGGCTCACGGGCCAACGCCGTCCGGACACATCGATGGGCATGGGGTTCGTCCCTGCCGATGATTGTACGCGAAGATGGTCCGCCGACCCGCGCACTCGGAGTTGCCTCGAACCTGCCCCGGAAGGAACCAACCGCCGAAGGCCTTTCGGTGTCTAAACGCAGACGGAGGAGATCACCCCGGGAGGACTGATGCGGACGTGTCGTGCGATCTCGAAGTGTCTCGTGCTCGTGGTCTGGCTCCTCCTCGGCTCATGGTCCCCCGCTCTGGCCCAACCGCCGGGCCCGCCAGGCCCGCCGCCTCCGCCGCCGACAAGCGCCGTCACCGGCCCGCTCGCACTCTCCGCTCCGGTGAAGGTGTTCATCGATTGCAGCGGCTACTGGGACTGTGACTCCGAGTACTTCCGCACCACGCTCACGTTCGTGGACCACGTGCGCGATCGCGAGGTGGCCGACGTCCACGTGCTCATCACGGGCCAGACGACGGGATCCGGCGGGACCGAGGCCACGCTGACCTTCTTCGGCCGCGGGCCGTTCAACGGCATCAACGACGTGCTGACGTACCCGTCGCCGCCCAATGCGGCGAGCGACGTGGTCCGTGCGGGGCTCGTGAAGGCCCTGAAACTCGGCCTGACGCGGTACGTGAGCCACTCCCCTGCCGCGGCGAACCTGCAGATCAATGTCGCGGGCACCACGCAGGCCGTCGCCCAGGCGGCGACGAAAGACCCCTGGGATCACTGGGTCATGCGCCTCAGCGTCAGCGGCAACCTGAGCGGTGAATCGCTGGCGAGCAGCAGTTCGTACTACGGCAGCGCCTCGGCCAGCCGAACGACGGATACCTGGAAGATCAACTTCTCGGCCAACGGGAACTACCGCGACAGCTGGTACGACTTCGGTGACGGTGAGATCTACACGACCATCTCGCGCAGCAGCAGCGTCAACGCCCTGGTCGTCCGGAGCGTGAGTCCGCACTGGTCCGTGGGCGGCCGTGCGTCGGTCTCGTCCTCCACCTATTCCAATCTCTCGAGTTCGATCAACGCCGCCCCGGCCATCGAGTACGACGTCTTCCCCTACGCGGAGTCGACGCGCCGCCTGCTGACGCTCCACTACTCGATTGGCGCGACGAACAACCGGTACCGGGAGGTCACGCTGTACGACAAGGACCAGGAAACGGTCGGCGTCCACACGCTGGCCATCGGGGTCTCCGCCCGCCAGCCCTGGGGCCAGATCAACACGAGCATCGACCTGTCGCAGTACCTCACGATCAAGGACAAGTACCGCGCCGAGTCCTGGGGCAGCGTCAATCTCAAAGTGGGCAAGGGGCTGTCGCTCAACGCCGGCGGTGGCGTGTCGTGGATTCGCGACCAGATCTCGCTGCCGAAGGGAGAGGCCACGCGGGACGAAGTGCTCGTCCGGCAGCGCCAGCTCGCGACGTCGTACGACTACTCCGTCTTCTTCGGCCTGTCGTACACCTTCGGCTCGATCTTCAACAACGTCGTCAATCCGCGTTTCGGGAGTTCGGGCGGCGGGATGACGGTGATGTACTACTGACGCGGCTCGCGGTTCGCGGCTTTCGTCTGGCGGCCGTGCCCCGCATCCGATTCTCCCGCGTCGACGCCTGCCCAACCTGGCCAAGGTCCGTGATCAGGAGGATGCGGCCTTCCGGGTTGCCGGTGTCCAGACTGTGCACCCTCTTCTCAATGGCAGCTATCATCTCGGGCGTGGCGCCACGACCGATGAAGCGAATCGGAATGATCACGTCCACCAATCTGCTATTGGGATAAGTGACCCACAGTGCTTCGCGCCCATGCAACGCTCGGCGATGCGAGAACCGCGTAGATTGCTGCAGCGCCGATCACCGCCAGTTGAATCCATCGTCCATCCGGATCGACATACCTCAGTGGGTTGTTGCGGACGTAGCTGTAGCAGTTCCAGCGTTGCGGGTCGACGAGGTTCTCGGACCAAGTGTAGAC
>CAZJRM010000031.1:0-32904 GCA_964547975.1 uncultured Vicinamibacterales bacterium | reverse complement strand
CTGGAGGCCCCGATCGAACTCGTCCCGCGGGAACGGGCTGGCGGGCGCGACGACCGCGACTCGATCACCCGGACGCAGCGCACGGGGCCTACGCATACTGGCGGAGCTCCGCCGCGATCCGCTGATGGGCGTCGCAGCCGATCAGGCCGCGCCATCGCACCGACGGGCGTTTCGCATCATCGGGGTCAGTGATGAACCGGCCCTTGGCCGCCAGTTGCCGGGCCGAGGCGCGTTCGACTTGCGCCGCGGGGCCCGTCCCGTCTTCGACCGCGTGGACGAGAGCTTCCAGCGCGGCCGCCTGCTCGTCGAGCTGGGGTTCGCACAGGAGGAGCATGTCGTGACCGGCGATGACGGCGTCGACCGCGGCGCTGGCGACGGGGATTCGCCCGGTGCATCCCTTCATGAACAGGTCGTCGGTCACGATGAGACCATCGAATCCGAGCCCGTCGCGCAGCTCACCGGTGACAATCCGCCGCGACAGGCTCGCGGGCTTCGCGTCGTCGAACGCCGGCACCAGCAGATGAGCCACCATGATGCCCGCGACGCCGGCCGCCATCGCCTCGCGAAACGGTGCGTATTCCACCGCCCGCAGTCGGTCGGGGCCATGTTCGACCACGGGCAGATCGTGATGCGAGTCGACCGACGTGTCGCCGTGGCCCGGGAAGTGTTTCCCGCAGGCGGCAACACCTTCCTGCTGGATGGCCCGGATCATCGCCGCACCGAGGCGCCCCACGGTGGCCGCATCGCCCGCGATCGCGCGATCGCCGATCGCGGGATTGTCGGGCGTCGTCAGGACATCGAGGACCGGCGCGCAATCGAAGGTGAAGCCCAGCGATCGCAACTCGCGGGCCATGGCCCCGGCCGCCCTCGCGGCCAGCGCCTCATCACCGCTGCGTCCCGCGGCCGCCGCCGGCGGCCACACCGTCAGCGGCGCGCGGAGCCGCGCGACACGACCGCCCTCCTGGTCGACCGCCACCCAGAGCGGCGCATCCGAATCGAGCGACCGGCTCTCGAACACGAGCTCGGCCACCTGTTCGGGGGCGCCCACATTTCGGGCAAACACGATCACGCCGCCGATGCCGAACTCTCTCGCCAGCGACCGGAACTCCTGCGAGACGGTGTGCCCGGCCAGCCCCAGCGTGACAAGTTGCCCGATCTGACGACGGAGTCCGGATGGCGACATGGGAACCCATTATAATGGCGCCGAGTCCGGGCGCCTTGTCCGGCCTGACGCGGCAGGAGCGTATATGAACGCCGTCGACGAGATCAAACACCTGTACCACCACGCGACCAAGGCGACCATTCAGCGGGATCTCACCCGCGCCATCGCGCTCCTCAAGTCACTGGTCACCGAGGAAGAACGCGAACGTGTCGCCGTCTACATGGACGGCCTTTCGCAGATGCGATCCGAGTGGGGCGTGCGGCCTGCGCCGGCTCGTGGATCGAAGGCGCCGAGCGCACGCAGGTCAAGCAAGGCCTAGACTTCGCGCCGGGCAAATCCCGTTCAGCTTTCACGTGGCCCGGCCGATTACGGGATGAGGATGAACTCTCGTCGTCACCCGTGTGCCTGCGCTCTGGGCTTCGCGCTGTGGCTCTGCCTCTCGCCGGGCTCCGCCCGCGCGATTCCGCCGGCCGTCCACGTGACGCAGCTGGTCGTTGATACATGGACGACCAACGACGGGCTGCCGCAGGATCGAGTCCAGGCCATCACGCAGACCCGGGACGGCCTCCTGTGGGTCGGCACCGAAGCAGGGCTGGCCAGGTTCGACGGACACCGCTTCGTCGTCTTCTCCCCGCCTGCGTTCCCTCAGCTCCGCAATGAGCCGGTCACCTCCCTGTTCGGATCCCGCGACGGTGCCTTGTGGGTCGGCACGCAGTCAGGCGGACTCTATCGGGTCCAGGCCTCACAGCCCACACCTGTCCCCTGGGCAGGCTCGGTGAAGAAGGGCGCGGTCTGGCATCTGGTCGAAGCGCCGGACGGGACGCTGTGGGCAGCCACCGCCAATGGTCTGGCCCGCATTTCCGGCGGGACGATCGAACTGGTCGAGCCCGGCACGGGCCAGCTCTATGCCATCGCCAGAACTGCGGGCGGTGACTGGTGGGCCGGCGGTCCGCGCGGGCTCTTCAAGTGGTCTGCCGGTCGTCTGAAGCAGTACACGGAGCACGACGGCTACCGATGGGGCCGGGTGGCCAGCCTGGCTCTCGGACCCGACGAGAGCCTGTGGGTGGCGTCACGGGGAAGCGGGCTCGCCCGGTTTCAGCATGGCCGCTGGACCGACTACTCGGCGCCGGACAGCACGGTGGGCAACCTGACTCGCGCCGTCGCGGTCGATCGCGATGGCGAAACCTGGATCGGCACGTGGAACGGTCTCGCGCGAGTCGAAGGCCGAGGATTCAGCACGTGGGGGTCTGGCGCCGGACGGATGCCGACGGGCATCGACACGATCTTCGAGGATCGTGACGGAGCGCTCTGGGTAGGGTCGATGGGCGGCGGGCTGTACCGCCTTCGGCACGGCGCCGTCGCCACACACACGGTCGCCGAGGGGCTGGACAGAGACGACTTACTGGCCGTCTGTGCCACGCGAGACGGCCACGTGTGGGTTGGCACCGGGGACGCCGGCGCGATGGTCCGCGACGGTCGCCGCTGGGTCAGGGCAGGAACGGACACCGGCCTCGCCGACTACGCACTCTGGGGTTGTTCCGTCGGCCGGCGGAACGAGGTGTGGCTCGGCGCAGGCGCCGGGCTGTATCGAGCGAAGGACGGACGGGTCACCGCGATGCCCCTTCCGGGCCGCGATCCGACCGCCCTGGTCTACTCGATCTACGCCTCATCATCGGGAGAAGTCTGGGTGACGCTCGCGAGCGGCGTGTATCGGCTCGATGAGAACGGCGCGTCGCTGGGGCTGGTCGCTCCTGCCAACGAGGACATCGAACAGGTGCTCGGCGAGGACGTCGACCAGACGATCTGGCTGTCCGGAGCCAAAGGCCTCTACCGCTGGCGGGACGGCGACCTCGATCTCGCCTGGGCCATCTCGGAGGACTCCTACCGACCGATCTGCATGGTATCCAGTCCGAACGGTACGCTCTGGTTCGGGACCTTCGGCGCCGGGCTCGTCCGGTACCGCGCGGGCCAGGTCACCGTGTTCGGGCGTTCGTCCGGTCTCGGCGATCTCACCATCGCCGGGATTGCTGACGATGGACGCGGCTTCTACTGGCTGGCCACGCACGCCGGGTTGTTCCGCATCGCCAAGGACACCCTGGAACACGCGACGGCGGTGACAACGCTCTCGCCGGTCGTCTACACCGTTCGTGACGGACTCCGGAGCCATTACACGGACGAACGGGGCCAGCCGACCATCGCCGTGACGCCCGACGGACACCTCTGGGTCTCGACCACCCGCGGCCTGGCCGAAATCGATCCCAGTCGCCTGCCGACGCGACCGGAAGCCACGGGTGTGTTCCTCGACGAACTCGAAGTGGACGGACGACATCTACCCTTCGGAGAGACCGCGCCGCCGGGAAGGGGCGCGGTGCGGTGGCGCTTCTCGGCATCGGCTCACATTTCTTCTCCACACGTGCGCTTCCGCTACCGCCTCGATGGTTTCGACCCCGACTGGGTCGACGCCGGGACTTCGCGCGTGGCTACGTACACGAACGTGCCCCCGGGGCATTACCGATTCATCGTCAACGCGTCGGACGAATCGTCAGGCTGGGGTCCGGACCAGGCGACGGCGCTGCTCGTGCTGTCGCCACACTGGTATCAGACCTGGTGGTTCCGCGGCAGCGCGGCCGCGACCCTGCTCGGCCTCATCATCGCCATCCCGGTTCTCCGCGCCAGGCGCGCCAGACTCGACGCCATCGAACTGGCGACGGTCGTCGACGACCGGACCTCCGCCCTGCGCGACAGCGAGGGCCGCTACAAGGCGCTCGCGGAGGAACTGGAAGATCGGGTCGAAGAGCGGACCCGAGCCTTGCAGGAAGAAATCGGCGAACGCCAGCGGGCCCAGGTCGAGCTGACGGTTGCGAAGGAAGCGGCCGAGGCGGCCGTACGCGCCAAGACCGCCTTCCTCGCGAACATGAGCCACGAACTGCGCACACCGCTGAACGCCGTGATCGGCTACAGCGAGCTACTACAGGAGATGGCGCAGGAGCAGGGTTTGTCCGAGTTCGAACGGGACCTCGGGAGGATCCGGGGCGCGGGCCAGCACCTGCTGGCGCTCGTGAGCGACGTGCTCGACATCGCGCGGATCGAAGCCGACCGTATCCAGCTGACGCCCACGACGTTCGTCGTGCACGACCTCGTGAAAGACCTCATCGATGCCGTCCAGGGTCTGGCGGGCCGCAACGGCAACAGCCTGCACGCCATCGAAGCCCCGGGTCTGAACGTGATGAAGGCCGATCTGTTGCGCGTCAAACAGATCCTGCTCAACCTGCTCGGCAACGCGTGCAAGTTCACCGTGGACGGAGACATCAGCCTCGACGTGTCGCCGCGCGAAGACGCCGCCGGGTCATGGGTTATCTTCGCGGTCCGGGATTCCGGTATCGGGATCGCCCCCGAGGACCTCCCGAAGCTCTTCACGGAGTTCTCACAGGTGCAGTCCGGAGGAGGCCGGAGGGAGGGAGCCGGCCTCGGCCTCGCCATCTCGCAGCGGCTCGCCAGCGCCATGGGAGGCAGCATCACGGTCAGAAGCGCAGTCGGGAAAGGCACGACCTTCACGGTCCAGCTCCCCGCAGCGCCGCCGCGCACGGCAGCCGAGACGGCGTCGGGCCGGAGCAGACCGTCAGGCGGCGGGGAGCCGGGCGGGCTCAGCCTCGACGACTCTGACCAGCCTGCTGGATCTTCTTCGCCGCGATCTTGAGCGGGTCGGGGAGGTTCCGGTCCGCCAGGACCGCCTTGATATCCCGTTCGAGCAGACGTTTCACGAATCCCAGGCTCAGGCTCACGGGCGTCTTCGGATTCATGCACAGCGCCCTGACAATCCCGTAGTTCTTGACCCACGCCCGCGTCGATCCGATCACGCGCAGTGACTCTTCGGAGACGCTCCCCATACGGGCAAACGTCTCGACCTCCTGCGCGGTCAACTTCGGGCTGCTCAGCACCGCGACCGACACAAGCTTGTTGGGGTCCCGAACGAGAATCCCGCGTTCTTCGCGAGACCCGTGGATAGCGGCCTTGACCTTTTCGGTGACGCCCATCAGGGACAGTCGCTGCACCGTCGCCAGCCGTTTCTGCTCGGCCGCCTCATTCCCTTCGGCGCCGACAGGCTCCTCATCGTCGATCTCCACCGTGCCGCCGACCTGAGCGGCGCCCTCCTCCCCGTCGGCGGCCGGCAACGCGTCGTCCAGCGCCTCATCCGCCGGCGGATCGACCATCACATCGGGAACGACGCCGCGCGCCGCGAAGAACGCGCGCACCTCGTCGGAGACCTCAGAGCGGCCGAGGAACCGCGTCAGTGCCCGTTCCGGGATCCGTCCGATCGTGGCCAGGGCCGCGGACCGCACCTGAACATCACTGTCGTTCGTGAGCCACACGAGCAGCGCGAGTTGTTCGTGGGCGCGAGGCGCCAGGGCCCCCTGAGCGGCCAGCATCCGCACGTCGTGCGCCACTTCGCCGCGCCGGAACAAGTCGAAGAGGGGTGTCGAGTAGAGCGAATCCATGAGCAGCTACAACAGCAGGCTCTTGTAGCCGTCGACCGTGATGGCGGTCGTCACGACTTCGCCCCGATCGCCGAGGGGTTTCGCGGGTTTGCCGTTGATCGTCACCGTCAACGCGCCGGCATTGCCGGCCACCATGGTGATGGCCGCCCGCGCGCGGAACTGGACGCGCTCGCCCGGTTCCAGGTTGCGCCCGATCACTTTGCGACCATCGACGCTCAACGATAGCCAGCAGGCCTCGGCCGCGAAGATCGAGACGTTGAGCGGGGCGGCCTCGGGCCCGGTCACGGCCTCGTCACCACTGTCGGGGAGCGCCTGAGAGGTGGCCGACGCTGACGCGCCACTATCGGCAGCGGCAGGCACGACGCCCGGCGTCTCGGCCGCTGCCGGGACGGAAGCCGGCGCAGATGTAGCCGGCGGGATCTCCGGTGCCGGGGCCGGGACAAGGGGTGCAGCCGGCAGCGGCGAGGAGACGGCGGGAGGCTCGGCGACCGCTGGCGTCGGAGCGGCTGGGCTGCGCTGCTGCAGCTTCCAGTACACGAGCACCGCCGCAGTCCCGACGATGACCACTCCGAGCACGCGCAGGAGGATTCGAGCGGCGCGTCGCCCGGATTCGTAGGTTTCCTCGTCCATCGCGCGCGACGCGGCGGCAGGTTCGGCGTCTTCCGAGTCAGGCGGAAACGCGTCCACGAACCGTCGGACCGTGTCCTCCGGATCGAGCCCGACCTCACGGGCGTACGCGCGCACGAACGAACGCGAAAAGATCCCGCCCGGCAGTTTCGATTCGTCGTTTCGCTCGAGTGCCTCGAGGAAACGCGCCGAAATCTTGGTGGTGGCGGCCACCTGCTGGATCGTGACGCCTCGTTGTTCGCGCGCCTGCCTCAGGTGCGCTCCGAATTCACTTCGTGCCCCGTGAGCCATGATTCACTTGCCCGTGGTGAGAGGCCGCTGCCGAATCCCTTATGTTACTCGATCCGTCCAGCGCCGGGCGCGGCCGGGGGGACGACCGGCGTCGTACGACGCCCCGTGAACAGTCCAACGAGTTCGGCCACGCCGGCAGCCAGGTTGAGCAGCCCGAACCCGGAAATGAGTCCCTTGACGGCGCCGAGGCTGAGGACGGTCCGCATGGCGGGCCAGCCCTCCACGAAGTAGTTGCGCAGCAGGAAGTCGGTCCACGGCACGACCAGCAGCAGCACCCCGACCTCGAGGAAGTAGGCGATCGCAATCAACCGGCTGACGACGGTCACTCCTGCGCTCCGTCGGCGCGCTCGCGCCATTCCGACTGGCCTTCCGAGAGCTCGCGTATCCGGGTATCCACGTCCCGGTAGCCCGGTGTCGCCGCGCGCAGTTCCATGAAGACCGCCAGCGCCCGCGCATGTTCTCCAGCCGCCACGAGCGTGTCGCCGAGTTCGTAGATCAGGGACTGCCACAGTTCGGGGGACGTGGCCGGCACTTCCGACGCTCGCTCGAGCCACTCGATGGCACCCGCCAGATGGCCCCGTTCTTTCGCGATCCGCGCGATGGCCCAGGACGCCCGGAACCGGACCCCCGGCTCCCGTGCCGCGACACGGTAGCTGCCCAGCGCACGTTCGACGTCACCGGCCACGTACGCCTCCTCCCCCTCCCGGAAATGGCGCTCCGCCTCGGACATCCGTTCGGCCGCCTGGTCGCGCAGGCCGAGGAAGAATCCTTCGAGCGTCGGGTCGGACTCCGGAGACGGCGCCACGTCGGGTTCCCGCTTCATGCCAGCCAGCGCTTCGCTGAGATCGATCTCGACGGGAGGCGCCGGTGCCGGTTCGACCGACCTCGGAGGCCGTCCTTCGAAGATCCGAAGCAGGTCCTCGCCGACGCCGAGCAAGTCGATTCTCGGACTTCCCGCGCGCCTGGCGTCTGGCCCGACCGGCTCACCCGGAGTGTCCGGGCCCGGATCTCGGTCTTCCGGCGGGATCGGCGGCCCGCTGGCGACGGACGGCGCCTCGGGCGCGGGCTCCGGCGCCGCGAAGGACGTCGGCTCCTGGAACGAGAACTCCGCGGGCGGGGGCGGGAACTCGACATCAGGCTCGGGTTCGGCGTACGCGGCGCGGAGTTCCACCGCCGTCGTCTTCGTGGCGTCAGCGGCCAGAGCCTCGACGAGGTCCGAGAAGTCGTCCGACAACGCGCTGCTGCCCGATTCCAGACCGAGCGACAGTGGCGCATCGTCGTCCAGCACAGGGCACTGCGAGGCGAAGTCAGAACCAGTCTCTGCGGCGGGTTCGGGGGGAAGCCCGAGACCCTGGAGCGCGTCGGCGAGGCGTTCGCGGTACCGTTCCTCGTCCGGGAAGGACGCGACGAGGTCCTCGGCAATCACCCGTGCTTCCTGAAACGCGCCCTGCCTGAGCAAGGCGTCGGCGAGCCGGAGCTGGGCCATCGGGAGATCGTCCGTACGCCCGGCATCGACACACAGATCGATGTGGCGCCGAAGCACGGGCAGCGCATCGGGCGCGGCGGCGACGAACGCCTCCATCCGCACCAGCGCCCACGCCGTCTCGCCCCGTTCCACGCACGCGTCGACTGCGGCCAGCACCACGGCGCCGGCGGCCCTGGAATCGCCCGACATGAGGCGGTCGATGAGCCCGGAGACCGACGCGCGCAGCGTGTGGTCCTTCGCGAGGGCCTGGCCGACGAGCATCTGCCCGTCGTCCACCCGGCCCTGCAGCAGGTACGCCTCCGCCAGCGCCAGGGCCAGTTCGGGGTGCTCCGTCACATGCTCCACGGCGGCCCACCCGGCCGCGCCTTCGGCGTCGCCGCGGTCAAGACACGTCCTGGCGATCTCGAGCCGCACGTCGATGGCCTCCGGGTCCGCGGTGGCAATCCGCACGAGCAGGTCGTGCACGAGGTCGGCGTGTCCGCGCTGGCGGGCGTCGGCCAGCAGCACACGCAGATGCTCCGCCGACTGCGCCACGTCGGCCGCCGACGCCGTGTCGCCGAGTTGCAGGTACAGGCGCAGGAGCGCGGAACGAGCATCGAGGTCGCCGGGCGAGAATCGCAGCGCTTCGCGCAGCGGTCGAACGGCGTCGGCCACACGCCCCTGACTCTCGAGGGCGAGTCCGGCAGCCTTGAGTTCGCCGGCCGCGCCGGTCTGATCGCCGGCTTCCGCGAGCATGCGTGCCGCGTCGAGCCGTCCCACGATGTCCGCCGGATCGAAAGCGACACGCCGCCTCGCGAGCTGCACGGCGCCCGCGCGATCACCGCGCTTGAGCCGAAGCTGGAACGCAGAGGTCATGAACAACCTGACGTCCGCGGTGAGTCCCTGCTGAGCGGCCAGTTCGGCTGCGCGCACGAGCGCGTCTTCGTCGGCGGGATTGAGCTTCAGGATCTTCTTGTAGACGGCCGCCGCTTTCGCGACGAATCCGTCCGAGGCCAGGTGTTCGGCGATGCGCCCGAACTGCGCGCAGGCATCACCGATCTGATTGGCTCGAACGTAGAGATCGCCCAGGAGGTTGGCCGTGGTCCAGTCGCGGGGGTGGTCGCGCACGACCTGGACGTACTCCGCGATGGCCGCCTCGAGGCGTCCCTGGCGCAGGAGCTTTTCGGCGCGCTTCAGCGCCTGTTCGCGATCGATGGGCACGATGGGTCAGGACGACCCTGCGGCCGGATCGTCACCGGCCATGGTATCAAACAGTGAGGGCGGCCGAAACGTGCGCCGATGAATTGGCGAGTATCCGAACCGGGCGACCGCCGCGAGGTGGTCGGCCGTCGCATACCCCTTGTGCCGGTCGTAGCCGTACCGGGGGTCGCGCACGTGCCAGTCCGACATCAGCCGGTCGCGGTAGACCTTGGCGACGATGGACGCCGCGGCGATCGCCGCGCAGACCCGGTCGCCGTGCACGATGCCGCGCTGGGCCATCGGCACATCCGGGACCCGGAAGGCGTCGACGAGGAGAAAGTCCGGGAGGGGCGACAACGCGAGGACCGCGCGCCGCATGGCCTCGAGCGAGGCCCGACGGATGTTGAGGCGGTCGATATCGTCCGCGCCGACCTCGGCGACGGCCCAGGCGAGCGCGCTGACGCGAATCCGGCGATCGAGCGCCTCGCGGCGGGCGGCGGACAGCAGTTTCGAATCGGCGAGACCCGGAATGTGCCGCGCCGGATCGAGGATGACGGCGCCGGCGACGACCGGTCCCGCCAGGCATCCCCGCCCGACTTCGTCGACTCCGGCCACGCGCACGAATCCGAAACGCCGTACCGCGTTCTCGACCGTGCGCCTGGCGCCCGTCCGTCGCATGTCCGCCCGCCTGCGGGGTCGGAACTACGCCTTGCGCCGCACGGGTTCCTTCATGCGGGCGGCCTTGCCCTTCAGCGCGCGGAGGTAGTAGAGCTTCGAGCGGCGGACACGCGCGGACCGCACGACGTCAATCTTGTCGATGATCGGCGAGTGCAGCGGGAAGATGCGCTCGACACCCTGGCCGAACGACACCTTGCGCACGGTGAACGTGGACCGGGTGCCGCCGCGGTGGAATCCGATCACGAGGCCTTCGAACACCTGAATCCGTTCCTTGTCACCCTCGCGGACCTTCACGTGCACGCGCACCGTGTCGCCCGACCGCATCGCCGGACGTTCCACCTTCTGGCCCTGTTCAATCGTCTCAATCGCGCCCATCGTCTTCTCCCTTTCGTCCCATCAACGCGCGCAGGATCTCGCGTTCGTCGTCGTCCAAGTCAGCATCGGGCAGGAGGTCCGGGCGCCGCGCCAGCGTCCTGGCGAGCGCCTGCGTCTTCCGCCACCGCTCGATGTCCGCGTGATGCCCGGACAGCAGCACGTCGGGCACCCGGACGCCGCGGAACTCCGCAGGCCGGGTGTAGTGCGGGTAATCGAGCAACCCCCGCGTGAACGAATCCAGTTCGACCGACTGCTCGTCGCCAACGGCGCCGGGCACCAGCCTGACGACCGCGTCGACCATCACCAGGGCCGCCAACTCGCCCCCCGACAGGACGTAATCGCCAATCGAGAATTCTTCGAGGTCGAAGAACTCGTGGATCCGCTCGTCGATCCCCTCGTAGCGACCGCAGAGCACCACCAGGTGGCGCATCCCGCTCAGTCGCACCGCTTCGGCCTGCGTGAACCGGCGTCCCTGCGGGGACGTCAGGATGATCGCGTCAGGCCGCCCGCCTTCGGCGGCAATCGCCTCGACGGCGCGCACGACGGGTTCCGGTTTGAACACCATCCCCGGCCCGCCGCCGTAGGCGACATCGTCCACCGACCGGTGCCGGTCCGCGGTGTGGTCCCGCAGGTCGTGCACCCGGATATCCACCAGCCCCGCCTCGACCGCCCGCCTTACGATGCCCTCGCCGAGCGGGCCATCGAAGAACCGCGGGAAGATCGACACGAGGTCGAATCTCACCATCGCCTGCCACGCCTCGCGCGCCGCGCCCGCGTCACGTTCAGGTCCAGCAACCCGTCCGGCGGATTCACCACGATCCGCCGGCCGTCCGGGTCGATCGTGGGGCAGATGTCGACGGCCAGCGGAATCAGCAGTTCGCCGGCGTCGCCGTCCACCACCAGGCGGCTGGCGTTGCCCGCCCCGTCCACCTTGCGGACCGTGCCGATCGCGACACCGTCCGGCGTTTCCACGCGGCACCCGACGAGGTCGTGCTGGTAGTACACCCCGTCCGGCAGCGGCGTCAGTTCCGCAGGATCGATCCGCAACTCGCGCCCGACGAGCGCGTCGGTCTGCTCGATCGAATCGATGCCTTCGAACCCCACCACCGGGCGAATCCGGTGGAAGAACACCGACCGCGACACCAGGACACCGATCCTCGGGCCGTCGAGGACGAAGAACCGTCGTCCCGGCGCGAACCGTTCTTCAGCGAAGTCCGTGTCGGGGTTCAGGATCACCTCGCCACGCAGGCCATGGGCGCGCGCGACACGCGCCACGACCACGAGATCGTCCCACCGCGGCGTCTGCATCCCGTCCCCGCGTCCGGCTCAGCGCCGGCCGTTTTCGTCCCGGAACTCGACGTTGGCGCGAAGCCCTTCGGCCTCGACCGTCGCCGTTGCCAGCGTTCGAATCGCCGTGGCCGTCCGCCCCTGCCGGCCGATGAGCCGGCCGAGTTCGGGTTCCGGTACGTGCACCTCGACCACGAGGGTCCCGCGGTGCTCGGCTTCGGTGACGGTCACGGACTCGGGCCGATCGACGAGGGCCCGGGCCACGACCTCCACCACGTCTCGGGCGCGGCTCACTGGGCCGACGCGGCCACGGGCGCGCTCGCGTCGGCGGCCGGCTCCTGGAACTTCTTCAGCAGGGTCTTCACCGTGCTGCTAGGTTGCGCCCCCACGCTCAGCCAGTGGGTCAGGCGCTCGCGGTCGACCTTCAGCGTCGCCGGCTGCGTCTTGGGGAAGTAGTAGCCGAGAGCCTCGAGCACCCGGCTGTCCCGCGGCGTGCGCGCCTCGGTGACCACCACGCGATACGTCGGCCGCTTCTTCGAACCGGCCCGAGTCATACGAATTACCAGCATGTCGCTCCTTCTACCCGGGGCGTGACGCCCCCGCCTGTCAGGCCCGCAGGCCCCGACTCTTCATCATGGCCATGGCCTGACGCATCCGCTTGCGGCCGCCACCGCCCATGCCACCGACCATCTTCAACATCTTCCGCATCTGCACGAACTGCTTCAGCAGGCGATTGACGTCCTCGACGGTCTGCCCGCTGCCGCGCGCGATGCGCCGGCGCCGGCTGCCGTCGATGACGCGGTAGTTGCGCCGTTCGCCTGGCGTCATCGATCCGATGAGCGCCTCGACGCGGCGCATCTGCCCTTCGTCGGGCTTCGCGTCGCCGAGTTGTTTCAGATTGCCCATGCCCGGCAACATGCCCAGCACCTGCTCGAGCGGGCCCATCTTCCGCAAGGTCTTCATCGCCTGTTCCGCGCGCTCGATGAGCGACAGCACGTCGCCCATCCCGAGCAGACGCGACACCAGCCGTTCCGCCTGAAACGCTTCCAGGTCCTCGAGGCGCTCGCCGACGCCCACGAACGCGATCGGTACGCCCACGACCGCGACCACCGACAACGCCGCGCCGCCTCGGGCATCCCCGTCGAGCTTCGACAGCACCACGCCGGAGACGCCGATCAGGCGATTGAACTCACCCGCGCTCTTGATGGCGTCCTGCCCCGTCATCGAATCGGCCACGTAGAGCGCGTCACTCGGCTCGACGGCCGCCTTGATGGCCTCGAGCTCCGCCATCAACGTCTCGTCGATGTGCAACCGGCCCGCCGTGTCCACGATGACCACGTCGAAGCCCGTGTTGCGCGCGTCGACCATCGCGCCGCTCGCCCGCTTCACCGGGTCCATCTCGCCCGCCGGGTCGAACACCCGCAGTTCCGCCTGGCGGCCGAGCACGTTCAACTGCTCGATCGCGGCCGGCCGCCGGACGTCGGTCGACACCAGCATCGGATGGCGGCCCTGCCGGACCAGCCACCGACCGAGTTTCGCGGCCGTCGTCGTCTTGCCCGAGCCCTGCAGGCCTAGCAGCATGATCACCCGCGGCGTCCTCGCGTGCGGCGTCAACCCGCCGGGCTGATCGCCGAAGAGCGCGATCAGTTCGTCCCGGACGATCTTGACGACGTGCTGCGCCGGCGTAAGGCTGCGCAGCACTTCCTGACCGACAGCGCGCTCGCGCACGCGGTCGACGAACGCCTTCACGACCTTGAAGTTGACGTCGGCCTCGAGCAGTGCCATCCGAATCTCGCGCAGGGCGGACTCGACGGCAGACTCCGACAGTCGCGCCTCGCCACGCAAGGTGCGGAACACGTCCTGGAGCCTGTTGCTGAGCGAATCGAACATACGGACCGACGCAGACCTCGGGTGTTGCGCGGCTTCCGCACGAGGTTCCGGGGACGACAACCACCCGGAGCGCATCGTACAGAGAGGCGCAAACCCTTATCGTATCGTCACTTGGGCGGGAATGTCAACGAAGGGAGCGGCGCGGGACCGGCCGGAAACCGCCGGCCCACGCGCACGCAGCCGTCAGGAGCGCATCCTGTCCGCGGCGGCGTCCCACTCGACGAACCGTTTCTCGCGAATCGACCGGTTCACCATGTGCGCGCATGCGGCGGCCCGGTGCCCGAACATGGCATCTTCCACGGGGCTCTTCCGGCTGCGGACGGACGCCAGGAATCCGGCGATATGCGTGTAGGTATCGTCGTGCCCCTCGGCCCGCCAGCTCTCCTGCCCGCCCGACAGCTGCACCGGCCGGGTGTCCGGCGACTCGACCGCCTGGATCTTCGGATCGGCGTAGTACGCCTTCTCGAGCGCGTCCGGCCACGATGCCACCACCCAGCGGTTGTCCTCGCGCGCCGGCTCGGGCCTGTAGGTCAGCTGCCCCCCGCGCCAGATCAGGCTCCCCTTCGTCCCGAGGATCTCCGTGCCGGACTCCGCGCCCTGTTCGTTGTTGAACGTGCAGAGGAGGTTGGCGGTGAACCCTTCCGGGTAGGTGAGGATGGCGTTCACCGTGTCGGGCACCTCGTGCGTCGCCTTGTAGCGGTAGTTCTCGCCAACCGCGACGACGGTGGACGGCGCCTTCGCTCCCACGGTGTAGTGCAGCCAGGTCACGAGATGCACGAAGAGGTCGGTGGCGATGCCTCCCGAGTAGTCCCAGTAGCAGCGCCAGCGGAAGAACCGGTTCACGTCGAACGGCCGCTTCGGCGCCGGGCCCAGGAACCGATCCCAGTCGACGGTCTCGGGGGACGCATCCGGCGGGATCGGATACAGCCACGCGCCGCTCGCGCTGTTGCGGTTGTAGGCCGCCCGGACCTGGACGACCTGCCCGATCCGGCCGGCCGCGATGAGTTCCCGCGCCTTGGCGGCCACCGGTGAACTGATGCCCTGGCTGCCAACCTGGAGGATCCGTCCCGATCGCCGCACGGCGTCGGCCATCACGAGTCCGTCGTCCACGCTGAAGCTGAAGGGCTTCTCGACGTAGACGTCCTTCTTCGCGGCCACGGCGTCGAGCACCATCTGCTTGTGCCAGTGGTCCGGGGTGGCGATGAACACGGCATCGATCGCCGGGCTGGCCAGCAGGTCGCGGTAGTCCTTGAACACCGTCGGCTGGCCGCCGACTCGCGCCCTGGCGCGGGCGGTCCGTCCCGTGTAGGCGTCACAGAGACCGAGCACCTCGACGTTCGGCATCGCGACGGTCGCCGCCATCAACTCGTGGGCGCGGGCGCCGCAGCCGATGAACCCGACCTGCAGCGTCTCGTTCGCCTGCGCCGACGCAAACGCCGGCTGGCTGCCGAGCGCGGTGACCGCGCCGGCCATGGCGGTGGTCTTCATGAAATCACGTCGGTTCACGGGAATCTCCTGGTCGTCACACGATCGTCAGGCGGTGGCCGAGTTTGTCCTTCTTGGTCTTCAAGTACCGCTTCGCGTGTTCGGCCGGCGGCACCTCGATGGGAAGCGTCTCGCGCACCGACAGCCCGTAGCCTTCGAGACCGACGAACTTCCTCGGGTTGTTCGTCAGCAGGCGCATCGACTCGACGCCGAGGTCACGGAGAATCTGCGCGCCGATGCCATAGTCGCGCTGGTCGGCTTTGAACCCGAGGCGCTCGTTGGCCTCGACGGTATCGAGACCGCCGTCCTGCAGCGCGTACGCCTTGATCTTGTTGACGATGCCGATGCCCCTGCCCTCCTGATTGAGATATAGCAGCACGCCGCGGTCTTCCGCCGCGATGCGCCGGAGCGCGGCGTCGAGCTGATCGCCGCAGTCGCAGCGTTCGGAGTGGAACACGTCGCCGGTCAGGCATCGCGAGTGCACGCGTACGAGCACGTCGCGCCCGTGCCCGATGTCGCCGCGTACCAGGGCCACGTGACTCTCCCCGTCGATCTGGCTCTCGTACGCGTACACCCGGAACGGGCCGTGACTCGTCGGCAGCGCGGCGTCGGCGATCCGCGTCACCTGCCGCTCGGTCCGCATGCGGTACTTGATCAGATCGGCGACGGTGATCATCAGCAGCCCGTGCCGCTTCGCGAACCGGGCCAGCTGCGGCACTCTCGCCATCGTGCCGTCAGGATTCATGATCTCGCAAATGACGCCGGCCGGGTACAGCCCCGCGATCCGTGCCAGGTCCACGGCGGCTTCGGTCTGGCCCGCGCGGACGAGCACGCCACCGTCTCGGGCCCGGAGCGGGAACATGTGCCCCGGCCGCGCGAGATGTTCGGGTTTCGTCGCCGGGTCGATCGCGGCACGGATCGTGGCCGCGCGATCCGAAGCCGAGATGCCCGTGCTGGTCTCGCGGCTGGCCTCGATCGACACGCAGAACGCCGTGTCGAACCGCGCGGTGTTCTGGTTGACCATCAGGGGAATCTCGAGATCGTCGAGCCGCTGGCCGGTCATCGGCAGGCAGATGAGCCCCCGACCGTACTTCGCCATGAAGTTGATGACGTCCGGCGTCACCGCGGACGCCGCGATGGTCAGGTCCCCTTCGTTCTCCCGGTCCTCGTCGTCCACGACGATGACCATCCGGCCGGCCCGAAACGCGTCGAGGGCCGCCTCGATGCTGGCAAACGGACCGCGCGACGCCGCCCGGGCCCCCTTGGCGACGCGCAACGCGGCGACAGGACGTTTCTTCATGACTGTTGCGTCAGGCTGACGCCTCCGGCGGGCCGGATTCCCGCGAGTTCGGCCACGCGGACGACATACTTGCCGATGACGTCCACTTCGAGATTCACGCGGTCGCCGACGCGGGCCTGCTGCAGGTTCGTGTGATCCCACGTGAACGGGATGATCTGGACCTCGAAATCGCCGTCCTGCAGCAACGCCACCGTCAGGCTGATGCCGTCAACGGCGACCGATCCCTTGGGAATGAAGTACGACGCCAGGCCACGATCGAACGTGACCCGGATCCAGTAGAACTCGCCGTCACGGCGAATCTCGGTCAGCACGCCGGTCGTATCGACATGGCCGAGCACGAAATGCCCGCCCATGTGGCCATCGGGCCGCATCGGCCGTTCGAGGTTGACCAGCGTCCCCGGCTGGAATCCGCCGAGCGTCGTGACGCGGGCCGTCTCCGGCCCGATCTCCGTCTCGAACGCGCCGGGCGCCAGGGCGACCACCGTGAGGCACACGCCGTTCACCGCGATACTGTCGCCGGCCTTCAGCGACGCCGCCACGTCCGCGTCGATCGTGAGCCGGTAGCCGCCTTCGATGGGAGCCAGCGCCTTCACCCGGCCGAGGTGTTCAATCAGTCCTGTAAACATCGCCTTGTATGATGACGTCGGGTCCGCAGGGTTCGACGCGGACGTCCGACAATGAAGGGAGCACCACCGCCCCGTGTTCCAGCCATGGTACTCCGCCGGGGCCCAACTTGCGAGGGGTCACGATGGCGCGAAGGGCGTCGACCGCGCCGGCGTCGAAGGCCGCGCGATGCAGCGTCGGGCCGCCTTCGAGCAGGAGCGACTGTACACCCCACCGATCGAGCAGGACCGCGCAGGCCTCAGAAAACCCGCCATCGACGCCCACCACCGTCACGCCGCGGGCTTCGAGGCCCGCCACGTGGCCGGCTCGCGCCCCGATCGCGCGGGACGTCGTCAGGATCACGACCGGCCCGTCGCCTGCGGACCGCACCAGGCGCGCGTCCGCACCGACCCGCAGACGCCGGTCGAACACCACGCGGGTCAACGGCCGGGCGCGGTAGACGTCCCGGCACGTCAGCAGCGGGTCGTCCGCGAGCACCGTCGAACTCCCCACGCCGATGGCGTCGACCTCCGCGCGAAGCACCTGCGACGCGCGGTTGGCCGGCGGTGATGACAACCAGGTGCGGACGCCGTCGGCTGCCGCGACCGCGCCGTCGGCGCTGAGCGCCACCTTGGCGATCACCCAGGGCCGCCGCGCCCGCATGGCCGTGAAGAACGGCCGGTTGATCCGTTCGGCCTCCGCGGCCATGAGCCCCGCCTCGACGCGGATGCCGTGCGCCTCGAGGAAGCGGAATCCGGCGCCGGCCACGCGCGGGTTGGGATCGACCGTCGCGGCCACGACCCGTGCGACCCCCGCCGCCACGATGCGTTCAACGCACGGGGGTGTGCGCCCGTGGTGCGAGCAGGGTTCGAGGGTGCAGTAGAGCGTCGAACCGCGGGCGAGCGCCCCGGCTTCATCGAGGGCGTGGACTTCGGCGTGCGGTTCGCCGGCCCGCTCGTGATACCCCTGCCCGGCGACGAAGCCGGCCGGAGTCACGACGACCGCACCAACCAGCGGGTTGGGACTGGTCTGGCCGCGGGCACGGCCCGCCAGCCACAACGCGCGCGCCATCCACCGGGCGTCGCGCGTCACCGCTACCAGCTCTCTTCGAAGAGCGCGTCCACGTACTCGGACGCCGAAAACGGCACGAGGTCGTCCATCCCTTCGCCGACGCCGAGGTACCGGATGGGGAGCTTCAGGTCGTGGGCGATGGCCACCGCAATCCCACCCTTGGCGGTACCGTCGATCTTGGCGAGGACGATGCCGGTCACGCCGGCGGCGTTGGTGAATTCGCGCGCCTGTGTCAGCCCGTTCTGGCCGACGGTCGCATCGAGCACGAGCAGGACGTCGTGCGGCGCACCGGGCACCTCGCGTTCGGCGATCCGCCGGATCTTCTGGAGTTCCTGCATGAGGTTCGCCCGCGTGTGCAGGCGGCCCGCCGTGTCCACGATCACGTGCGAACGTCCCCGGGCCTTGCCCGCGGCCAGCGCGTCGAACACGACGGCCGCCGGGTCGCTCCCGTCCTTCGCCCTGATCACGTCCACGCCGACGCGCGTCGCCCAGATGTTGAGCTGCTCGACGGCGGCGGCCCGGAACGTATCCGCGGCGCAGACGAGCGGAGCGTGCCCCTGTAACTTGAGCAGATTCGCCAGTTTGGCCACGGTCGTGGTCTTGCCCGTCCCGTTCACGCCGACCACGAGGATGACCGTGGGACTGCCGCCGCGCGGCGCGTCGTCGCCCGCTCCGGCCACGACCGCGCGCAGTTCCTCTTTCACGAGATCGCGCAGGGACTCGCCGCGTCGCGCACGTCCGCGTACGGCCGACACGATGCGTTCGGCGGCAGCCACGCCGACGTCGGCGCCGATCAGCACCTCCTCCAGCGCGTCCGCGGTTTCCGCGTCAACCGGTTTCGCGCGCCGTTCGGGCGTGTCCGCGCGCCGCGCCACTTCGTCGAAACGCCCGATCCACTGCTCCGCCGTGCGGCGAAGCCCGTCACGAATCCGGCCCAGCAATCCCATCAGGCTAGTTTACCACCCGCATCCGCCTCGACCCGCTGTGGCCGGAGCATGAGGTCCTCGAGCGCTTCGCGCGGCGTCTTGCGGCCGGCCAGCACCTCGGCCATCTGCGCCGTAATCGGCAACTCGATGCCGTGCGCGCGCCCGAGCGCGAGCGCCGCATCAGCCGTCTTCACGCCTTCCGCGACGTGCTTCATTCCCGCCAGGATGTCGGGCAGCGCCCGGCCGCGGGCGAGTTCGATCCCGACATGGCGGTTCCGGCTGTACGGGCCCGTGCACGTCAGCACCAGGTCGCCGAGTCCGGTCAGGCCGGCAAGCGTCTCCCGCTGACCTCCCTCGGCCACCGCCAGACGCGAGATCTCGGCCAGCCCCCGGGTGATCAGCGCCGCCAGCGTGTTGTGCCCGAAGCCCAACCCTTCGATGACACCAGCGGCTATCGCAATGGTGTTCTTGAGTGCCCCGCCAAGCTCGACGCCAGCCAGGTCGGTCGTCCCATAGAGACGGAAGAACTTCCCGCGGAACTCTTCCTGGACCCGGCTCGCGACCTCGAGGGACCGGCACGCCACCGACACCGCGGTCGGCAACTGGTTCGCCACCTCGATCGCGAAACTCGGCCCCGACAGGGCGACAACGGGGTGCCGTCCCCCCGTCTCCTGATCGATCACCTGCGACATCCTGAGCCACGTCTCCAGCTCGAGCCCCTTGGCCACGCTGACGACCACCGCCTCCGGCGCCATCAGGGGTGTCGCCTCCTGCATGACGGCGCGCATCGCGTGGGACGGCACCGCCGCGACGACCATGCCGGCCCCCGCGAGCGCCCGGCCCAGGTCGGTCGTGGGGGTCACCGAAGGCGGAAGGGTGATGTCCGGCAGGTAAGCGGCGTTCGCGCGCCGGCTCCGCATCTCGTCGACGACCGCCGTCTCCACCGACCAGACGGTGACGCGATGCCCCACCCGCGCCAGGTGCACGGCCAGCGCCGTCCCCCAACTCCCCGCTCCGAGAATGGCCAACTCCATCGACACGGCACGTTCTCCCTGTGGCGGCTATCGTCCGAACCGCCGTTCTTCTCCCGCCACGAGACGTCTCAGGTTACCCCGATGGCGGATCAGGATCAGCGCTCCCACTCCATACAGCGCGGAGACGACCGGCCCCGGCGCCGACCAGGCCCAGGCCAGGGGCCCGAGCGTCACCGCCGCAAGGATCGACCCCAGCGAGACCAGGCGCGTGAGCCACACCGTCGCCGCGAACACGACCGCCGCCGTCGCCGCCACCGGAGGTGCCCAGGCCAGACACGCCCCCAGGGTCGTCGAAACCCCCTTGCCGCCGCGGAATCCGAGCCACACCGGGAACACGTGGCCGGCCACCGCCGCGACGCCGGCCCACGCGACCGCGCTGATGTCGCCGCCCGTGCCGGACGCCAGCAGCGGAGGCAGGGCGCCCTTCAGGACATCGAACAACGCCGTGACGACTGCCGCCCGGGTGCCCCGGACACGTTGCACGTTCGCGGCGCCCACGTTTCCACTGCCCACGGTTCGGATGTCGGGCCCTCCCTGCACACGCGTGACGAGATAGGCGAAGGGAATCGAGCCGATGCCGTACCCCACGACCGCCGCGCCCAGCGGATTCACGACGCGAGCCTCGTGCGGTTCACCACAGCGTATCGCGCCCCGGACGGGCCGAGGTGACTCTGGTAGAGCGTGACGTCCGAGACCGTCCACGGCCCGACGGTCGGAACGACCGCGGTGGTCACGCGCGCGCGGAAATCGTCGGGCACACGGCCCCGGACGCGCCCGAGCGTCAGGTGCGGGCTGAACGGACGCGACTCCACGGCGCGACCGATCGAGGCGAGACGCTCGGCCGTGAGCCGATGCAGGGCCGCCAGGTCCTCGCGGCCGCGCGAACAGCCGAGCCAGACCACGCGCACCGGGCCGGACGGCGGAAACACGCCGACGCGGCCCAGTTCGATCTCGAACGGCGGACGTGCAATCGGCGCCGCCAGCACCTCGGTCAAACCCGGGACATCACGTGCGTCGACCTCTCCGAAGAAGTGCAAGGTCAGGTGCATCCGAGAGGGGTCGACCCAGCCGACCGTGGAACCGCGCCGCGCCCCGGCCGTGCCTGCCGCCTCGCGTACCGTCGCGCAGGCGCGCGTCAGCGCCGGCGTGGCGGCTGCGCCGACGTCCACGGCGAGGAACAGCCTCACGGGTTGGGACCCCGAGCGGCGGACGCCACGACGAAGGCCTGGCCGGGGGGCACGCCGGTGAGCACCCGGCGCACGAGATCCAGGGCCATGTGCGCGGCGAACTGCTTGACCCTGACCCGGTCGAACGGAAAACGGAAGGTCCGCACGACCGTCGATCCGGTGTACGCCACGGCCACGACCACCGTACCGACGGGCTTCTCGGGCGACCCGCCGGTGGGACCCGCGATTCCCGTCACGCCCACGCCGACGGACGCGCCGGCCTGCGCGCGGATCCCGTCCGCCATGGCGCGCGCCACTGGCTCGCTGACGGCGCCGTGCGCGGCAATCACCTCGGCATCGACGCCAAGCCATCGGACCTTGGCGTCGTTGGCGTAGCACACCGCGTTATAGGTGACGTACGACGAACTGCCCGGCACGTCGGTCAGCTTCGACGAGATCAACCCGCCCGTGCACGACTCCGCCACCGCAATCGTCAGGTCGCGTTCCCGCAACAGGTCGCCGACGACCTGCTCGATCGACCGGCCGTCGTCGCTGACGATCCCGTCACCGAGCACCTGGCGCACGCGGGAGACGGCCGCGTCAAGCCTCGCGCCGGCGCGCGTCGCCTGCTCCGCGCGCACGGCCAGGTGCAGCTCGACCTGGGCCGGCGCCGTCAGGATGGTGGTGTCGATCGGATCGGGTTCGTCGAGCCAGGCACGGTAGATCGGCTGCGTCAGTTCTTCGACTTCGGATTCGGTCCGCCCGCACGTCCTGATCACGCGGCGATACACGCGAGCCGTCCCCGCGAGAGGCGCGAGCCATTCGTCGACGACGTGGTCGAACATCGGCTTGAGCTCCGATGGCGGTCCGGGCAGGAGGATCACGAGGCCGGAGTCGTGTTCAATCCACAGCCCAGGGGCGGTGCCGCGGGGATTGGCGATCACCTGTGCGCCTTCGGGCACGTACGCCTGCTTACGATTGACCTCGGGCATGCGTGCGCCTCGTGCCGCGAATCGTGCCCGGATCCGCTCGACGAGATCCGCGCGCTCGGTCATGGGCCGCCCCAGCACAGACGCCACGGCGTCTCGCGTCAGGTCGTCGTCGGTCGGGCCGAGCCCGCCCGACAGCACGACGAGATCCGATCGGTGGAGCGCGCCTCGCAGCACCTCCTCGAGCTCTTCACGGCGATCGCCGACGATGGTCTTGATTCGTACGTCGATCCCGAGGGTCCCGAGGCGCTCGGTGATGAAGAGGGAGTTCGTGTCGAGACGGGGCGGGACCAGCAGTTCGGAACCGACGGCGATGATCTCTGCCACTCGCAGCCGGCGTACCGGGGCATCGCCGCTCACGTCAGCCACTCCGGCTTCAGCCACAGCAGGAGCCGGACGCTCGCGTACGCGTACACCCCCGCCGCCGCATCGTCGGCCATCACACCCCAACCAAGGCGGAGGTGCTCGAGCCGGCCCGCCGGAAACGGCTTCAGGATGTCGTAGGCCCGGAAGAACAGGAATCCGGCGAGGGCGACCTGCCAGGTCATCGGCAACCACAGCAGTGAGATGAGCATCCCGACGACCTCGTCGATCACCACGATGCCCGGGTCTTCCACACCAGTCTCGCGCTCCGCGACCCTGGCACTCCACACGCCGGCCAGGAACAGCAGCAGGATGGCTGCGGGCTCAGCCCAGGTCCACCCGCTGATCCGAAGCAGGAACCAGAGCGGCAGGGCTACCGCGGACCCGACGGTTCCCGGTGCCACCGGCGCGTATCCCGAGTAGGCAGCCGACGCGAGGGCCAGGCCGAGGCGTGAAGACAGACGTGTATGTGCCATGGGAATCGGTCGTCTCCTGGAGCGGATCAGGACAAGGTGACCTGCACCACTCGAGTGCCGGTCAGTCGGTCGTGCCAGGTGCGGCGATCACCGAAGAACGCCCACAGGAATCCCAGTCCGACAGGCGCCAGTGACAGGACGGCACCGAGGAGGCGCACGGCCGCCCGGCCAATCCCGACCGAGGCGTGGCCGTCCGCCACCACTTCGATCTGCAGCGCCATCTTTCCAATCGTCTGGCCGAGCCAGCCGGTCAGCAGGACCACGTAGCCGCCGTTGATGACGAGGAAGAACAACGCGAGCGGCCAGGGCGGAAGGGTCGACCACTCGGCCGGCGAAAGGCCGCAGAGCCTCAGCGTGAAGTACAACGTCACGATGTCGACGAGTCCCATGAGCGATACATCGACAAGCCAGGCGCCCACCCGGCGTTCGGCCGTGGCCGACGCCGCCAGGGCGGGCCGCCCCTCCAGGCGTGCCTGATCCGGACGGCCGGCCGGCCTCTCGGACGACGAGCCCACCGGCTCGGGTTCGAGGGGCAGCGCTCCCGCCATCGGCGTGTCCCGCACGAGGCGCGCCCGAGGCGTCAGCGTCCCTGGCCGGCGCACGCTCAACGGGCGTTGCGGCGGAGGCAACGGCGCGCCGGCCTCGGCACCGAAGAGGGGCAGGTCGAGCGCGCCCGCATCGACGCCGCGATCGATCGGCCGGTTGAGCAGGCTGTCGGCCGGCGTCCCGCGTTCGCGTGAGGGCGTCGCCAGTCGGACGTGTCCGGGCGTCGGCCTCGGCGTCGGCACGGGCGCCATCGGCGTCGCGCGCGGCCTGTGGCCGGCCTGCGGCGTCCGTGGATCGCCGTCCGTCATCAGCGAGAACTCGTAGCCGCAGTTCCTGCAACGGTCAGCATCGTCGAGCCCGAAGTAGGCACACTTGGGACATTTCATTCCCGGCTCCCCCGCGGAACGGCTGCCGTGGGAGTCACGCTGCCGAGCCCCGCGACCTCGAGCAACTGGCGCTGGATCTCGACTCGAAGCTGTTCGGCCTCGGGCATCGACGGGTCGCCCCCCGGGACGCGGTCGAGTTGCGCGAGGGCGTCTTTCAGGCGCCCCGCAGCGAAGAACCCGCGGGCGCGGGCGATGGCCATGGTCGCGGTCCTCGGGACCGGCAGCGGATCCGGCGCCGCCGTCGCGGCGGCCCCGACGGACGGGCGTCGCCACGGCATGTCGACGAGCGGCGCGAGCAGATCGAACGACGCCGCGGCGATGACGACGACGCCCGCGAGCAAGGCGGTAACGACAAGCGGGAACACCCGCACGGGCGCCTGGGGGTTGGCGCCGAAGTGGCGGGGCATCAGGCGGCGAGGCGGCCGGCGCCCCTGGGGCGCCTTGATCTCGGGGCCTCCAGCCGCCGATCCTACCGCCCCCGCCAGCCGTTCGAGCCGCTCGAGGTACGCCAACGCCACATCCGGCCGGTCGCCCTGATCGGCGGCCGACTCCAGCAACTGGCGGGCGGCGCCGCCGTCGCCCCGCTGGATGGCCGCGACCCCCTGGTGCACGAGTTCTTCGGTCCGGCGCTGGCGCTCGGCCTGGGCGCTGCGCGCGCGTTCGATGTACGCCCTCGCGCGTGCGTGCCCCCGGTCGATGAAGAGCACGCGTCCCCAGATGTTGATGGCTTCCTGGAAGCGGCCTCCGAAGTAGTGCTCGAGGCCTGCCAGCAGCAATTCGTCGACCTTCGCGTCGCGATCCGGATGGATGGGGCTGGCACCGGAATGCGGTGCGTCGTGAGAATGGGGATCCGCCATGTGGTCGCTGCCGTCGTGGCGGAATTATCGGCGAAAGCGCGCGACGCGGTCAACGCGCCATGGTCCCGTCACTCGGATTCCTCGTCGCGGTCTCCCTGTCGTGCCGGCGCGATCCCGAGCCCCCGCATCTTGCGATAGAGATTGCTGCGCTCGACACCCAGCAGATCCGCGGTCTTCGAGATGTTCCCCTGCTGCTGGCCCAGCACCCTCAGGATGTAGTCGCGCTCGAACTGTTCGCGCGCCGCGTGCAGCGGCACCGTGACCTCGGCCGTTTCGACAGCCGCCGCCATCCCGCCGTCGAGGAACCCCAGATCGCGGGACGTAATGACGTCACCGGGCACCATGATCATCAGGCGCTCGATCACGTTGCGGAGTTCGCGTACGTTCCCCGGCCAGGGATAGCGGCCCAGCACGTCGAGGGCTCCGTCGTCGAGCGTCTTCAGCCGGCGGCCGTACTCGCGCGCGAAGATCCGGGCGAAGTGTTCGGCCAGCAGCGGGATGTCGTCGCGCCGCTCCCGAAGCGGAGGCACGAAGATCGGGATGACGTTGAGGCGGAAGTACAGGTCTTCGCGAAACCTCCCGGCCCGGATCTCCGACGGCAGGTCCTTGTTGGTGGCCGCCAGGACCCGCGTATCGACCCGAACGCGGGACGTGCTGCCGACCGGCTCGACGACCTGCTCCTGGAGCGCTCGCAGGACCTTCGCCTGCGTCTTGAGGGTCATGTCGGCAATCTCGTCGAGGAAGATCGTCCCGCCGTCGGCGGCTTCGAACTTCCCCCGCCGGTCGGCGACGGCTCCGGTGAACGCCCCGCGCACGTGGCCGAACAGCTCCGACTCGATGAGTTCCTCGGGGATGGCCGCGCAGTTGACCTCGACGAACGGGCCGGCGCGCCGCCGGCTCAGGGCATGGATCGTCCGCGCCACCAGTTCCTTGCCCGTCCCGTTGTCACCGAAGATCAGCACGCGGCCGTTGGTGGGCGCGGCCATGGCCACCTGCTCGCGCAGCTGGTGCATGGCGTAACTCTCGCCGACCATGGTGAGGTCCTGGTCGACTCGGGCCCGCAGCGCACGGTTCTCCTGCTCCAGCCGCCGCTGCTTGAGCGCGTTGGCCACCGACAGCACGGTCTTCTCGAGCGACAGCGGCTTCTCGATAAAATCGTTGGCGCCGGCCCGGATGGCCCTGACGGCCGACTCGATATTGCCGTGACCGGAGATCATGATGATGGCCGAGTCGACCTGCCGATCGCGCAGGCGCTCGAGCGTGACGAGACCGTCGATACCCGGCAGCCAGATATCGAGAAGAATGACGTCGAAGATGGCGCGGGTCGTGCGGTCGAGACAGCCTTCACCGCTCTCGGCCACTTCGACATCGTAGCCTTCGTCGCGAAGCACACCGGTCAGCGCGTTGCGCACGCCGGGTTCGTCATCGACGACCAGGATGAGCGGCTTCACAAGTCACCTGCCTGAATCACGGCCTCACCTTCGACCGGCAACTCGATCGTGAACCTGGTGCCCGCGGGCTCGTTATCCGTGACCTCGATCGTGCCGCCGTGTTCGGCCACGATCCGCCGCACGATGGCCAGGCCAAGGCCGCTCCCCCGCTTCTTCGTGGAGTAATACGGCATGAAGAGCTTGTCGCGGTCTCCGACGGGAATGCCCGGACCATCGTCGGCGACGATGAGGCGTACGGCGCTCGTCCCCAGTTCGTGCTGCGTTTCGATGACGATCAGGCCCTTCTGCCCCAGCGCTTCGACCGCGTTGTCGATCAGGTTGATGACGACGCGCCGGATCTGATCGGGGTCCAGGCGGACGAGCGGGACCGACACGGCAAACAACGTCTCGAGACGTACGTCCTTGAACAGTCCTTCGTAGAGCGCCAGCGTCCCCCTGAGCAGGTCGTGCACATCCGTCGGCACGCGACGCGGCGCCGGCATCCTCGCGAACTGCGAGAACTCGTCGACCAGCGCCTTCAGCGCGTCGACCTCGCCGACGATGGTCGACGTACATTCGTCGACCAGCGTCCGCACCGGGTCCGGAGCGCCGGAGAACTGGCGCTGCAGGCGCTGCGCGCAGAGCTGGATGGGCGTCAGGGGGTTCTTGATTTCGTGGGCGAGGCGGCGGGCCACCTCGCGCCACGCGGCGACCTTCTGCGCCCGGATGAGCGGCGTGATGTCGTCGAGGACCAGGACGCGGCCTTCGGCCGCGCCGGTGTCGGCCGTGAGGCTCGTCGCCGCCACGGCGAGATGCACCTCCCGGCCGTCGCGCACGAGGGCGATCTCCTGGGCCGGCACGTCGCGGGCCGTCGCGGCGGTGCCCAGCGCCAGCGGCGCGAGCGGTTCCAGATCGGGGCGCGCGAAGACCGCCGTCGCGGGCTGCCCCGTCGCGTCCGCCGACAGGCCCAGCAGCCGCGACGCGACCGGGTTCAGCGTGCTGATACGTCCGAACGCGTCGAAGGTCACGACGCCCGTCGCCACGCGCTCGAGGATGGCTGCCGTGTATCGTCGCCGTTCCTCGACCTCGGCGTGTTTGCGCTGCAGGTCGCCGGTCGACCGCTCCAGCTGCCGCCGGCTCGTGGCCAGTTCGTCCGCCATGCCGTTGAACGCGTCGACGAGCGCACCGAACTCGTCGGCGGTTTCGCGCTCGACCCGGTGGTCGAAATGCCCCGCGCCGATTTCGCGGGCCGCGGCCGCCAGGGCCTGCACGGGGCGGACGATGCGCTTGGCCAGGTACAACCCCATCCACGTCGCGCTGACGAGAATGAGCAGCGTGACCATCAGGAAGAACGACAGGTACACGGCGGTCAGCGGCTGTCGGAGCACCTGGAGCTGTGAGTACTGTTCGTACGCGCGGGTCATGCTGCGCGCGCGCGACGCGAACTCGCCCGTGAGCTGCGCGCTGGCCACGACGACGCCGGTCGTCATGCCGTCCGGGCGCCGAACCGGCGCCGCCGACCGGATCAGTTCGCCACCTTCCTCGAGCGGTTCACGCACCCAGAGGTCGGGCTGCCCGGCGGCGGCCCGCGCGGCCAGCCGGTCCGACGACGCACGGTCCGACCCCGCGTGGAACGATGGCGAGGCGATATCGACGAGCGCCGCCACGCCGGTCGAACCCGGGATGCCCCGGTCCATCCGGTAGACCTCGACGAGGCTCACGCGGCGCTGGTTGACGGCCGGGCCGACCAGATCGCGCACGGCCTGGACGTCGGCCACGGCGAGATCCACGGCCGACAACTGCGCGGCAATCCGGCCGGCTTCGTCGGTCACCTGCACCTGGCGCTCGTGGTAGTAGTCGGCGGCAATCTGTTGAGCCGACTGCAGCACTTCGGCCAGCGGCGCGTTGAACCACCGGTCGACGCTGCTGCTGATGAGTTCGCTGCCGACCAGCAGCACGAGCACGGCCGGAATCAGCGTCATGGCCAGGAGCATGGTCACGAGCTTCGCCCGGAATCGCGCGAACGGCAGGGCCCGGCGGCGCTCCACGACGAGCTTGACGACGCTGCGCGCGAGCATGAAGAGCAGCGCCACCAGCATGGTCAGGTCGACCACCGACAGCGCGTACAACACGAACTCGGTCAGGAAGTCCGGCGCGAACCGGCTGGAGCGGGTCGCCAGGGTCATCAGCCCGGCGAGCGTACCGACGAGGAGCAGGATCCCGACGATGAGCAGGCTGGGGTTGTCCTTGAACCGCCGCCGCGGAGGCGCGGCCGGCGTCCGCCCGGACGCGCGTGCCGGCGTTGCAGGCGGAGAAGGTTGGTCGAACAACGCCATGCCAGCCCTCGAAGTCCACGGCGGCGCCCGCCCTCGCGCGGGCCGCGCCGCAGGACTACGGAATGAACGTGAAACGCACGAAGCCGGCCGCATCGCTGCGGTCGAAGGGCCAGAAGAACCAGTTCACGCGCGGGCGCGCCCGCAGGCGGACCCGAACGACGTACTCGACGTTGGCATCGAGGTCGGCGGTGCTGAAGAGCGGGAGCCGCTCGAACGACGTCATGAACTTCGCGACCTCGGCTTTCTGGTCGGAAACCCGGGAGTCTTCGATTCGCCCGTCCACGCTGCGCGACATCTGGTAACGCCCGGTCAGGGTGTCGAACTGCGCCGTGGTGGTGACGGTGGCCACGGCGATGCCCCGATCGAACCAGACGCTGACGGCACGCCTCAAGTCGACTTCGTAGCTGAACGTGGTCGTCAGCCCGGACTGCAGGGCCTGCTCCATGTCGGGAGTGAGGCCGCCGTCGAGGCTGCACGACACGTTGACACGGCCGTCCCGCGCGACGGTGGTGACGTGCACCTCCGACGGGCTTCCCGCCGCCACGAGCCAGGCGGCCACGAACCATGACAAACAGCGGGCGTGCATCACTCTTTCGAATTCACGAGGTCGCTCAACTCGGCCATGAACTCGCCGATGTCGCGGAAATCGCGGTAGACCGACGCGAACCGTACGTACGCCACCTTGTCGAGCCGTTTCAGCTCGGTCATCACGAGCGCGCCGATCTCGCCGGTGTCCATTTCGCGCTCCGGCCGGTTCTGGAGCACTTCTTCCACGTGGTCCGCCGTCGCTTCGAGCGCGGACACGGTCACCGGGCGTTTTTCGCACGCCTTGAGCAGACCGGCAATCAACTTCTGCCGCTCGAAACGTTCGCGCCGGCCGTCCTTCTTGATCACCATGTACGGGATCTCGTCGATCCGCTCGTAACTGGTGAACCGGCGTTCGCATTCGAGACACTGCCGGCGCCGGCGAATGACGTCGCCTTCCTTGCTCTCGCGCGAGTCGACGACCTTGTCGCCCATGTTGCCGCAATAGGGGCACTTCACGGCTGACTCTCCTCGCGCGCCGGCTCACGCACCATGGCCTGCATACGGTTGAGGTCGAGGCCCTCGCGCATCATCACGACGAGCCCGGCCACGGTGATCGGCACGAACGACATGGCGTGCATGACGATCGCGGCACTGATGGCGCGATCGTTGGCCGCGCCGTAGAGCGCCGTCGCGCCGATGCGAAACGCCTCGTGGTACCCCCCCACGCCGCCCGGCGTCGGCACGGACACGCCCACGAGCAGGAGTGCCACCATGACGATGCCGCCGGTGAAGGGCATCGTGATATGAAACGCGCGCGCCCCCCACCAGACGGCGATGGCAATCGCCAGCCACAGCGGGAACGACAACACCCACGCCATCAGCAGGCGACCGGGCTGGCGCACCGTCACGAGCCCCGTCGCGAACTGCCCGACGAATCGCGTCAGGGCCGCGCCCGCCTTGGCCGGCAGCACACGCGCCACCCGCGCCATCACCGACGTGAGCCGGTCGGGGTGGCTGGCGACGAGAAACAGGACGACGAAGGCGGCCAGCGCCCCGGCACCGAGCACCGCCCCCCCGGTCTGCATCGCCAGGTAGAGCGTCGGGTCGGCGGCCCCTTCGGGCGGCCGGGATGCCAGCACGACCACGGCGAACAACACGAGCACGGTGATGAGATCGAGCAGGCGTTCAACGACCACGGTGGCAAACGCCGCCGACGCGCTCAGGTGTTCTCTGCGCGCCAGCAGGTAGGGTCGCACGACTTCACCGACGCGCCCCGGCAGGAGCGTGATGGCCGCGAAGCCGATCAGCGTGCATTCGAGCGCCGAACGGAACCGCACGGACCCTAGCGGCGTGAGCAGATACTGCCAGCGGATGGCGCGCGAGACCCAGGTCACGACCTGCATCAGCAGGACGGCCGTCAGTAACGTCCAGTCGCCCTGGCGCAGTTCGGCCCAGACCCCGGCGAGGTTGGCGTTCCTGAGGAACCAGGCCAGCAGACCGACAGCCAACGCCACGACCAGGAGGGTCCTGGCATCCACACGCATCTTCATAGGTCAGGGCTCGGCACCGGCGCTCGGCAGTTCCTTCGCCTGCTCGCGCAGAGACAGTCTGCCACCGATCCGCCGGACGCGCACGCCCGGCGGCCGAACTGGAACTCTACTATAACGAAGGGCACAAGTCTAATGTTCGCGTGTAGTTACCGCCTCACTTGCGATGCCAGGACCCAGCCGGTAACATGGGCACCCACGACGCTGATTCCGAGGGAGAGCGTATGACCGCACCTGTGCTCGAAACCCAGATCGCCGGCCTGCCCGCGCCCCGCCGCGGAAAGGTCCGGGACGTCTACGAAGTAGGGGCCGATCTGCTCATCGTGGCCACCGACCGGATTTCGGCGTTCGACTACATCCTCGCGAGCGGCATCCCGGACAAAGGGAAGGTGCTCAACCAGCTGTCCGCGTTCTGGTTCGAGATGATGGCCGGGCTCGTCGCCCACCACGTCCTGTCGACGGACGCGGACACCTTCCCCGCCCCGCTGCGCGCCCAGGCCGATGTCCTGCGCGGCCGGTCGATGCTTGTCCGCAAGACGCGCCCGCTCGCCATCGAATGTGTCGTCCGAGGGTACCTGTCCGGCTCGGGCTGGAAGGAATACCAGAAGTCGCAGTCCGTGTGCGGCATCGCGTTGCCGTCTGGCCTCGAGGAATCCGACCGCCTGCCCACGCCGATCTTCACGCCTTCGACCAAGGCGGAGTCGGGTCACGACATCAACATCACCGAAGCGGAAGCCGCGGGCATCGTGGGCGCCGAGGTGGCCGAAACGGTCCGCGATCTGTCGATTGAGATCTACTCGCGCGGGGCGGCGCACGCGCTGACCCGCGGGATCATCCTGGCGGACACGAAGTTCGAATTCGGTCTCGTCACCGGGCCCGACGGCCGCGACGAGATCATCCTCATCGACGAAGTCCTGACGCCCGACTCCTCGCGGTTCTGGCCGGCGGCGCTGTATGCGCCCGGCGGCGCGCAGCCGAGCTACGACAAGCAGTTTGTACGCGATCACCTCGAAGCCATCGGCTGGAACAAGCAGCCGCCGGCACCGTCGCTGCCGGACGAGGTCATCGCGAAGACCCGCGAGAAATACCTCGAAGCCTTCCGGCTGCTGACGGGACGGGAACTCGAGTAGCCGGGACGTGGGACACGGGACGTGGGGCATGGGGCCTGGGGGCTCTCTCCTGGCCCCTCTCGGCCCTCGGCTCTCGGCTCTTGGCCTTGCCCTTCTCGCCTGTTCCCTCTTCCCTTTCCGTCTTCCCTGTCCCCTCGTCCCTTTCCCTCTCCCCGATCGCCTTGTCCCTGTCCCCTGGTCCTTGACAGGTCTTTTCCCTCATCGCATAATTAGCAGTCGTCGACCCTGAGTGCTAGCGGACAGAGAGCCCCAGTGCCAGCCGCGGCCGGGCGACGGGTTTTGCGCCGTCAACCAGAGCACCTATTTCGCAGGAGCAAGGAGCATCATGAAAGTCAGACCGCTTCATGACCGGATCCTCGTCAAGCGCGTCGAGGAAGGCGAGCAGATCGTCGGCGGGATCATCATCCCCGACACCGCCAAGGAAAAGCCGCAGCAGGGCAAGGTCGTCGCCGCCGGCGCCGGCAAACTCGACGACAAGGGCAAGCGGATCGCCCTCGACGTCAAGGACGGCGACACCATTCTCTTCGGCAAGTACTCCGGCCAGGAAATCAAGCTGGACGGCGAAGAGTTCCTGATCATGCGCGAGGACGAAGTCCTCGGAATCATCGAAAGCTGATCGCGCCCGACGCGAAGGAGTAATGACGATGGCGAAGCAGATTGTGTACGGAGAGCAGTCGCGTCAGGCGATCCTGAAGGGTGTCAACCGCCTGGCCGACGCGGTGAAGGTGACGCTCGGCCCGAAGGGCCGCAATGTCGTCCTCGACAAGAAGTTCGGTTCGCCGACCATCACGAAGGACGGCGTGACGGTGGCGAAAGAGATCGACCTGAAGGATCCGCTCGAGAACATGGGCGCCCAGATGGTGCGTGAAGTGGCGAGCAAGACGTCGGACATCGCCGGCGACGGCACGACGACCGCCACGGTGCTCGCGCAGGCGATTTACCGCGAAGGCGCGAAGATGGTGGCCGCGGGTTCGAACCCGATGGACATCAAGCGCGGCATCGAGAAGGCCGTCGAAGGCGTGGTGGCCGACCTCAAGAAGCGCTCGAAGCCCGTCAAGGGCCACATGATTGCCCAGGTCGGCACGATCTCCGCGAACAACGACGAGACCATCGGCACGATCATCGCCCAGGCGATGGAGAAGGTCGGCAAGGACGGCGTCATCACGGTGGAAGAGGCCAAGACGCTCGAGACCTCGCTGGAGGTCGTCGAGGGCATGCAGTTCGACCGCGGCTACCTGTCGCCCTACTTCGTGACCGACG
>CAZJRM010000030.1:0-33620 GCA_964547975.1 uncultured Vicinamibacterales bacterium | reverse complement strand
TTCAACAGCTGGGAGGGCAAGTTCCACCTCGAGATGCACTGGTGGCACGCCGCGCAGTTCGCGCTCTGGGACCGCCTGCCGCTCCTGGAACGCAGCCTCGGCTACTACCGCGACATCCTGCCCGAAGCCCGCAAGACCGCTGCGAGACAGGGATACACCGGCGCCCGCTGGCCCAAGATGACGAGCCCCACCGGCGCGGAGTCGCCGTCCACCGTCGGGCCGTTCCTCGTGTGGCAGCAGCCCCATCCCCTCTTCTACGCCGAACTCGTCTACCGGACGCGGCCGACCCGCGACACCCTCGAACGGTATAAGGACGTCGTCTTCGAGACGGCGACGTTCATGGCGTCGTTCCCCGCGTGGGACGCCGCGCGCAACCGGTTCGTGCTCGGACCGCCGCTCAATTGCGCCCAGGAAACGTACCCGAGGGAGCGGACGCTCAACTGCAGCTACGAACTCGGCTACTGGGCCTGGGGCCTCGACGTCGCGCAGGCCTGGCGTGAGCGGCTGGGTATGCCCCGGTCGCCCGAGTGGGCCCGTGTCCGCGAACACCTGGCCGTGCCGGCCGTCGCCGACGGCAAATACCTGTTTGCCGAGACGGCGCCCGACACGTTCTCGAACCCGAGATGGGTCACGGATCATCCGTCCGTCGTCTCGGCACTGGGCGTGCTTCCCGGCACGAACATCGACCGCGAGACGATGGACCGGACATTCGCGTGGATCTGGGAACGCTGGAACTGGCCGACGACCTGGGGCTGGGACTACCCCATGATGGCCATGACGGCGGCCCGGCTGGGCCATCCGGACCGCGCCATCGACGCGCTGCTCCTGGAGACACCGAAAAACGTCTACCGGGTGAACGGACACAATCACCAGCGGCCGGGACTCACGATCTACCTCCCGGGCAACGGGGGCCTGCTCTACGCGGTCGCGATGATGGCCGCCGGCTGGGACGGCGCGCCGTCAGGTCACGCGCCGGGGTTCCCGAAGAACGGCCAGTGGGTGGTGCGATGGGAAGGGCTGCGACGAGCGCCCTGATTGGGATGGTCGTGGGGCAGAGCTGAAAGCCCTGCTCCATATCCTGTGAGTCGAGGAGAAGGGCCGTGGTCCGCAAAGCGTTTCGGATGCGCGTGAATCCCGGGGCCGAGAGCGAGTACGAACGCCGCCACCAGCCGGTCTGGGCGGAACTCGAGCGGGTGCTGCTCGATCACGGCGTCCGGACTTACTCCATCTTCCTCGCGCCGGATACGCACGACCTGTTCGGATACGTCGAAGTCGACAACGAAGCGCACTGGGCCGAGATCGCATCGACGGACGTCTGCCGCCGGTGGTGGCGGCACATGCGCGATGTCATGCCCGCCAACCCCGACGACAGCCCCGTGACCACCGACCTGCGCGAGGTCTTCCACCTCGCGCCCTGACTACCCTGTCGCGGTCGATCAGTCCAGGGTCAGGACGCGGCGGCTCGCGAACTGATACCGTCCTGCCCCGACCTCCACGATCACCGCGTCCCTGTCCTGGCGTACGCCGGTGATCCCGTTCCCCACGGCCAGCGGTCGCCCCTCTTCCGTGACGCGGTCGACGATGGCGCCAGGCAGCCGCACCGTCGCCGTGACGTTGGGCGGCACGTCCACCGTGAGCGTGAATACGTCGTAGGCATCGGTATTGGCGCCGGCCTTCTCCAGCGTCCACGAAGACCCGACCGTGCCGTACGGCGTCTCGTGCGTGGCCGACGCGTTGGTGAATCCGCCGCCGGGCAACGGCCGGATGAAGACGTGCTTGAAGCCTGGCTTGGCCGGGTCGATGTCGATGCCGGCCATCACGCTGTACATCCAGTCGCCGATGGCGCCGTAGGCGTAGTGGTTGAACGAGTTCATGCCGACGTCCTGGAACGAACCGTCCGGCTTCTGCCCGTCCCAGCGCTCCCAGATTGTCGTGGCACCCTGCGACACGGGATACAGCCACGACGGGTACTTCTCACGCGTCAGCAGGCGATACGCATCGTCCAGATAGCCGAAGCGGACGAGCACGTGGCACAGGTACGGCGTACCGACGAACCCCGTCGTGAGGTGTCCGCGATCGCGCACGTCGCGCACGAGCCTCGCCGCAGCCCCTGCCCGCATGGCCTCGGGCAGCAGGTCGAAGTGCAGCGCCAGCACGTAGGCCGTCTGCGTATTCTCGCCGACGCGCCCCGTCGCGGTCACGAACTCGCGCACGAACGCGGCTTTGATCGTCTCGAACTGCGCCCGGTATTTCGCGGCCTCGTCCGTCTTGCCGAGGACGTCGGCCGCGCGCGCGACGAGGTCGGTCGAACGCGCGAAGAACGCCGTCGCAATCAGGTCCTTGCCCGTCGTCGCGCCGGGATAGCTGGAGTCGGTACTCGCGAAGGCCAGCCAGTCGCCGAAGTGCGCGTCACCGTCCCAGACCAGGTCGTCGCCGGCGCGCGTGCGCTGGAATCCCACCCACTTCACCATGCTCGGGTACTGACGCTCGAGCAGTCGGGTATCACCGTAGGTCAGGTACATCGTCCACGGCACGATGACGGCGGCGTCCCCCCAGGCGGCCGAACCACCAGGGCGCTGGTCGCGTTCGGTGGACAACACGTTGGGAATCACGTGCGGCACCCGCCCGTCTTCGAACTGGTCCGCCGCCACGTCGGCCAGCCACTTCGTGAAGAAGCCCGCCACGTCCATGTTGAACGATGCCGTGCGCGCGAACACCTGCGCGTCTCCCGTCCAACCCAGGCGTTCGTCGCGCTGCGGGCAATCGGTCGGCACGTCGAGGAAGTTGCCCTTCTGCCCCCACACGATGTTGCGCTGGAGCTGGTTGATCTTCGGGTTGGACGTCGTGAACGTCCCAGTCGGGCGCATGTCGGAGTGCACGACGATGCCGGTCACCGCGTCGGGCGTGAGCGTGCCCGGGTAGCCGTCCACGGCGACGTAACGGAAGCCGAAGAACGTGAAGCGCGGCTCGAACACCTCCGCGCCGGCGCCCTTGAGCGTGTATCTCGCCGTCGCTTTGGCGCCGCGGAGATTGGCGGTATAGAAGTTGCCCTGCTTGTCGAGCACCTCGGCGTGCCGGAGCGTGATGGTCGTGCCGGCGGGCCCCTGGGCCTTCAGGCGCACCCAGCCCACCATGTTCTGCCCCATGTCGACCACGGTGTCACCGCCGGGCGTCTTGAAGACCTTCACAGGCTTGAGTTCGTCGCGCGTGCGCACCGGCGGGCCGGCCGGCGCCACGAGGTGCTCGATGGTCGCCGTCGACAGGGTCACCGGCAGCCACGCCGACGCATCGTACCCGGCAGTGGTCCAGCCCGGTTTCTCGAGCCGCGCGTCGTAGGTCTCGCCGTCGTAAATCTCCGACATGAGGACGGGGCCGGTCGCCGACCGCCATTGGTCGTCGGACACGATGTATTCGTCCTTGCCGTTGGTGTAGGTCACGTGAATCTGCACCAGGAGTCCCAGGCGTTCGCCGTAGATGTTGCGGTGTCCCTCCCAGGCGAGCGGCCCGCGGTACCACCCGTTGCCGAGCATCACGCCAATGGCGTTGGCTCCGCGCGTCAGGAGCGGAGTCACGTCGTAGGTCTGGTACTGGAGGCGCTTGTTGTAGCTCGTCCACCCCGGGGTGAACACCTCGTCCCCGACCCGCCGGCCGTTCAGGTGCATCTCGTAGAGGCCGCGGCTCGTCACGTACGCGCGCGCCTGCTTCACGGCGCCCTTCAGGACGAACTCCCGCCGCAGCAGCGGTGACGGCCCCGACACCTTCGGATCGTCGGGCGTCGTCGGTTCGATCCAGCGCGCGCGCCAGTCGGACGGCGCGAGCAGGCCCATCTCCCACCACGCCGGCGCGCTCCACGCCGACGGCACACCGGCCTCGTCCCAGACGCGGACCTGCCAGAAGTACCGCTGGCCGGACCGGAGTGCAGTCCCGGCGTAGGCCACGTGGGTCGACGCCGACGAAACGACGCGGCCCGAATCCCAGACGAGCGGTTTCCCGCGGGTCAGCTCGGCCTCGGCAGCCGCGACCCTGACCTGGTAGGCCGATTGCGCCGCGCCCCGCCGGCCGGACTGCATCTGCCAGCTCAGCCGCGGGGCCGCCTCGCCAATCCCGAGGGGGTTCGTCGCGTACTCCGTGCGCAGCGTGCCCACCCCGGGCGCCTGGCCCGGCGCGGTCGCCTGGGGCGATGCCGCCACCACCGCGCCGATCAGGAACACGACCGCCGCCACCCCAACGACGTCCAAACCTCGCATGATGACCTCCGCGGCCCTTCGGCCGGCCGCGGACCCGTCCGTCGGGCCCGCCCGATGATTCGTACAGGCAGAGGATAACCCGTCTGGGGTAACATGCGTAGATGTGTGTCCGATGGGCGCGCGGCTTTGAAGAGGAGTCTGGCATGAGGGGAATGTGGCGGTCGCTTGTCGTCGCGGCCGCGCTCGTCGTGACCGTGGGAGCGGGTCTCGCTTCGGCGCAGACCGTCACCGTGAAGAACGTGCCGCCGGGCATCACGGTCGAGCTCGCCCTGAATGCCGAAACGCTCGGGAATACGAAAGCCGACACCCTGGGCCGCGCCACGCTGCCGGTCGACCTGCAGTCTCACGGCGGACGGACCGAGACCGACCTGAATTTCTACGTCGATGTCTGCGACGGCCTGCGCCGGGTCCTGATGGTCGAACCCGGCCGCCCGATGTTGCCGGCCGGCCCGTGCCTCCGCAGGCAGATTGCCGGCCTGTACGTCACCCGCCCGATTACCTCGTTCGTCGTCGATTTCAGCGATCCCAACCCGTGGGTGCGCCTGCGCCAGGGGCCCGCGCCGGCTTTGTGGCTCGAGAACGAGGTCGATCAGCCCCGGTCGGTCGACCGGGCGCCGTCACCCAAGGGCCTGATGCTATTCACGGCCGGAGGTATTGGATCGTTCAGCAAGACGCCTGCCCTGTTCTGCGGCACGATCACCGACTGCTCTGGTAGCGGGACGAAGCTGAACTACCAGGGCGGAGCCACCGTCTGGGTGACACGATTCGCGGCGATCGACGCCTCGTACGTGGGCCACCTGACCGCCTCCAACGCCGGAGAACTCACGAACTCGAGCTTCGACAGCTCGTTGTCGACGAAGGTCGCGGTGGTGTCCCTCAAGCTCGGGCTGCCGCTCAAGGTCGTTCGCCCGTACGCGCTGGTCGGGGGCAACTACCACTGGGCGACGTTCAAGACCACGCAGGTCATCAAGAACCGCACCATCACGGTCGATGACGTCGAGACAACGATCACGGGGGGCACCCAGGACTTCCAGTGGAAGACCGAAGGCCGCGGGTGGGTCTGGGGCGGCGGGCTGGAAGTGCCGGTCGGAAAGGTCCTGCAGCTCTACGCCGAAGCCGGCCATATCCAGCTGCGCGGAGACGACGTCGATGGGGGCGAGTACAAGATGGAAGACGCGCTCAACTACGCCGTCATCGGATTCAAGATCCGCCTCGGCCGGTAGGGCGCCGGCCGTCCTGCCTCCCGTCGCCTACTCGGGGACGACGGCGCTGACGAGTTCGACGTCGAACACGAGCGTCACGTTCGGCGGAATCGCGCTGTAGCGGCTCTGCCCGTACGCCAGCGACGGCGGGATGACCAGGCGCCGCAGGCCGCCCACCTTCATCCCCGGAATCCCCTGATCCCATCCTTCGATGACGCCGCCTTCGCCGAGCACGAACTCGGCAGGCCCCGACTCCACGGACGTGGCAAACTGCACGCCCCGGTGATCGGCCACCGAGCCGTCGTAGAACCAGCCCGTGTAATTCACCGTCAGGAGCAGGCCCGCCACGGCCTCGTCTCCGGTCCCGACACGGATGTCCTGTTTGCTGAACGGGGCGTAGTTGGTCGGCGCCGTCGGCGAGTCTTCGCCGCAGCCCGCCGCGAGGAACGGGAGCACCACGCCGAGCACCAGACCTGCCGTCAAACGAACCGTACGCGCCAGCATCACACGGACTCCTCGGAACGGGACCAACGGACGTCTCCCGATTATGCCACGAACTACCGTCCCATGGAGGCGGGCCGGAAGACCCGCTCCACGAGCACGTCGCGCAGGGCGGTGTCGAGAGCTCGGGTGTTGCGCCGCAACCCCTCCCGCTCCGATGTCGTCTGGGTGTTGAACGCGACCAGCGTCGCGAGGCGCGACGGCGGGTGCAGGTAGAAGTGGGAGATGAATCCGTTCTGCCCTCCGGAGTGCGCCACGAAATCGAGCCCGCCGTGCCGTTCGAGGAAGAAGCCCAGGCCCATGCGGACACCGGGTGAGACGTCGACCACGGGTGTCCACATCTCGACGAGCGAGCGGCGCGCCAGGATACGGTCGTATCCGGCCTGCGTCGAGGGGTCGGTCGAGCCGGCCAGGAACCCCAGATACCGCGCCATGTCGTCGAAGGGCGCATTCAGACCGCCATTCGAGACCGTGATCCCGGTGTCGAAATCGAAGGGGGCTTCCGTCAGACCGTCGTCGGTGCGCCGGTAACTGTGGGACCGGTCGTCCCGCAGGGACGTGGGAGCCCGGTCGAAGAACGTGCGTGTCATGCCGAGCGGCGTCAGGATCTCCTTGTCGATGTAGGTCTCGAACGGTTCCTGCGCCAGTTCTTCGATGACGCGCCCCAGGAGGACGTATCCCGGATTCGAGTAGCCGTACTTCGAACCCGGTCGGGACTCCACGTTCGTGTAGGGCATCATCGCGGCGAGCTGCTCCCAGCCTGGAGGCTCGAACGGCTCCCAGGCCGTGCCTCCGGCCCAGGGCCAGGTCGACTCGCGCAACCCTGCCGAATGCGACAGCAGGTGGCGGAGCGTGACGGTCGAGGCCGGGCCGAACGGGTTCGACACACGCCTGAACTCGGGAACGTACCGCTCGATGGGATCATCGAGGCCCAGGCGGCCGCGGTCGCGCAGCTGCAGAATCGCCACGGCGGTAAACGTCTTGGTGATCGACGCCCAGTGGAAGATCGTGCGCGCGTCCACCGCCGCGCCTGTCATCCGATCGCGCATGCCCGCCGTCTCTCGATGGATGACACGCCCGTCCCGGACGAAGGCCAACGCGCTCCCGACGATGCCATGTTGCTGAAGGGCCTCGAGATAGAACGTCCGGACGGCGTCCCAACCCGGCGGCGGGCCTTCCTGGGCCGCGGGAACAGCAGCCAGGCCAAGGGCGACGGCGAAGACGGCCAGTGTAGTTCGGCGCATGGCGAGAGCTTACCCGATCGGGCAGGCGCGGTGGATTCCAGCTTCGGCCCCGTCCTGCCGATTCTTCATTCCGGAGGGATCCGGAGGATCCGAAGCCCAACCATGCCGACCCCACTCGTCGAACTGTCGCTGAATAGCCCGGGTGCCGGCGCCCGGCCGGAACCCGACCGGCGCCTGGGCGTGTTCACCACCTTCTCCGACCGTCTGCTGCGGTTGTTCGGCGCGGCCGTGCCGGAGTCCGCGCGTCCGGTCAACATCCGGTTCGCGCAGCGAGTCGAGGCCTGGCGGCATCGGATTCGGACCGAAGCCGACGCGAATACCCTGGAGGCCATCGCCGCGGAAGTGCTGGCCGAGTGCGAAGCCCACGCCAGCCGATTCAACGGCGACCTCGCGCAGCGCGAGGCGGAAGTCAGCGACCTGATGGCCGTGCTGCGGGAGGTCATCGAGGCGCTGCGTGGCGACAGCCGGCGCTTCGACCTCGAATTGCAGCGTTCGACCGAGAGTATCCGCACCATGGTGGGCGTCGACGATATCCGCGAGATCAAGCGCGTGTTGGCGCTCGAGGTCGACAATCTCCGCAAGGCGGCCGTGGAGCGGCAGGCGGCCGAATCGAAGCGTGTCGAGCGGCTCACGGCCCAGGTGGAGGTCTTGCGGTCGAGTCTGCGCGAAGCGCGGATGCGCGCGATGACCGATCCGCTGACCGGAACGGCCAACCGCGGGGCGCTCGAACAGGAACTGAAGGACTTCCTCCGGCGGGCGTCTCGCACGGGCAAGGGGTTCACGCTGGGCATGGTCGACCTCGACCACCTCAAGCAGATCAACGACACCCACGGCCACCAGGTGGGCGATCGGGTGCTGATGGCGTGCGCCAAGATCCTGCAGGACACGGTCGGGTCGACGGGTCTCGTGGCGCGCTACGGGGGCGAGGAATTCGGGGTGGTGATGCACGCGCCGGCCGTTGAGGAGGCGAAACGCCTCCTCGAAGCCGCCCTCGCGCGGATTCCTCCTACGTATCAGTACACGATCGACAAGGTCACCAAGGGCGTCAGCTTCTCGTTCAGTGCGGGCGTGACGGCGTACGCGACGGGCGACACGGTCGAGGCGCTGGTGAAGCGGGCCGACGACGCGCTGTACGACGCGAAGCGGAAAGGCCGCAAGCGCGTGGACGTGAAGGAACGTGGGCTGATTGGGAACCTCGTGGGGTGGGCCGGTTCGTCCGGCCGGCGCGCGGGCGACCCTGAGGGCCCGCGGGTGCAGGCCCACGAACCCGCCGGGGGAAAAGGGGCCTGACCCCGTTTTCCGGCGCGCGGGAGGGCCCCGGCACCTGTTTTCTCGAACACAACCTCCAGATCGAGGGGCCCGGCGCTGGTGATTCCAGGGTCAGGCCCCTTTTCTCATTTCCGTCTCATTTGCGCGCGAGGGCGCCAAGCGCCTTCACGAGCGAGTCGAGCTCGGCCGTGGTCGTGTAGAGGTGCGGCGTGACGCGCACGCCCTTGACCGGCGCCGTGTCGATGGCCACCGTGTAGATACCGAAACGGTCGAACAACGCCTCGGCCAGCGCGCCCGGCGTCATGCCCGTGATGCCGACATTGCCGATGCCGCAGGCCCGCTGCCCCGACGGTGTATTGAGGTAGACGTTCGACATCCCCTGCACGCGTTCGGTCCAGTACTCCCGCAGGTAGCGTAGCCGCGCTTCCTTTCGCTCGCCGCCCACCATCCGATGGAATCGGATGGCGTCGGCAATCGCCAGCCACGTCCACGTCGGGTGCGTCCCGATTCGTTCGAGTTTCCGGATGTCATCGTCCGGCACGCTGGTCTCGCCGAGCAGCGGCCAGACCGTCCGAATCCTGTCCTTCCTGATGTGCAGCAGGCCCGCGCCGAGCGGCGTGCAGAGCCACTTGTGGAGGCTCGCCCCCAGATAGTCCCCGTCGAGTTCGGGCATCGTGAACGTCACGTGCGCGAACGAGTGCGCCGCATCGACGATGACGGCGGCCCCGCGCGCGTGCGCCATGTCCGCGATCCTGCGCACCGGCAGAATCTGGCCGGTGATGTTGATCATGTGCGACACCAGCACCAGTTTCGTCCGGGGCGTGAACGCCCTGGCGTAGGTCTCGACGACCTCCTCGTCGCTCTTCGGATGGAGCGGCACCTGGATCTCGACGCACTTCAGTCCGCGCCGCCTCGACTGCTGGCGGAACTGCTCGAGCATGGAGCCGTAGTCCTGGTCGCACATGACGGCTTCGGCCCCGGGCTCGAGGTCGATCCCGTGAATCACGGTGCCGAGCGACTCGGTCGTATTGCGGGTGATGACAAGTTCGTCGGGCGGGCAGCCCGCCAGTTCGGCCAGTTGCGCCTTGACCGCAGGATAATCGCCCGCCTTCTTCCGCCGCATGTAGAAGGAGAGCCCGTTGTTGACGGTCGCCACGTGGCGCTGGAACGCGTCGTACACCGGTGCCGGCTGCGGACTCGAATACCCGTTCTCGAGATTGATGTAGGGGTGGGTCGGATACGCGCGCCGGATCTCGGCCCAGAACTCCTCCTGTCGGGCGGCCGCGGCGGCGTCGCCCCCGGGATACGCCTCCAACCTTCGCTCCAGAGAGTCGAGCGCCCGCGGGCCGAGCGCGGGGACGGCCGCCGCTGCGGCGGCATAGCGGAAGAACGTGCGTCGGGAGGTGTGCATGCGGCGCATCATACGACAGGCTATCGGCTCGCGGCTAACGGCTCGCGGCTATCGGCCAACGGCTTTCGGCTTTCGGCGGGGAGGGGGTTCACTCTGCATCCATCCCCAGCAGGGTTAGGCCCTGCTCCACGACCGCCAATCCACGACCGCCAATCCCCAATCCCCGATCCCCGGGCTCCACCCCTCGACCAGGCTCGGGGTGGGACCGCGATCAGCGTTTGGCGGTCGTCTTCGCGCCGCGCACGACGGCGGCCAGGTCGTCGTCGTCGTCGATGAACGGACGCAGCATGTCCTCCGGTTCGTCCATCTTCGCCGACTCGGCGAGGTGACGCCAGTTGAAGCGCCGGTCGAACGGCTTGAAGGCGGCCTGCGGGTCGAACAGGCGCGCGTCCACGGGCAGCGCCCGGTAGGGCCGCAGGTCCGCCTTGCCCGTGAACACATCGAGCGGCAGCGACGCGGCCGCATCGAACTGATTCAGCGGCGGCATGCCCAGCACCGTGAAGATCAGCCGCATCACGGATCCGAAGTCCGTGAGCGTCCTCGACACGTAGCCGCGTTTCACGTGGGGGCCGATGAGCATCAGGACCGAGCGGTGCGCGTCCACGTGGTCGCGCCCACCCTGCGGATCGTCCTCGACGACGACGATCAGCATGTCCTTCCACCAGCGTGAATGGGAAAGCGTCTCGACCAGGCGCCCGAGCGCGAGGTCGTTGTCGGCCATGTACGACTCGGCGTACGGATAGCCGTCCTCGGGATGCGCCTTGGTCAGGTGGTCGTTCGGCAACACCAGCGTGATGAGCTGCGGGAACGGCTCGCGCCCGCTCACCCACCGATCGCGGAACTCTTCTTCGAACATGTCCATCCGGTACTGATCCGGGATGGCCATGTTGTAGGTGGCATACGTCCTCGACGTCCGATCGAACAGCGGCTTCGGCAACGGCATGCTCACCGCCATACGGATGCCGGTCTCCTTGAACGCCTGCTCTTCGATCGACCCGGGCATTTCGGTGCCGAACCCGAAGTTGTAGAACGACACGCCGTGGCGCGCGAGGTGCTCCCACAGCGCGCCGGCTTCGTTGTAGTCCTCGGGATTCACGACGGCGCTGCTGCCCGACACGTAACGGCGCCCGGGGGCCGTGCTGAACAGCCGCGCCTCGATGTGCGACCGCGCGTTGGTTTCGACCCATTCGTTCGGATAGACGCCCGCCACCCATCGGTGCCCGGTATTCGACTGGTCCGAGTCGCAGTAGAAGTTGTCGCTGATCGCGAACGTGTCCGCGAGGGCGTGGTGGTTCGGCGAGACGTCCACGTGCTCGAGCACGTGCGCGCCATCCTTGTCCGCCACGCGCACGCCGAGTCCGAGCGTCGTCAGCGTGGCGTCGCCGCGCACCCCGCGCCGCTGCCCGAACACCTGGTCGAACGTGCGGTTCTCCTTCACGACGAACACCACGTGCCGGATGGGGACCGGCGCGGCGCCGCCTGACGGGGAGGACTGGAACCTCGGCAGCAGCGGGTGGTTCCGTTCGATCACGACCGACCGCTCGCGCGCCGTGTTGTCCGTTACGACATCGGTCATCCGCGCCAGTTCGGCGGTGTCGGGGACGCGCACGACCTGCAGCGTGCCCTGCATGATGTCGCCCGGATGCAGGCCGCGCGCAGGCGCCACGAAGCCCGCGCCGCCGTTGGGCCCCGATCCCAGCCCTTTCGCGCTGGCGACGAACAGCGTCGTTCCGTCGCGCGACATCGACACGGCCGAGGTGAACCACCCCGCCGGGATGAACCCCTCCACCGTCCGGGCCGCGGTATCGACCACGGCCACGGCGTTCAGCCCGGCGCACGCCACGTAGAGTCGCGTCTCGTCGGGACTGAGCGCCAGTCCGAACGGGATCGTGCCGCGCTGCCCCGGCCCGAAGTGGCGCGGCACGTCGATGGGGATCTCGGCGACGACCGCGCCGCTTGCGGCGTCGAGCGCCGTCACCGTGTCGTTCGTCGCGTTCGAGACGTACACGAATCGCGCGCCCGCGGCGACGCCGCCGGGACTGGCGCCGCCAATCGTCTTCATCCCTTCGCGGATGGCCCCGACCAGGAACCCCGTCTTCACGCGCGCGCGCACCGTTCCCGTCCCGAGGTCGACGGCAAACACGGACATCGCGTCCGGATGGTTGGGGTCGCCAAGGCCCGGCACCTGCAGGCCTTCGGCCACCGTGCCTTCCACGGCCTCCTTCGATGGAATCCCGTAGGCCGGGAACGTCAGCCCGGCGGTCGAGCGGTTGTCCTTCGTCACTCCCGGCAGCAGCGGGTATTCGAACATCCCGACATTCGTCACCCACGCCGTCCGGCCGTCGGGAGACAACGTGATGGAAAACGGATTGCGCCCGACGCGCACCGACTGCACGACGCGGCGGCGCGCCACATCCACCGTCACGAGGCGGTAGTTGAACTGGTCCAGCGCGTAGAGGCGCGTGCCGCTCGCGTCGAGCACGAAGTCGCCGACGAAGCTGTCTTCGAAACCGCCGCCGTCAATCGACATCGTCGCAACGACGCGAGACGAGGCGACGTCGAGCACCTTGATTTCGCCGCTGTCGGCGCTGCCGAAGTACAGCAGGCGGCCGTCAGGCGAGAACGCGCATCCCATGTAGGTGCCCTTGCCGAACTCCTCGGGGACCTCCACGCCGTACGGCGGAATCCGCGACGGCGCAGATACGCCGGTCGGATCGACCAACTCGATGGCGTTGGCGCGCAGGAGGGCGATGCGCGATTCGTCGGGCGCGACGGCCATGCCCCAGCTGTACGACTGCGTCTTGATCACCATGCCGGCGGGCGTCACCCGGCGCCCGTTGATGAGGATCGCGGTCGACCCGTCGATGGCCGGGGCCTCGTCTCGCGCGGGCGGTTCGAGGAGCGTCACTTCCACGGCCGGGCGACGGTCCGCGTACCACCACACCGCCGCCGCGACGACGCCCACTGCCACGGTCCATCTCAGATACGTGCGGGTCATACGCCCAGCCCTCCCGCCGGCGCGCCGCGGGGACGCGGGCACCGGGCGGGGCCATTGTACTGGCTGGTCGCGATCTTGCACCTGCTTCTTCGGGAACGTAGGCGGCGGTCGGCGCTCCGGAGGGCCGACGCGGGCTCTTCGATCCCCTTTCTCCAGTCGGCTCAACAGGTTACGGAAGCTGGCGCACAGCGGAGGTAGGTCATGGATTGCGCTCCGTGGGCGGTAGTTCTTGCTGGCGGCGACGGGAATCGTGTCGCCGGGCCGACCTCAGCGTCAGACGACCGTCCGACGCCGAAGCAGTTCTGGCGGCTCGACGGCCGGACGTCGATGCTGCAACTGGCGCTGATGCGGGCGCGGAGGCTGGTGCCGGAGCACCAGATCCTCGTCGTCGTCAACGAAGCGCACCGTCCGTACTGGGAAGCCGAGCTCATCGGGTTCTCGCCCCGCAACCTGCTGGTCCAGCCGGTCAGCCGCGGAACCGCGGCCGCCGTGATGCTGGCGACCGTCACGATCCAGGCACGGTCGGATCGGGATGACGTGCCGATCATCTTCCTGGCATCCGACCATCTGGTCGGCGACGAAGAGACACTCCGGCATGGCGCCCAGGACGCGCTGAAAGCCGCCGCGACGAACGAACGGCGCATCTACGTGGTCGGACTCGAGGACGTGGCCGGCGACCGCGACTGCGGCTGGATTCTCGCCGCCGACGACCGACGCACCACGTTCGTCTACCGCTTCTTCGAGAAGCCGCCTTCCGACACCGTGCGCCACCTGATCGAACGCGACGCGATGGTCTCGGCCTTCATCTTCGCCGCGCGCGCCCGCACCATCGTCGACGCCGTGATTGAGGCGGCACCAGCCCTGGCACGGGAGTTCATCGCCCATCGGCGGATGCCGGTCGGCGTCGTCGATCTGTTCCACCTCTACGACACGATCGACACCACCGACCTGTCGAAGACGGTGTTCCAGGAGGCGCCCCACCGCCTGATGGTGGTCCGGGTGCCGGAGTGCGGCTGGGTCGACCTGGGGTCACCAGCGCACCTGCTCGACCACGTGGCCCGTCGGCCGAAACTGCACGCCACCGCGGCCGCCTGAACCAGCCCCCACGTGTGCCTCATCTCCGCCTTTCCAGCTTCAGCAGCGCACGTTTGCGCTCGAGGCCGCCCGCGTACCCCGTCAACGCCCCGTTCGCGCCGACGACACGATGGCACGGCACGATAATCGAGATGGGATTTCGTCCGACCGCGGCGCCCACGGCACGCGCGGCCCCGCCGTCGCCGAGTTGCCCACCGATCGCGCCGTACGTCGTGGTCGTGCCGTAGCCGATGGACTGCAGCGCCCCCCACACGCGGCGCTGGAACGGCGTCCCCCGCGGATCGAGCGGCACCGTGAAGGTGGTGCGCGCCCCGGCGAAGTACTCACGCAGCTCGGCGCGGGCCTGCCGGAGGAGCGGCCGGTCGGGCGCGTCGATCCAGGTATCCGCGTTGGCCGGGAAATACTTCTGCCCGACGAAATACACCCCACACACGCCCTGTCCGGTCGCGGCCACGAGCACCTCGCCGAGCGGGCTGTCGAACGTCGTTTTCCAGGTCATACCGTCTCCTTCGCGAGCGATCGCCAGAGGTGCAGGGTGGCATACGCGCGCCACGGCCGCCACGCCTCGGCCCGGGCCGCCGCGCGCGCCGGCGAGGACTCCCCCAGCGCCTTCTTCACGCCGTAGTCGGCCGCGGGAAACGCATCGGGCCACGCGAGCGCCCGCATGGCTACGTACTGTGCCGTCCAGTCGCCAATCCCGGGGATCGACCGGAGCGCGACCATCGTCGTGTCCGGATCGACGCCGGGCTCGAGGACCAGCCGTCCCGTGCGGCATGCGTCAGCCAGGCTGACAATCGCCCGGGCGCGGGCGGTGGTGACTCCGAGCCGCACGAGGGCCGACGTCCCAGCCGCCGCCACGTCGGCGGGCGCCGGAAAGGACCTGGTCAGGTCGGCAAACGGCGTGGCTGCGGGCGCACCCAGGGCGGCCGCGAGCCGGCCGGCCAGAGTCCGAGCAGCGCGGACGGTAATCTGCTGGCCGAGGATCGCGCGAACGGCCAGCTCGAACCCATCGAAGGCGCCGGGCACGCGCAACCCCGGTTCGGCGTCGGCGAGGGGGCCGAGGACCGCCGCCACCTCGTCGGGGCGGCAATCGAGGTCGAACAGCCGCTTCACGCGGGCAAGCACGGGCGGGACCGCCATCGCGAGGTCGCCCGACACCGTGACGCACAGGGCGTGGCGCCCGGGCCGATGCCGGACGGACACCCAGCCGACGCGCGGGCCCGACGCCCCGGGCACCGCCGCCACGCGTCGGTAGATGCCGTCGGTGACGGACTCGACGCCGGCAATCGTCCGTGTGTCGAGGAACGCCAGCAGGGCATCCCATGCGTAGGGCGGCCGATAGGAAAGCTGGAATTCGAGTGACGGCGCCGGGCCCGCATTCGGCGTGTGCCTGAGGCTGGTCGGGCTCATCCGGTAGCGGCGCTGGAAGAGCGCGTTGAACCGGCGTACGCTGCCGAATCCCGCGGCCATGGCGACGTCGATGATCGGCATCGCGGTATCCGTCAGGAGGCGCTTGGCGAGCAGCAACCGCTGGGTCTGGGCGTACGCGACGGGGGTGACCCCGAACTCGGCATCGAACACCCGGCGCAGGTGTCGGTCGGTCACGCCGAGGCGACGGGCCAGGCGGGCGAGCGAGGCGTCGGTCAGCGCGCCGTCTTCGATCCGGCTGGCGGCGGCCTGCGCGAGGCGGCGTGACGCGTCCACGCTCGAGTGGCCGGGCGCGAGTTCGGGCCGGCAGCGCAGGCAGGGGCGGAACCCGTGCTGTTCGGCCGCCGCCGGGCTGGGGAAGAAGCGGCAGCGCGATCGCAGGGGTGTCCGCGCGGTACACACGGGACGGCAGTAGATGCCGGTGGAAGACACGCCGACGAAGAAGCGGCCGTCGAATCGGCGGTCACGCGCTTTGAGCGCAGCGTAACAGATGTCGGCCCCAGGCAGCATGTGGCGATTCTACCGGGAGCCGGCCGGGGTACTCGCCGTTTTCGGACATCGAGATACCGCCGAAATGGCACCGCGGCGCCGGTCACGTGTGGACCGGCGCCGCGGTTGTCGTGTCGGACGGCCGTGCGAACCGCGTCGTTACGCGGTAAACGGCTTGTTGCGCTTGACCTGCTGCGCCTGGATCGCGGTCAGGTTCACCGTGAAGACGATGTCTTCGATGAGGCACCCGCGCGACAGGTCGTTGACCGGCTTGGCGAGGCCCTGCAGCATCGGGCCGATGCTGAGGACGTTCGCCGACCGCTGCACGGCCTTGTAGGTCACGTTACCGGTATTCAGATCCGGGAAGATGAGCACCGTGGCCTTGCCGGCCACCGGCGACTTGGGCGCCTTGAGGCGCGCCACGTCTGGCATCATGGCCGCGTCGTACTGCAGCGGGCCGTCGATCGCCAGGTCCGGGCGGCGCTGCTGCGCGATGCCCGTGGCCGCCTTGACCTTCTCCACGTCCTCGCCGGTGCCGCTCGTCCCTGTCGAGTACGACAGCATCGCCACCCGCGCCGGAATCCCGAACGCGATCGCCGACTCGGCACTCTGGATGGCGATGTCGGCCAGTTCTTCCGCCGACGGATTCGGCACGACCGCGCAGTCGCCGAACACGAGCACCTGGTCGGGCAGGCACATGAAGAACACGCTCGACACGAGATTGCAGCCCGGCACGGTCTTGATGATCTGCAACGCCGGGCGGATGGTATGGGCCGTGCTGTGGATCGCGCCCGACACCAGGCCGTCGACTTCGTCGAGCGCCAGCATCATGGTGCCGACCATGATCGAATCCTGCAACTCGATCTCGGCGCGTTCGACGTTCATGCCCTTCGCCTTGCGGCGTTCGACGAGCTCGGCGACGTAGCGCGGCGCCGCCTCGACCGGATCCACGATTTCAATCGTCTCGGGCAGCGTCACGCCCTGGCGCGCCGCCACGTCACGCACTTCATCGGGATGCCCCAGCAGCACGCAGCGCGCGATGCCGCGGCTCTCCACGATGGCCGCGGCCGCCACCGTGCGCGGTTCCGTGCCTTCGGGCAGCACGATGCGCTGGAGGTCGGCGTGGGCCGCTTCGACCAGGCGATGGCGGAAAGCCGGAGGCGACATCCGCGGCTCGCGCGCGGGCGTCGCGAAACCCTTCACCCAGGCCAGATCGACGCGGTCGGCGACGACGTTCATCGTGCGCTCGATGCGATCCGGATCGTCGGCCGGGATTTCCTGGTTCATGCTCGCGACGTTCGTCGCGGCGCGGTAGCTCGACTCGTTGACGGCGAGCAGCGGCAGGCCGCCGTCGAACGCCTTGCGGCAGAGCGCCATGATGCGCGGATCGGGCTCCAGGCCGCCGGTCAGGAGCACGCCAGCCAGCGGGGTGCCGCCCTGCACGGCCAGCGCCGCCGCGAGGATGACGTCGTTCCGGTCACCCGGCGTGATGATGAGCGCCCCGGGCCGCATCGCGCGCAACGCGTTCGGCACGGTCGCCGCGCACAGGCCCACGTCCTTCACGCGACGCGTGCGCGCTTCGCCGACGCGCAGCATTCGCGCCTTGATGGCCAGCGCCACGTCGAGCACACGCGGCGCCGCGAGGTCGACGCTGCACGGCACGAGCGCGAGCGGCCGGAGGTGTTCCGCCGCGAGGGCCGCCCGGTGCGCCGCTTCGTTGTCGGCAAACGACGACACGCCCTGGCAGTCCGAACAGCCGCCCTGCGCCTGCCCGATCGATTCCACGTCGGTGGCCAGGCCGCCGGCGCCGATACACACCCGGTTCAGGATGACGCCCACCTGCCGGCCTTCGGGCATCGCCCCGTAGCCGCGGGCCGCGATGGCCACGGCGCTGGCCGTATCGCCGGGATCCTTGCTGCGCGGCGCGGCCACGAGCACCAGCTCCGCGTCGAGGGCCTTCAGCATCAGCGCGTTCACGCGCGCCGAGTGCACCATGCCGGCCTCGGGATTCATGCCCTCCACGATGACCACGTCGGCGCCGACCCCGGCCTTGCCGGCCAGTTCGACGACGTGCTCCATCAGGGTCTGGTCATCGCCCGCCGCCAGCAGTTCTTCGGCGACGTGACTCGGGATCGACGGCGGCGGTGTCAGGTGCGCCCCGAGGGCGACCAGGTCCGACGACTGATTGGTTTCGCGATTGGCGATGGGCTTGACGAACGCGACGCGCAGCCCCTGGCGATCGAGGGCGCGCACCATGCCCAGGCAGGCGGTGGTCAGGCCGACACGACGGCCGGCCGGAGCGACGAGGATGGATGTAGGCAACGGGACCTCCCGGGGATGACCGCCGGATGACGGAACAGGGTCAGGACTGCCGCGCGATTTCGGCGGTGTCCATCGCAATCATGAGTTCTTCGTTGGTCGGCACGACGAGCGCCTGCGGCCGGCTGCCCACCGTGATGCGGCCGTTCTGCCCGCGCCCGTGTACGGCATTGGCCGCCGGGTCGAGTTCGAGCCCGAGGAAGCCGAGATACGACAGCGTCTTCGCGCGCACGGTCGTCGAGTTCTCCCCGATCCCGCCCGTGAACACGAGCGCGTCGAGGCGGCCGATCGGCACCACGAGGCTGGCCACCGACTTCGCCAGGACGTAGCAGAACAGTTCGAGCGCGAGGGCCGCCCGCTCGTGGCCCTTCTCCGCGGCTTCTTCGATCGTCCGCATGTCGTTCGAGAGTCCCGACACGCCCAGCAGCCCCGATTTCTTGTTCAGAATGTCGAGCACCTGCGTCGCCGGACAGTTGAGCGCGCCCGCCACGTGGCCGATGATCGCCGGGTCGATCGAGCCGCTGCGCGTGCCCATCATCAACCCTTCGAGCGGCGTCAGGCCCATCGTCGTGTCGACGCTCCTGCCGTTGCGGACCGCGGCCGACGAACAGCCGTTGCCGAGGTGCGCCGTGATGATGCCGTGGTCGTCAGCCGGCAGCCCCGTCAGCGTCAAGGCGTGCTGCGCGACGAAGCGGTGGCTCGTTCCGTGGAACCCGTACCGACGGACGCCGTGCGCCGCGACCCATTCGTAGGGCACCGGGTAGGTATAGGCCACGGCCGGCATCGACTGGTGGAACGCCGTGTCGAACACGCCCACCTGCGGCAGCGACGGGAACAGTTCCTGCGCGATGCGGATCCCGACCAGGTTGGGCGGATTGTGCAGCGGGCCGAGCGGGATACACTCTTCGACCTTCGCGATGACTTCGGGCGTGATCGCCATCGAGCCAGAGAAACGCGACCCGCCGTGCACGACACGGTGGCCGATGCCGAGCAGGCCGTCCTTCAGGCCGAGTTCGCCGAGCAGGTCACCGATCGCCCGGAGCGCTTCGTCGTGATGGGCGCCGGGGATGGGCCGCGACGACTTCGCGCCGTGACGTTTCCAGTCGAGCGAGGCATCGGCCGAGCCGAGGCGCTGCGCGATCCCGGACACGGCTTCGGTCGAGGTCTCGGGATCGATGACAGCGAACTTCGCGGAAGAGGACCCGCAGTTCAACACCAGTACGTTCATGGGATGTCCTGATCGAGCGTTCGGCGCGGCGGTGAGGGCGGGATGCCGGCGGGGAACGGAAAAAGGGGCGCAGCCGCGCCCGGGCCAACGCGCCAATAGTACCAAGAAACCGCGCCCGGCGCCACCGCCTGTCCCCGGAGTGGACCAGAGGGTCAGGCCCCTTTTCTCATTTCAGTCTCATTATCATCCGGCGGCCACGGTCCGGTCGATGGCCTCCCGGACCCGGCGGGTCAGTTCCTGCGGCGAAAACGGCTTCTGCAGGAGGAGCCCGCCCCGGGCGGCAATCCGGGCCCGCAGCGACGCGTTCTCCACGTAGCCGCTCATGAACAGCACCGGCAGGCCCGGCCGCACCCGGCTCATCGCGTCCGCCAGCGCCTCGCCGTCCATGCCTGGCATGATCACGTCGGTCAGCATCAGCTGGATCGGACCGGCATGCCGGCGGGCCACGTCGAGCGCGGTGACCCCGCAGTCGGCCGCCAGCACCTCGTAGCCGAACGTCCGCAGCGCCAGGGTCGAGATCCGGCGCACCGTCTCATCGTCTTCGACGAGCAGGATGGTCTCGGTGCCGGACCGGGCCTGGGCCACCGGGGGAACGCGCGGGCGGTCGGCGGGCGCCTTGACCTCGGGCAACCAGACGCGGAACGTGGATCCGGCTCCCGGCACCGACGTCACGTCGATGGCCCCCTCACTCTGCGACACGATGCCGAAGACCGTCGCCAGCCCCAGTCCGGTCCCCTTTCCCACGTCCTTGGTCGTGAAGAACGGCTCGAACAACCTGGCCTGCACCTCGCGTGACATGCCGCACCCCGTATCGGCGACGGTCATCTGGACGTACCGGCCCGTCTTCGTTCCCGGGAAACGCGCGGTCATCCGCTCATCGAGCGTCACCTCGGCGGTCTCGAACGTCAGCCGCCCGCCGTCCGGCATCGCATCCCGGGCGTTGACCGCCAGATTGACGATGACCTGCTCGAGCTGGCCGGGGTCGACGCGCACCATCCCCAGGCCAGGGGCCTTCACGACCGTCAGCTCGATATGTTCGCCAATCAGGCGGCGCAGCATCTTCTCGACGTCACCGAGGGCGCTGTTGAGGTCGAGCACGCGCGGCTCGAGGACCTGTTTGCGGCTGAAGGCCAGCAACTGCCGGGTGAGGGCGGTCGCCCGCTCGCCCGCCGCGCGGATGTCGGCGACGAATTCGCGCGCCCGGTCGCCGGCCGGCACCAGGTTCAGCAGCATCTCGCTGTAGCCGGTGATGACCGTCAGCAGGTTGTTGAAGTCGTGCGCCACGCCGCCAGCGAGCTGGCCGACCGCTTCGAGCTTCTGCGCCTGCCGCAGCTGGGCCTCGAGTTCAACGAGCCGGGTCACGTCCGACCACGACCCGACGACTTCCGTGGCCGTGCCCTGCGCGTCGCGCAGCACGCGGCGTTCGTCGCGCATCCAGACGTCGTGACCGTCCTGGTGCCGCAGGCGGAAGACCAGCGCCGGCTGCGTGTCGGCATCGAGCTGCCGGTCGGCGTCGACCACCTTCGCGCGGTCCTGTTCGTGGACGCACTCGTACCACCAGCCCGGCTTCATGGCGTCGTGCACCGAGTATCCGGTGATGCGCTGGAGGTTGTCCGAAATCCAGGTCAGCTTGATCCGGTCGGGCTCGATGCGCCGATGGTAGATGACGGCGGGGCTCGCGCTCACGACACGCTGAACGTCGGCTTCGGCCCGCTTGCGCGCCACGATATCGTAGGTGATCGACGCGAGCGCCTCGGCCGTGTCGACGTCCTCGTCGGTGTACTCTGACGGCTTGTTGCCCACCCCGATGATGGCCGTCACCAGTCCCTTGCGCAACACGGGCACGACCAGTTCACGCACGACGGGCGCATGCCCCACCGGCATCCCCTTCCGGTGCGGAAGCGACGCGTAGTCGTTGTGGACGATGGCCTTGCGCGCGTGAAAACAATCGACCCAGACGCCCGCCTCGGAAATCGGATAGTGCGCGCCCTTGCCTTCGGCGCTGCACATGTGCCTGACGGTGTTCGTCGACCAGGCCTGCAGGAGCAGGTGTTCCTGGTCGTCGTCCACGAAATGGAAGAACCCGATCTGGCTGTCGGTCAACTGCTCGGCCGCGTCGAGCGCTGTCTGCATCACGTCGTCCATCGGGCTGGTCTGGGCCATCTCGGAGAGCTGGAGGCGGACGCGCAACAGCGCTTCGGACCGGGCGCGGCGCTGCAGGTCCCGGATGAAGACGAAACACCGCCCGCCGCTGATGGGCCAGTAGGACGCGGTCACTTCGACGGGCCAGATCTGGCCGCTCTTCGTCCGGTGTTCGGATTCGAAGAGGTCCGACCCCAGTCGCAGGACCCGCCCCATGTGGCGGGCCGAGTCTTCGGGACTCTCTTTCGCCTCGAAGTCCGAGATCCGCATGGACAGCACGTCGTCGCGGGAGTAGCCCGACCGCCGCACGTAAGCATCGTTCACCGCGAGGATCCGGCCGTCGAGGTCGGTCATCCAGAACCCGTCCGCGGCCGACTCGACGACCGCGCGATGGACCGCCTCGCTGTCCCGCAGGGCCGTCTCTATCCGGGTCCGCTCCGTCACGTCCTCACAAAACGCGATGAACCGATCCTCGTCGAGCCTGATGGCGTTGACCGTGACCTGGACGATCGACCCGCCTTTGCGGATGAACCGGAAATCGCCGATGGCGGCCCCGGCGTCTGTGACCCTGGCGAAGTGGGCCATCCCCCGCGGGAGGTCACCGGGTGCGATGACCTCGGGAATGGAGAGAGAGAGCAGTTCGGCCGCCGAGTACCCGAGCAGGCGCTGGGCCGCCAGGTTCACATCGACGTAGCGACCGCTCCGGTCGACGACAAGAATGGCGAGTGGAGCGTGCTCGACGTAGGAACGGTGCAGGTCGTCGATATCGTGCGGCGTCCTGCCGGCCGGAGGCTGTTCCATCGCTCCTCCCTGGTCGAGCCGAAGATCGCTGCGGAGCATACCGCAGTTCACCCGAGGGTCAGGCCCCTTTTCTCATAATCGTCTCAAGATGGACGGATAATGAGTCCCTGCGGGCCGGCGCCCGCGGGAGGGACTTCCATGGCATCCGATACATCCGCACGCCCCGTCCAGGCCTCTGGCCTCCCCGCCCCGGTGGGGCCGTACTCGCCCGGCGTCGTCCTCGACCGTCTGGTGTTCGTCTCCGGCCAGGGCGCGGTCGACCCCGCCACCGGCCAACTGGTCGGCCTCGACGTGGAATCCCAGACCGAACAGGTCTTCCGGAACATCGCGGCGATTCTGGAGGCGGCCGGCACGGACCTCTCGCACGTCCTGCGCTGCGGGGTCTTCCTGACCGACATCCGCGACTTCGCGGCAATGAATGCCGTCTACGCGCGGGTGTTCGGGGACCACCGCCCCGCCCGTACGACGGTCGAGGTCTCGCAGTTGCCGTTGACCGGGCTGCGCGTCGAAATCGACTGCATCGCGTACGTGGCGTAGGACGCAGGGCCGAGCCCAGCTCCACACCCGGCATCCATGGCCGACTGGTTCATCTACATCGTGCGCTGCTCGGACGGGACGCTCTACACGGGCTCGACCGTCGACCCTTCCGCGCGCACGGCAGCGCACAACGCCGGCCGGGGCGCGAAGTACACGGCGTCGCGGCGCCCGGTGCGCCTTGTCTACACGGAGGCGTGCCGGAGCCGATCCGCCGCCCTCTCGCGGGAGGCGGCCGTCAAACGCCTTTCCCGGCGAGACAAGGAGCAGCTTCTGGGCTAGACTCGATCTCTCTATGACTACCACCCGTGCCGAGGGCGATCGTTTCGCCCTGATCCTGTTCTACGCGGTCGTCCTGGCCGTCGGGTACATGGCATTCCAGGTGGTGCGGCCCTTCCTGGCCTCCATGGCCTGGGCCGCCGTCTTCGCGATGGTCATGGCGCCGCTCGCGAACCGGTTCGACCGGCGGCTGTCCAGCACGTGGTCGGCCACCTTGACCACCGTCGCGGCCGCACTGCTGATCGTCGTGCCGGCGGTGCTCGTGTTCGCGGTGCTGGCGCGCGAAGTCGCCACGCTGGTCCAGGAAGCCCAACAGGCCGGCTACACGATCCCGACGCCTGAGCGTCTCGAGGAGATCTGGGCGCACGTCCGCGATCGGTCGCCCGTCCCTCTCCCGGCAGACGCCAACCTGTCGAACGCGATCGCCAGCGCCGCGCAGAAGGTCACCTCGTTTCTGGCCAGCAAGGCGGGCGCGGTCCTGCAGAACCTGTTCAGCCTGGTCTTCCAGCTTTTCGTGATGCTGTTCGGGCTGTTCTTCTTCCTGCGCGACCGGCACACCGTCGTCGACGCCATTCGCCGGCTCCTGCCGTTCGAACCGGCCCGACGCGACCTCGTCATCGAAGAAACCTACAACCTCACGGTGGCCACCGTCGGTTCGACCTTTGCCGTCGCGGCCACGCAGGGCGCCCTGACGGGCATGGCGCTGTGGGCGCTGGGATTCAGGGCCCCGGTGTTCTGGGGCGTGATGACCAGCATCTTCTCGATCCTGCCGGCCGTCGGCTCCGCCCTCGTATGGTTGCCGGCCGCGATCTGGCTCTTCGCCCTCGGCTCGGTCGGTAAGGCCATCCTGCTCATCATCTGGGGCGCCGTCGTCGTGGGGATGGCCGATAACATCCTGCGGCCGTTGCTCCTGAGCGGTCGGACGAGCATGCACGGGCTGCTGGTCTTCATCAGCGTCATGGGGGGAATGGCGGCCTTCGGCTTCATCGGCCTGGCCCTCGGCCCGATCGTCATTGCGGCGCTGCGCATCCTGCTGAGTTCGGTCGGAACAGGCGCCGAGGTCGCGCGGGTCGTCGCGGCCCCGGACGCGACGGCTCCCGCAACGTCCCTCGCGACGCCCCCCACGGAGCCGTCGCCGGCCAAACCGCCGGAAGCCGAAGCCGGCTCGGGAGTATGATGCGGTCGTGGCACGTGGCCGTTTCCTGATCGCGCTCGGCGCAACCCTCGCGCTGGTGCTGGCGGTGACGCCGCGGGCGCAGTCGGTGCGCCCCGCGTCGCCCTACACGGTGTTCACCGGGGATGCGCGGAAGATGTTGCCCGGCTTCACGGCCGGGGATCAGGAACTGGTGCGCCTCGAGGACGTGGCCGCGCTGTTCCAGGTGCAGGTCCGCGAAGACCGCGGCGCCAGGGCGCTGACCGTGAGCGCGGGGGCACGCACGGTGGTGCTGGCGCTCGACCAGGGCCTGGCGTCGATCGGCGGCCGGCTCGTCTCGCTGCCCGCCCCGCCAACCCGCGACGGCAATCGCTGGCTCGTGCCGGCAGACTTCATCGGCCGCGCCCTGCCGCTCGTCATCGACAAACGCATCGAACTGCGCAAGGCCTCGCGTCTCGTCATCGTCGGCGACGTGCGCGTGCCGCGCATCGTCATCCGCCCCGAGGTCGCCGGTGCCGCCACGCGAGTGACCATCGACGTCACGCCGCGCACCGAGTACACGGTCGTGCAGGAACCGCGCCGCCTCACGGTGAAGTTCGACGCCGACGCGATTGACGCCGCCACGGCCGCTTCGTCGGCCGGCCTGGTCGAACAGGTGGGCCTGTCGGAACCGGCCAACGTCGTGTTGTCGCTCGCGCAGGGGCACGGTCCGTTCCGCGCCAGCAGTGTGCCCGTTGACGCGGCGTCGTCTCGAATCGTGATCGACCTCATGCCGGCGGGCGCGACCCCCGCCGCGATCGCGCCTCCCGCACCGCCGCCCCAACCGCCGCCAGCCACGCCAGAGCCGGCCGCGGCGCCGCCGCCGATGTCAGGGGCTTCGGGCCCGGCGTTGCGGACGGTCGTGATCGATCCCGGTCACGGCGGCGACGAGCAGGGCGCGCGAGGCCCTGCGGGGACGCTCGAGAAGGACCTGACGCTCGACGTGGCGCGGCGCCTGAAGGGCGCGATCGAAGGCCGCCTGGGCATCCGGGTGCTGCTCACCCGCGATGACGACCGGACCGTCGCGCTGGACGAACGCGGGTCGATCGCCAACAACAACAAGGCCGATCTGTTCATCAGCCTGCACGCCAACGCCTCGCCCCGCGCCGACGCGCGCGGCGCCGAGGTCTTCTACCTGAGCCTCGAGGGGTTCAACGACGAGACACGCCGGGCCGCGGAGAATCCGCAGAGTGTCACGCTGCCCACCGTGGGCGGCGGGTCGCGCGACGTGCAGATGATCCTCTGGGAAATGGCGCAGGCCCGGCACCTGGCCGAATCGGCCGTCTTCGCCGGCTACGTCGAAGAGGCGTTGCGCGCGCGGGTCGAGATGAGCCAGCGTCCCCTTCAGCAGGCGCCGTTCCGCGTGCTGGTGGCAGCCAACATGCCGGCCGTGCTCGTGGAGATGGCGTTCCTGAGCAACCCCGAGCAGGAGACGCAGTTGACGTCGGACGCCTTCAAGACCCAGATCGTGCAGTCGCTCTTCGACGCGGTGCTGCGGTACCGGGCGCGCCTCGAAGGAGCGAAACGCCAGTGAGCCGTCGCGCCATCGTCATTGCCGCCATCGCCATCCTGCTCGTGGGCCTCGCCTCGTGGGCCCTCGTGCGGTTCCTGACGCCGACGGCGGTCGAAACGCCCGCGCCGCCTCCCGTCGCCGACAAGACCGCGGCCGCGTCGCGGCGGATCTCCGCGACGCTCTACTACGTGGCCGACGATGGCCTCCGGCTCGTCCCCGCCACGCGGGAAGTCCCGTTCGGAGAAACGCCCGCCCTCCAGGCGAAACACCTCGTCGAAGCGCTGCTCGAACCCGCGCCGCAGGGACTGACGGGCGCGCTGCCGGCCGGCACGACGCTGCGAGGGGTCTTCGTCGCCGAAAACGGAGACACGTTCGTCGACTTCGGCGACGAACTGATGACACGGCATCCGGGCGGATCGCTGACGGAGATCTACACGGTCTATGCGATCGTGCACACGCTGACCACGAACCTGCCGGCCGTACGCGCCGTGCAGATCCTCGTGGGCGGCCACGAAGTGGACACGCTGGCCGGGCACGTCGATCTGCGACGGCCGCTTCCGCCAGCCAGGCAATGGCTCGAACCGCCGGCGCCGCCGGCGACCGAACCCGCCACGGCGGGCGCGCAAGGGACTTCACGATGACCAGAACCGACAACCGGGCGCCGGGCGACCTGCGGCCCGTCACGCTCACGCCGCACTACATCATTCACCCCGAGGGCTCGGTGCTCATCGAAGCCGGGCGCACGCGTGTCGTCTGCACGGCCAGTGTGGAAGACCGGGTCCCGCCGTTCCTGCGCAACTCGGGCCGGGGCTGGGTGACGGCCGAATACGGCATGCTGCCCCGATCCACGACGACACGCTCGACCCGGGAGGCGGCGTCGGGCAAGGTGGGCGGCCGCACGCAGGAGATCCAGAGGCTGATCGGACGTTCGTTGCGGTCGGTCACGCAGATGGACAAGATGGGCGAGCGGACGATCTGGATCGACTGCGACGTCATCCAGGCGGACGGCGGGACCCGCACCGCCTCGATCACGGGCAGCTTCGTGGCCATGGCGCTCGCGTTCCGGACGCTCGTGTCGCAGGGCGTGCTGAAGCAGATGCCGGTCCGCCAGTTCGTCGCCGCGATCAGCGTCGGTATTGTCGATGACACGCCGCTGCTCGACCTGGCCTACGACGAAGACTCGCGTGCCGAAGTCGACATGAACGTGGTCAAGACCTCCGACGGCCGCTACATCGAAGTGCAGGGCACGGCCGAGACAGCCCCCTTCGGCCGGGCGCGTCTCAACGAGATGCTCGATCTGGCCGATGCCGGCATCGATCGCCTTTTCGCCCTGCAGCGCGACATCGTCGGCAGCCTGGAGTAGCCCATGCGACTCCTGGTGGCCACGACCAATCCGAACAAGGTGCGCGAGATTCGCGGGATCCTGGCCGACATCGACGTCGAGCTGGTCGGTCTCGACACGTTTCCTCCGGTAGCGGAGCCCGAAGAGACGGGAACGACCTTCGCCGAGAACGCCCGCGCGAAGGCCGTCTACTACTCGACGCGGCTCGGCGTCGCGGCCGTCGCCGAAGACTCCGGGTTCGTCGTCGATGCGCTGGGCGGCGAACCGGGCATTCATTCGGCGCGATACGGCGGGCCGACGGCGACGTATCCCGACAAGTTCGCCCTGATCTACGGCCGGCTGCGCGAACTCGGCGCCCTCGACAGCCCGGCGAGGTTCGTGTGTGCCCTCGCCGTGGCACGGGGGGACCGGATCCTGTACGAAGCCAGGGGCACGGTCGAAGGCCGCGTGGCCGAGGGGCCGCGCGGTGAACACGGGTTTGGGTACGATCCGATCTTCTTCTACCCGCCGGCCGGCCGCACGCTGGCCGAACTGCCCGACGGCGAGAAGGCGGCCGTGAGCCATCGCGGCAAGGCGTTCCGCCAGTTGCGCGAGTACCTGCGGGGCGGCGACCTGCCCGTGGGGGCGTGACGAAGGTTCCGTGCCGCGGCCCTCGCGCAATCCGGATTCGTCGCCGAAATCAGCGGTCCCCGGCCAGGCTCCCCCGGCCGTCCGTCTCGACGTGTGGCTCGATGTCGCGTGTGTGTTCCGCACCCGATCGGAAGCGCAGAAAGCCTGCAACGGCGGCAAAGTCGAGGTCAACGGCCAGAGCACCAAGCCGCACCGGCTGCTGCACGTCGGCGACGAGCTTCGGATTACCCGTGGACCCGCCCGGCGTCAGACGCTCGTCGTCTTGGCGCTGGCCGAGCAACATATCCCCAAGGCCGACGCGCGTCAGCTCTACGAGGACACCACGCCGCCTCCGACGCCCGAGGAGCTGGCCGCGCGCGAACTCGAGCGCGCGTTCTGGCAGGCGCGGCCGCGGCAACTGGGCCTGCCGACGCTGCGGGAACGCCGGGCACGGCGGCGGGAGAAGGAAGACGGAGGGTAGCTGGCGGTGGATGCTGTGTGGTCCTCTCGACGCCGAAAGCCGAGAGCCGATAGAACTTCCGCCCGATCCGACCGTTCTCATCGAATTCGAATCGAACGGTAATACCTGTTCCCTCACCCGAACGTCTAACCGTCCAGATGCCGGCGACTGCCGGCGTGACTGGAGGGGTGATCGACGTGTTCGATTTCGCCAGACACCAGGCTGCGCCCTGCGCCGAGGACTTCTATCTCGGGGACTGGCTCGTGCAGCCCGGCCTGAATCGCGCCTCTTCCTGCGGCAGGTCCATCCACCTCAGGCCCCAGCTGATGGACGTCCTCGTCTGCCTGGCGCGGCGCCCGGGCACCACGGTCCCGCGCCACGACCTGCTCGACCAGGTCTGGCCCGGCCAGTTCGTGGCCGAGACGGCGCTGGCGCGCTGCGTCGCGGAACTGCGGCAGGCGCTGGGCGACCGCGCGCACCAACCAGCGATCATCGAGACCATCCCGAAGCGCGGGTACCGGCTCATTGCGCCCGTGGCCGCGACCGCCGGGCGCCCGCGCCCGGAGACCCGGTTCCGGGTCTACACGTTCCCGCCGCAGGCCGAACGCGAGGACGGGAGTCTGCTCACGCCCGCCGTCTCGACCCAGGCCGGCGTCGACGATGGGAGGGATGTCGACGCGGCGGCGGCCACCGCCGCCCCGGAAGCGGCAACCAGGACCCCTCGGGAGCTGGGGCGCTGGTTTGCCCTCCTGGGGTTGGCGGGGGTGATGGTGCTGGAGCCGGCAGTCGAGTGGTTGTCCCGCGGCGGCGTGGTGTGGTAGACGGACGCCGCGGTCGTCTCAGACGCTGAACCGCGAAACGAGGCCCTGCAGGCGGTTGGAGAGGTTCGACAGGTCGGATGAACTCGTCTCGATCTGCCGCCCCCCTTCGCTGATCTCGCCGATCCGCTGGCTCACATTGTTGATGTCGGCCGCGATCTGCCGTGTCGCCTGCGCCGCATCGTCCGCACCGGCGCCGGCGTCCCGAACGACCTGCGAGGAGTGGGCCACGCGCGACGCGACGTCCTTCATCGCCAGCGCCTGCTCCTCGATGGTCGACGCGACCGTCGTGACGAACGACGTCACCTGCTCGATGATGGCACCAATCTTCTCGATGTCTCCGATCGCGGCGGCCGTCGACGTCTGCACGCTGCCGATCTTGGTCTTGATGTCGTCGGTGGCGCTGGCCGTCTGGCGGGCCAGTTCCTTGATTTCGCTGGCGACCACCGAGAAGCCTTTCCCCGCCGCCCCCGCCCGCGCAGCCTCGATCGTCGCGTTGAGGGCGAGGAGGTTCGTCTGCGCGGAGATGTCGGCAATGGTCTCGGTGACCTTGCCGATGTCCTGAGCCGCGTGTCCCAGATCCCGAACCGTGGTCGTCACGACCGCCGCCTGCGCCGACGCTTCATCGGTGACCGTCCGCGCGCGTTCGGAATCCGACGCAATGCTCGCGATGGTGGCGCTCAGCTCTTCCGCGGCGCCCGCGATGGCATTGAGGTTTTCACGGGCATCGCGCATCTGCGACGCCATCGAGGCGGCCACGGCGCTGGATTCCTCGGACGCGGCCGCGACGGTATTCGAGCGGTCGGTGATGTGGCGCACGCCGCCAGCCACCTGCGTCGAGATGGCAGCCAGTTCCGTCGATGAGGACGAGAGGACCTGCACTCCGTCCTGGATCTCCGCCACGGTCTGGCGGACGTGGCGGCTCATGGTGTTCAGGGCGGCGATCAGCCGGCCGACCTCGTCCTCGGTGCCGGCGTGCATCGACCGCGTCATGTCGCCGCGTGACATCGCGTCGGCGAACTGCACGACCGAGCCGAGGCGGCCGATGATGCTGGTCGATACGCGGTTGATATTGAAGATGGCGAAGCCGAGCGCGACGGCGAACAACCCGCCAATCAGCATGAACCACCGTTGCCGGCTGCCGATGACCTCGGTCACCTGCTGTTCGTCGGCCCGGAGCTGCCGGCCCGCGAGTTCGACGACCTTGTCGACGGCCGACCGGTGGTGCTCGTACAGCGGGACGAGGCGTGTCTGGAGCACGCGTTCCCCCGTCTTCCGGTCGCCGGACTGCGCGGCCGGGATCAATTCGCGCTCTACGACGTCGAAGAAGGTCACCGCGGGCGCGTGCGAATCCTGGAGGAGCGCGGTTCTGGCGGGTCCGTCGGGCAGGTGCGCCGTCCAGTACTCAGCCCTGGCGTCGTACTCCTTCCGGAGCACGGATATCCGCGTCGCCAGACTGTCCACCCTGGCCCGGTCCGTCTCGAGCACCATCTGGTGGGCGATGAGATAGGACTCGATGATGTACTCGGGCGGCGGGAGCACGTCGGCGACGAGGTCCTTGCCCTGAACGATCCTGTCGTACCACGGACCGTTGACCTTGGTCGTCTCGAGGGTATCGACGCCCACCCAGCCGAGGATGGCGAACATCACCGCGGCCACGACCACGCCCGACAACAGCTTCATCCTGATGCTCAAGGACTCGACCTCCTGTCACGGACAGAGCGGATGGACCAATCCTGTCCGAAGGAGTGCGATGCATCGACCATGCCGTCGGCACTGAAGCTGATTCCGTGCGCAATCCCGTGCACAGCGCGGGAACGGGCGAGACGGCGGCCGCTGCGGTGTCCGGGTCTGGGGCCGGGGACGTCCGTTCCTTCGACACGCCGTTATCGGGGCCTGCCGTTCAAGAGGTTCTCCGGCCGGCCAGGCGCGCCCCCGCCGACCTCGTGCCGGACCTGCAGTTCGATGGCGCGGGCGTCTTCCGTTTCGAACGTCGCCTGGCGGCTGGTCCGGCGGCCGATGTTCGAATAGAGCGCCAGCAGGTCCCGCTCGCTACTCACCCATGTCGCGTCGGCCACCTCGTTGGCGTGGCGCAACTCGTGACCGAGCAGTTCGACCCTGCGCGCGAGCGACAGGTCGAGGCCGATCGTCAGCAGGACGTACCGATACTGCGGCGTGCTGCTGACCCAGCGGAGGTGCGCGTCAGGCTGGCCGGCCGCGCGCCACACGCACGCGACGTAGGCGACCAGGTTCCCCGGCTCGAGCTGGGCTTCGAGGCGGCGCACGGTCTGCGACTGAAGTCGCGCCAGGTCCAGCAGGGACGCCGCGCACTCGTCGGCGGCGCGGACGCGCGGCAGTTCGGCCGCGACGGTGTTGACAATGGCGGCTGCGCCCAGGATGGTCGTCGCCGCGAAGACCCGTAGAGGCTGGCGTCGCATGGTCCCCTCCTGTCCCGGCGAGCGGCGTTCGCGCCGCTCTGACTGGGTAGACGCCGGGGAGGGGAAGGAGTTATTCGGGGCGTGTTCGATTCGGGCGTGCGGGCGATTCGGAAACTGCGGGCCTGTAGATCGCGGAGTTCTTCTCGTTCTCGCGCACCTCGACCATCGTGACCCAGGCGCGGCCGCCGGTCAGTTCACGGATCATCGCGTCGACCTTCTGGTAGACGAACTCGGCGGTGCCTTCCATCCCGACATTCGCGAAGGTGCGCAGCTGGATCACACCCGACCGATCGAGTTCCCGGAACGTCTCCATGAACGGGTCGTCCTCGGAGGCGAGGAACGTGTGGTCGAACATGTGGTCGAGCCACGCCTTGACCGACTTGAGACCGCCGAAATCGACGACCCAGCCTTCGTGGCTCAGCTCGCGGCAGGCGAACTCGAAGTAGAACTCGCGGCTGTAGCCGTGGACGAACTTGCAGTGGGCATCGGAGCGCCACTGCCGGTGGGTGCAGGGATAACCGGTGAATCGTTTGGTGGACCAGAAGTTGGCGGGGTTCATGTTCACTCCCGGTGTGGCGCGATACGGCAGTGTACCGCAGGGGTCGAAAAAGGGTCTTGCTAAACTTTTAGCACAGTGCTACCTTCTTAGCATGAGCGCATTCCTCAGGCAGCCCAGCCTCTCACGCCGCGAGCGCGAAATCATGGACGTCCTCTACCTCCGCGGCGAGGCCACCGCCGCCCAGGTCCTCGAGGGCCTGCCCGACCCGCCCAGCTACTCCGCGGTCCGGGCGCTGCTCCGCATCCTCGAGGAGAAGGGCCACGTCCGCCACGTCCAGGACGGCCCGCGGTACGTCTTCAAGGCCACCACGCCCCGCGACAGCGCCGCCCAGACCGCCTTGCACCACCTGGTCCAGACCTTCTACGACGGGTCGCCAGGCCAGGCCATCTCGGCCCTGCTGGACGAGGGGTCGTCCAGGCTGTCGGACGAGGAGCTGGACCGTCTCTCTTCGTTGATCAAGCAGGCCCGCCGCCAGGGAAAGGAACGGCGATGACGACCGCGCTCCTCGACTTCGTACGCTGGGTCACGACGGCCCCGGGCCTGGCGCCGGTGTTCGTCTCCGCGGGGCTCAAGGCCACGGCGCTGCTCCTGCTCGGCTGGATGGCCAGCCTCCTCCTGCGCCGCAGTTCGGCGTCGATGCGCCACGTGGTCTGGACCGTCGTCCTGGCCGGCAGCCTGGCCCTGCTGGTGCTCCTGCCGGTGATGCCGCGCTGGCCGCTGCTGGTGCTGCCCGCGGAGGCAGCGGCCGTCTTCACGCAGGGCGCGGAGGAATCCGCGCCGTTGTCCGCCGCACAGCCCGGCATGCGGGCCACCTTACAGCGCGATTCGGCCGCGAGCCGAGGGCCGCAAGCCGCGAGCCGCGAGCTGCGAGCCAGCCAGTCCTCGTCCTGGCGGCCTTCGCTGAACGCCGTCCTGTTCGCCGTGTGGGCCGCCGTGGCGGTCGCGCTCCTCCTCCGCCTCGCCCTCGGCATCGTCCGCGTGCGGCGCGAAGTGTCGCGTCCGGCCGTCGACGAACCCTGGCTGCCGCTCGCGCGTGAACTGGCCGCTCGCCTTGGTGTCGGGCACCGCGTCACGTTTGCCGTCGGCAGTCACGATGCGATGCCGATGACCTGGGGACTCCGCCGGGCGGTCGTGCTCGTCCCCGAGGGTGCCGAGTCGTGGCCCGATACCCGGCTTCGCACGGTCCTGCTCCACGAACTGGCGCACGTGCGCCGTTTCGACTGTCTCACCCAGACGCTGGCCGGCGCATCCTGCGCCGTCTACTGGTTCAATCCCCTGGCCTGGCTCGCCGCGGGCCGGCTCGTCATCGAACGCGAACGTGCGTGTGACGATGCCGTCCTCGCCGCGGGGGCGGACGGCGGGGAGTACGCGGAACAACTGCTCGACGTGGCGCGGACGATGCGGTCCCATGGTGTGCTGACCTGGGCCTCCGTCTCGATGGCGCGCCGTTCGCAACTGGAGGGTCGCTTGCTCGCCATACTCGATCCCGATTTGCCGCGCCG
>CAZJRM010000029.1:0-33838 GCA_964547975.1 uncultured Vicinamibacterales bacterium | reverse complement strand
CCAGGATGCCCGCCGGTGTCAGCAGCGCCCCGAACGCCATCACCGTCTTGCGCGCGCGATCGACGCTCCAGCCGCGCTGGATCAGGAATCCCGACGCCCATCCGCCCCCGAGCGCGCCGATGCCCGCGCACAGGAACGGCAGCCACGCCGACATCCCGACCTGCTGCAGGCTGAATCCGCGCGCTTCCTGGAAGTAGCTCGGCAGCCAGAAGATGTACAGCCACCAGATCGGGTCCGTGATGAATCGCCCGACGACCACGGCCCAGGTTTGCCGGTAGGTGAGCAGCGTACCCCAGCCCGGCCGCCACTCGACCTCGGACGCCGCAGCCCCCGGCCGATCCGAGAGGATGTGCGCGCGCTCGGTCTCGGTGATCCAGGGGTGCTGCTCGGGCACCCTGAACACCAGCAGCCACAGGAGCAGCCACCCGAAGCCGAGCGCGCCGGTGACGACGAAGGTGGAGCGCCAGCCGTAGGTCACCGCGAGCCACGCGATGATGGGCGGCGAGACGGCTCCGCCCAGCGCCGCGCCGGTATTGAAGATGCCCATGCCGAGCGCGCGTTCCCTGACCGGGAACCACTCGCCGACGACCTTCGCCGCGCCCGGCCAGTTCCCGGCTTCCCCGAAGCCGAGGATGCCGCGGAACAGCTTGAACTGCCCGGCCGTCCGCGCGAATGCATGGGCCATCGCGGCTGCCGACCAGACGACGATCGAAAAGACGAAGCCGAGTCGCGTGCCGATGCGGTCGTAGAGCCGGCCCGACACCATCTGGCTGATGCCGTAGAGCAGCAGGAAGCTGTTCTGGATGGACGCGTACTCGGCGTTCGACAGGCCGAGATCGGCGCTGATGGCGGTCTTCAGCACCGAGACCGTCTGCCGGTCGATGTAGTTGATGACCGTCGCGAGGAAGATCAGGCTGATGATCAGCCACCGCAGGCCCGGAATCTTCATGGTCGCCCCGTGTCCTACCGAACGGCCATGCCGCCGTTGATCTCGATGGTCTCGCCGGCGACGAACCCGGCGCGGTCGCTGGCCAGGAACGCGATGACGTTCGCCACGTCGTCCGGCTCGCCCGCACGGCCGAGCGGGATCGTCTTGATGGTGGCGGCAAAGGCGTCGGGAGCCGTGAATGTCTTGTGGAACGGCGTCCCGCCGATGAGGCCGGGCGACACCGCGTTGACCCGGATGCCGTGCGGCGCGAGCTCGCGGCCGTAGGCCTTCGTCAGCGCGAACACCGCCGCCTTCGCGGCGGAGTAGATCGAGGCGCCGGGCCCGCCGCCGTTGTGCGCGGCCAGCGACGTGAGGTTCACGATCGCGCCGTGCCGGCGTTCGATCATCCCCGGGGCGACGGCGCGGCAGCAGAGAAACGTGGTGAGCACGTTCACGTCGAGGACGGCGTGATAGAACTCCTCGGTCATGTCCACGAGCGGGTGCCGGCCGAGGATGCCGCCGGCGTTGTTGACCAGGATGTCGACGCGGCCGAGTGCCGCGACCGCGCCCTCGACGACCCGCGCGACGTCGGCCTGCTTCGTGAGATCGCCCCGGAAGGTGGCGGCGCGGCGTCCCATCGCCGCAATCTCGCGCGCCACGTCTTCGGCGCCCGTCGCGTCCCTGAAATAGTGCACCGCGACATCGGCGCCGTCGCGCGCCAGCGCGAGGGCCGTGGCCCGCCCGATTCCGACCTCGGCGCCTGTGACCAGCGCCACCTGTCCCGCGAGTCCGCTCATGAGTCCGATCCTTTCGAATTAGCCGACTTGAGGCGCCGCGAAGAGCGGCGCGGTCACGAGGGCGGCCGCCCCGCGCAGCCGGGGATGATCCGGCGACGGGACGGGCGTCAGTTCGATGCTCGACGCGGCCGGCGCGAGCACGCGCCCCGCGAGGGCCTCGCGCACGGTCTGCTCGATCAGGTCCCACGCGGCAATGATCTCGCCGCTCAGGAAGATGCGCGCGGGGTCCGCGACGTTGACGACCGAGGCCAGGCCGAGCCCGAGGTACCGGGCGGTTGACTGCAGGGCCGCGATGGCCTTGGCGTCGCCGCCGCGGGCACGGGCGACGAGGTCGTCCACCGTGAACGAGGCCATCTCCACCGGCAGAGGTTTGCGCGGCGAGATCTCGCGGCCGAAGTACCGCGACAGCGTGGCGATATTCGACACGTACGCCTCCAGGCAGCCGTTGGCGCCGCACGCGCACGGCGGGCCGTCGACGTTCAGCGGCGTATGGCCGAATTCCCCCGCGACGTTGTGGCGGCCGCGCACGACCTCTCCGTTGACGACGACGCCGACGCCGAGTCCGTCCGAGACGGAGAGGAACACGAAGTCGTTGCTGCGGCCGGCTTCGCGGCGGACGCCCAGGACCTGGGCGATGGCGCAGGCCCGGCCGGAGTTCTCGATGTGCACGGGAAGGCCGGTTTCTTTCGACAGGAGGTCGCGCAGCGGGAAGTCTCGCCAGCCCAGGCGCGGCGCGTAGGTGATGCACGAACCGGTGCGGTCCACCATGCCGGGCACGACGAGGCCGATCCCTTCGCACTGGCCGAGGTCCTTGTGGTCGTCGAGCAGGCGCTTGAGGCGGCCGGCCAGCGTCTTGATGAACCGGCCGGGATCGGACTGCGTGGGAAAGGCCGAGACGCCGATCACGGGTTCGGTCAGCAGGTCGGTGACCATGTAGGACGTCCGGGTAGGGCGGACGTCGACGGCCATGACGCAGCGTTTGCGCGAGTCGATGTAGAGGAACTGGGGTTTGCGGCCGCGCGGCGTTTCGCCCTTGGCGCCTTCGAAGAGGACGCCCTGGGTGATGAGGTCGTTGACGATGAGGCTGATGGCGCCACGGCGGGCGCCGGTGAGGCGGGCGAGGTCGGCGCGGGACACGGGCTGCCAGGCGCGGACGAGGTTCAGGACGATCTGGCGGTTGATCTCCCGGGTGGTGCCGCGTCCGGCGACTCGGACGGGGACGGACAGCTGACGTTTCACGCGACCCCCTGATTCGTGGCGCTTCGGGGCAAAAGGCGAGAGAGCGACCACGTTTGTTTGTTCGATGGACAATATGCGGCCAGTGGCCCCTCTGGGTCAAGGCGAAAACCGGCCTCCAACGGCCCAGTTGAGGGGGCGGAGGGACTTGACAGACTCCGGCGGGCGGCTATATTGTCTGTCGGCGAGACAAATGCGGTCCGCGCCAGCCTCGCCGGACCGTTCGAATCAGGGGGGTGTCACGTGTTCAGGAACTCGACGCTGGGCCTGCTCCTGCTGGCCCTGATCTTCACGGGCGCGGCCGCCGACGCGCACGCGCAAATCACCACGGCCACCATCGTGGGGACCATCACCGACGAAGGCGGCCTCGCCTTGCCCGGCGCCACTGTCACCGGGCGCAACGTCGATACCGGCTTCACCCGCACGGTGCCCGCCGACGAGGTCGGCGCCTACCGGCTCGAGTTCCTGCCCATCGGCAAGTACAGCGTGGAAGTCGCCCTCTCCGGCTTCAAGACCATCACCCGCAGCGGCCTCGTCCTCAACGTCAACGACACGGTGAAGGTCGATGTCACCCTCCAGATCGGCGGCGTCTCCGAGACCATCACCGTCGAAGCCGAGGCCCCCGTCGTCAACACGGCGACGGCCGACATCTCCAAGACCGTCGAAGCCAAACAGATCGAGACCCTCCCGCTGGTGGACCGCAACGTCTACACGCTGCTCGACATCACCCCAGGCGTGCAGTCGAACAACAACGGCGTGGCCTCCGCGTCGGCCACGACGAGCAACCTCAGTCTCGGCTTCCCGGAGCAGCGCACGCTCATCAACGGTGGCGCCGACGGCGGGACCGGCTCGGTGAACTACTACCTGGACGGCGGCATCAACATGACCGCCCTCCGGAACACGGGCAACATCCTGCCCAATCCCGACGCCATCCAGGAATTCAAGGTCCAGACCAACAGCTACAACGCGGAATACGGCCGGTTCTCGAGTGGCATCATCAACGTCATCACCAAGTCCGGCACGAACCGGTTCAAGGGCTCGGTGTTCGAATACACACGCGACGGCGACCTCAACGCCAAGGAGTGGGGGTCGACGCAGGAGCGCCCGCCGCTCAAGCGCAACCAGTTCGGCGCGACCCTCGGCGGCCCGGTGGCGAAGGATCGGGCGTTCTTCTTTGCGAGTTATTCCGGCCTGCGCCAGAAGACCCAGACGTTCCTCAACAACGCCATCGTGCCGACGGAACTCGAACGCCGGGGTGACTTCACCGCGTCCCGCACCATCCCGACGGACCCGGCGACGGGACAGCCCTTCGCCTGCAACGGCGTGGTTGGCGTCATCTGCCCGGAGCGGATCGACCCGGTCGCCGCGCGGATCCTCAAGGACTACATCCCGCTCTCGAACGTGCCCGGCAACATCTGGCAGGGGTACGTCGCGAGTCCGTACAACACCGATGAAGCCCTGCTCAAGCTCGACCACCAGCTGAGTGCCGCGCACCGGCTCTCGGGCAGCTACTTCTGGACCAACGGCGAAAACGACGTGCATGCCGGCAGCGGCAACCTGCCGTGGGCGCTCTACCACTTCAACTGGCGGCAGCACAATCTCAACCTCAGCGACACCTGGGTCGTGAGCCAGAACAAGATCAACCAGCTGTGGTTCTCGTTCAACCGCAACTACGGCGGCCGCCTCAACATGCCGGAGACGTCCCTGGCCGACCTCGGCTCGGCGTTCATCCTCCAGGGGGCGCCGGCGATGCCGCAGATCACGGTGAGCGGGTACTTCACGCTGACCAACGCCATCGGCGGCCCGCAGGCGGGCGGCGACTTCTACTCCTTGCGCGACGTTTTCAGCTGGACCCGGGGCAAACACTCCATCAAGCTCGGCGGCGAGATTTCGTACAACAAGACCATCCAGGACACGCTGCTCAACAACTACGGCGTGTTCACCTTCAACAACAGCGTGACGAAGAACGCCTTCGCCGACTTCCTGGTCGGCATCCCCAGCAACGTGACCCAGGACGCGCCCGTGCGCGCCTTGTGGAACAGCTGGTACGGCGCGGCGTTCATCCAGGACGACTTCCGCCTCGCGTCGAACCTGACGCTGAACCTCGGCCTGCGGTGGGACGTGCAGACGCCAGGCACCGACCCCGAGAACCGGTTCACGACCTACGTACCCGGCCAGCAGTCGACGGCCCATCCGGACGCGCCCGTCGGCCTGCTGTTCTACGGCGATCCCGGCCTCGAACGCGGGGTCATCGGGACCGCGTGGAATCACGTGTCGCCCCGCGTCGGACTGGTCTGGGACCCGTTCGGTGACGGCAAGACGTCGGTACGCGCGGCGGCCGGTCTGTTCTACGGCAGCATCTCCGGCAACGAGTGGAACACGATGACGAACTACCAGCCGTGGTCCACGCGCCTGACGTTCGTCAACACCGGCAAAGGCGTCACGTCCGCCGGCGTGGCGAACGGCGCGACGCTCAGCAACCCCTACAACAACTACCCCGGCGGCACGCCCTTCCCCTACAAGGGGTCCTACACGGTGGGCGGCGGCGCGTTCGGCGTCGATCTCGACTTCAAGTGGGCGCACGCCTACCAGACGAACATCGGGATCCAGCGCGAGGTGTTCTCCCGGATGGCGATCGGCGCCGCCTACATCGGCACGTTCAACCGGAACCTGCCGTTCGGCCGCGACGTGAACTACCCGGTGGCGACGGCCACCGCCACGACCGGCAACGTGCTGTCGCGCCGGCCGAACCCGTTGTTCGGTCAGGTGCTGCTGCTCGCGTCGGATCAGGAGTCCGACTACAACGGCCTGCAGCTGACGTTCAACATGCGGCAGTGGCACGGCATCAGCTTCAACGGCTTCTACACGTGGAGCCACACCAACACGAGTGCCCAGCTGCAGAACAACACGACCCAGGGGCTGGCGCAGAACTACACGAAACTCGGCGACGAATACGGCCGGGCCGACACCGACCAGCGCCGCGTGTTCAGCCTCAACCTGAACTGGGAAATCGACTACTACAAGGGACAGAGCAAGTTCCTCGACGCCGTGCTGAACGGCTGGCGCCTGTCGCCCATCATCAAGATCCGGAGCGGCCTGCCGTTTACGGTGACCAACGGCAACGTCGACGCGAACCTCGACGGCCAGACCAACGACCGCGCGCAGCAGGTCGGTGACCCCAAGCTGGACGATCCGACGCCGGCGATGTGGTTCAACACGACGGCCTTCATCCAGAACAAGGCCGTGACGGGCGTTCCGGTGGACGGCAACGCGCCGCGCAACTTGCTCGAAGGGCCGGGCTACAAGGTGGTCGACCTGGCCGTGTCGCGCGACTTCCGGCTGCCCAAGGGCCGGCTCACGTTCCGCGCCGAAGCCACCAACGCCTTCAACATCGTCAACTACGGCCAGCCCGGAGCCAGCGTGCCGTCGGGCGCGACGTCGACCACGTTCGGCGTGATCCGGAGCGCGAGGGCGATGCGCCAGGTCCAGCTCGGCGTGCGCTGGACGTTCTAACACTGCGGTCCCTGGTTGAGTCGGGCACTCGAGCGGCCGTGGGTGCCGGCTTCGGCCGGCGCCCACCCGCGTCCGGCTGACGCCGGACGCGACCAGGTGGTGCCCGGCGGAGCTGACCTCCGGGAATTCCCGAGCCGGATGTGACAGGAGAGGTGTCCCGTGATCGTACGAGGCCTAGACGCGCCCACCGAGCCGGCTGAGCCGGGTGTCACGCGACAGGTGTTGGGGTACGACCCCGAACTGATGATGGTGCGAGTCACGTTCCAGAAGGGGGCAGAAGGGTACGTCCATGCCCACCCCCACCGGCAGGTGACCTACGTCGAACGCGGGCGGTTCCGGTTCATGCTGAACGGCGTCGAGACGGAGGTGGCAGCGGGGGACTGCTGGTTCGTGCCGCCGGGCGTCCCGCACGGTGCCGTGGCCATCGAGGCCGGGTCGCTCATCGACGTGTTCACACCCGCCCGCGCGGAGTTCGTTACCGCCCGGACGGCCTGACGGCTTCGCCTTCGGCGGGGGGCGGCTTCAGCCGGCCCTCGCGGCGGTGCCGTTCCCACGCCGCCAGGTCCACCAGCACGAGCCCGCGTCCCTGCCCGGCTCCCATGCCGTGAATCCCGAGCTGCACGGCGGCCCATTTCCCGTCCGGGCTGACGACCGGATTGGAGCCGTGGTAGGGGGTGTTGCCCGACTGGAAGAACGTCACGCGTTCGGCCCGGTTGCTCCCGTCGAGCGCCACCCGGTAGACGTCGATCTTCCACTGCCGGTTCGTCCCATGGCGGTCGCTTTCGACCATCGCGAATCGGCCATCGGGAAAGACCGACTCCGCTTCGTCGTACTGCTCCGGCGTCTTGGTGTAGTTGGTGATCCGCCCGGTCGCGAGATCGATGCCGCAGACGTCCGAGAAGTAGAATGGCTCTTCCGCCGTGCCGCTGTAGCAGGAGAAGAGGAGCTCCCGTTCGTCGGGCGGGCGGAAGTCCTGCGTCTCGAGCCGCTCTGTGGCGGGGCGGTCGCCGTAGGACAGCACGAGGCGTTTGTTGGCGAGGCGCGGGACGCCCGCTTCGTACACGATGTCCGCCTCGTACATCTCGCGCTGGCTCGGCGCCGTCCAGGCGACGTGCGGCCGCGTTCGCGACACGGCCGGGCCTTCGTCGATCAGTTCGCCCAGCGGAACAGGCGGCCTGGTCAGCGATCCGTCAAGCACGAACATCTCGAACCGCGTATGCCGACCGCTCCAGGGATCGGCGGGGTCCACCGCGCGCGGCCCCGTCAGCAGGTAGTCGCCATTGGTGAGTGGCAGGACACGGTCGAATCCCTGGTTGTAGAAGTGGGCCGTGAGGGGGGTCAGACGACCGGTGGCCACGTCCAGGCGGTAGGCGTCTCCGAGCCCGCGTTCCATGAACAGGATCGACGCGCCGTCGCGCGACCACTCGGGCCGGACGCCCCAGTCGGTGAGGAGGCGCATGTACGGCGGAAGGGCCTGCAGCGGCGTCCGGGCGGCGGGGAGGTCCCCGGTTGCTGACGGGCCGGGAGCCGGGGTGGTCGCGCGCGGAATCCCGGGGACCGCCTGCGGCTGCCCGTCGCGTCTCGCCGACTCGTACGCGGCTTCCGAGATCGCCACGACCCGAAGGGCCGTCTCGATGTCGAGCCCGCTGCCCGTGAGGTACTGCGCGGCATTGGCCCGGTCGCGGACGAAGTCGATGAACTTGTTGATCGGGTACTTGCCGTCTCCGGCGTACTCGGCCGGCGGCACGACCGTCATGCCTTTCGACCGTTCCGGGATGTGCTTCGAGTTCAGGTAGACGGTTTCCCTGCCCTCGGTGCCCACCACGACGAGCATGCCGTCGGTGCCGACGACCTCCAGCAGGTTCTCCTGGGTGTTCGTCACCATGTTGGTGTGCGCGGTGCCGATGGCGCCGTTCTCGAAGTCCACGAGAATGGTGGCCGAGTCTTCGAGCGTCCGGCCGGTGCGGTGACGCATGCTTGCCGTCACGCGGGCCGGGGGGCCGGCGAGGTAGGTGAGCAGGCCCATCCCGTGGACGCCGAGATCGATGAGCGCGCCGCCGCCCGCCACCGCCGGATCCCACCAACTGGCCGGCAGTCCGTTGCCCTTGGCCATGCCGTGCGCGCGGCGGAAGTGCACCGACACGATTTCGCCGAGGCGGCCTTCGGTGACGAGCCTCCGCGCGTATTGGTACGAGCCGACCGGCATCGATTCGTGGGAAATGACGAACTTCACCCCGGCCCGGTCGACCGCGTCCCTGATGCGCAGGGCATCGGCCACGCGCGGCGTCAGGATCTTGTCCGTGAAGATGTGTTTGCGGGCCTGCGCCGCGCGGAGGATGAGGTCGAGATGGAGGTTCGTCTCGGCCTCGATCATCACGGCGTCCACGCGCGGGTCGTCCAGGATCGTCTGGTAGTCCGGCTGGTAAGCCACGCCGAGCCGTTCGGCGAATTGACGACCCCTGCTCGCGTCCTGGTCCCACACCGCCATCCACTCGACCTGGCCGGGATTCATCTGGGCGATACGATTCAGGAAGCCCGATGTGTGGACGTGCCACGCGCCGACCAGCGCCAGTCGAACCGGCGCCGGGCCCTGCTGCGCGGATGGCCTTGCGGTCTGTCCGGCCGACGGCGCGGCGAACGGCGTTGACACGAGCGCGGCGCAGGCGAACGCGGCCAGGCGACGGAGGAAGGTCGTGGACATGCGCGGATGTTACACCGGGAGAGACGCCGTGCCGGCCGGGAATCCGGCGGAGCCCTCTCGGGCTGACGGTGGTATCCTGAGCCTGGTTCGGGTACGCCCCCGCACCGCCCGGCGCCTGTCGGTGACCGGGCGAGGAGGGTTGGCCATGACGACGACCGCGGCGGTTCACAGCATGCCGCAGGACGTGGAGCATCTCCGCCACGAGTGTTCGCGCCTGCACACGGAAGTCACCCACCTGCAGATGATGGAAGAGCGGCTGAAGGCCGACGTGCTGCGGCTCGAAGCCGAGAACGATGGCCTGCGGGCGGAGAACTGCCGGCTGAATTGCCAGCGCGCGTCGGTGCTCGCGATTCTTTCGGCGGACGGCCTGGGACGGATGTCCTGATCTCGGGCGATCGCGGTACGTCGTTCGGGATGCCTACATCCCGAGCAGCCGCTGCCACCACGAACGGGTGCACTGGCACCGTTTGGCCGGTGGGACATCGCGGAGGACTTCCTCGATGTGTCGGCCGCAGCCAACCCACGAAGGCCTCCCGCACTTCTGGCAGGTGATTCGCGTACACATAGGATCTACGATACCCGAAGAACAGGCTCACGGCTCGCGGCTGACGGCCCCAATCCCCAATCCCCAATCCCCAATCCCCGCCCCAGTCCGAGGGCCGAAAGCCGAGGGCCCGGGGCCGGTCAGAAGCTGAACAAGTGCGTGTACTTGATTGCCAGTGACCGCGTGGGCAAAGCCGTGCCGCCCGACGTCGCGCGCGTATCGGTGAAGACGAGGTAGAGGTCGCTCAGCGGGTGGTGAATGAAGTCGTAACGGACGTTGGTCAGCACCTGGCGTGTGACGCTGTTGTACTGCACGAACGCGTTCAGGAACATCCTCGTCGAAAACGACCCGTCGATGCGCAGCGATGCCAGGGTCGTGTCGAACACCGCGCCGCCGGCATCGAGGTGGTCCCGGGAGACGGAGGTGGTGACGGCCAGCTTCCGGCTGAGCCGGACCCGGAGGCCCCCGGTGACTCCGAGTCGATCCCCGTCGTAGAAGCCGCCGGCGCGCAGTTCGCCCGTGAAGGCGAGCCGCCTGGAATTGCTCCCGATGTAGGCAAGACTGGCCCCGTCGAACAGATAGCGGCCCGGGGCGATCGAGTGCCCGGACGGCATGCCCTGGGGCCGGAACGCCGCCGCCAGCGACTCCTCGCGGTGTTCGACCGTGAGCGTGGCCGTCGAGGCGTCGTGGAACTCGGCCGTGAGCGCTGGTGCCACGAGCGCGGTTTCGATCCCGGCCGGCTCCCTCAGGAACAACCGGCCCGGCAACGTGGCACGGAATTCCCGGACGTGGCGCGAGGCCCAGGACGGCCGCAGCCTGCGCATGAACGTACCGCTCAGGATGTCGACCCCCTGCCGGGGGATGAACCCGAGGTCGTCGCGGAACGTGTCACCGAGGCCGATGTAGGAGAGGTTGAGGGCCGTCCGCCCCGGTTCCCATGTGAGACCTCCGCGGAACGCCGCCCCCGTGCCCACGCCGCTCTTGTCCGAGACGAGCGCCAGGCCGTCGACGTTCAACACACGGTTCAGGTTGAGCCGCAGTTCCGCTCCGGCGACGCGGTTGGAGACGTCGCCGCGTTCCTTGTCGAGGACGAACACGCCGACGGTGGAATTCGACAGGAAGTCCTGCGCGTACCGCGCGACCGAAAACGTCGCGGCCGGCAGCGACGGCAGGCCCGGGCGCGTTTCTTCCTCCGTGCGCATGCTCAAGACACCGATGGTGCCGCGGCCGACCCGGCCCGACAGGCGCAGCCCTCCGACAATCGGGACGGGTGTACCCGAGTCACTGAGGCCGATGGTCCGGCTGAAGAACGGCACCAGGTCGTTGGTGGCCGAGACAAACGCCGAACTCGCGTTGGTGGCGCCGCCAATCTGGAACGCCCCCTGGTTCTCCAGGAAGAACTCGCGTTTCTCCGGGAAGAACTGCGTGAACCGCGTCAGGTTCACCTGCTGCGTATCGACCTCGACCTGGGAGAAGTCGGTCCGCCACGTGCCGTCGAGCACGAGGTTCGACGCGAGGCCGATCTTCACGTCGAGCCCGCCGTCCCAGTCCGTCGACGTCGAGGTGTCCGCACGCGCCGCCTTGCCGAGGACGAACGGCTTCACCCGGATGTTCCGGCCCGGCTGGATATCGCGCAAGCCTTCGAGGATGCCGGCGTACGACATCTTGAACTGGTTGAACTGGCGCGGCACCGGGTTCCAGATCGTCTGCTCGTTACTGTGGCGGATGAGGCGGAAGATGTTCATGCCCCACACCTGGTCGCGGGTGCGGGGGAATCGCAGCTGCTTGAAGGGAATCGACTGCTCGATGACGAAGGCGTCCGCGCCGACCGTCGATCGGCAGGTCCACACGCCGTCCCAGTTCGCGTTGATATACCGGCCATCGTCCGAGGACTGGGAGTCGCGCAGGGCGCAGCCGGGATTCGTCTGGAAGTTGTAGGCGTTGAGGCGGTCGCTGAACGTGTCGAGCAGGAGCACGATCAGGTCCCCGTCGCGGGCGACGAAATCGCGCTTCAGTTCGTTCACGACCAGCCGGTCGATCTCGTGTTCGGTGTAGCGGCCGCCGACGTAGAGGTGCTCATCGTCGTAGAGGAAGCGGACCTCGGAGGGCTCGGTGGCCGGTGAGCCCTCTTTCGGCTGCTGCTGGACGAAGTCGCGGGCCGGTGACGCCGTCTGCCAGACGGCTTCGTCGAGTTTCCCGTCCACCGTCACGGCACCGTTGGGGACGCGGACGGCCCGCACACGCTTCTGGCTCGACGCCGGCGTCGACGGTGGCACGGCCTGGGCGAAGGCGCCTGCGGCCCAGAGCGCGGCCGCGCCAGTCAGCATCAGGACCGTGCGGGCGGCGCGGGTGTGCATCTGCCCATTATGCCCGGCTCGCGTGCGGAACAGACGGAAGTCCTGGCTCCCGGTGTCGAATGTCGGCATCCCGGGAGACCTCCCGTCCGCGCCCGCTGGATCCTCTCAGCAAACGCGAGGCGGGTCTTTGGCTCCGGAATTGCGCTTTTCACAGCCTCCCGGCGTCGTCCAACGGCCTCCAAGGTTCTTCCTCCGCGTCAGCCCCCGGCGCAACACCCGTTTCCGGGTGAGAAGGGGTGCCATGTCGCACCGAAGGCCCGTCTTGTTCGTGTGGCTCGCGCTGAGCGTGCTCGGCCTGACCTCTCGAGTTTCCGCCGCCCCGATCCGCGTCCTGACGCTCGATGAAAGTCGCGTTGGGGTCGCGACGAACGACTATGGATCCATCAACTTCAACTTCGCGACGGGAGGAGCGTTCCAGACGCTCAGGGGGGATCTGCTGAACCCGGCCAACTTCGGTGCCGGCGGGATTGTGGGGCGGGCCGTCGAACTCCTGCCGTCGGTCTCCGCGCTCACGGCGGCCTCGTTGAACGGCGCCGACGTGGTCGTGTTCGCGTCCTCGGCTCCCCTCGACGCTGCCGAAGAGTCAGCCCTGGCTGACTTCCTCTCTGCCGGTGGAGGCGTGCTCTACTTCGCCAACTGGGCGGCTGAGGGATTCGGGAACCACGTGCTGGGTGTGACGCAGGGCCCGGATGGCAGTACACGCGCCTGGGCGTCAGATCTCGGTTCACCGGTTGTCGATGGCCCGTTCGGCGTGTTCGAGGCCTCGATCGCCGACCCGCTCTGGCTCATGTGGAACCTCTCGATGGCCGACGTCGGTCCATTCGGCCACCAGGTGCTCGTCAACGACAACGGGGACACGTTCGGGGCGTCCTTCGAGTACGGGCTCGGGCGTGCGGTGTTGTTCACCGACGAAGAGTTCCTCATGGACCCGCCGGCCGTCCCATACATCGCGGCCCCCAACATGGTCGACCGGAACCGTACGCTCTTCCTGAACTCCTTCGCCTACGTCATCCCCGATGACGAACCGGCGCCCGTGCCGGAGCCGGCGACCATGCTGCTGCTCGGGACGGGCCTGCTCGCGGTACGGCGCTGCCGGCGCCGGTAGGCGGAGCGGCGACTTTCCGGGGACGGCCCGGCGGGACTCTGATACGCTGGCGCATGCCACACGTACCGCCTGCCGGGCCAGCGTCCGCCCGGACGTCGCTCGAGAAGCACAAGATCCGAATCGTCCTGCTGGAAGGGATCCACCCGCGGGCCGTCGAGACCTTCGCCGGCAGCGGCTACAGCCGAGTCGAGTGCCTTCCCGCGGCGCTGGCCGGCGATGCGCTCCGCGAAACCATCGCCGATGCCCACTTCATTGGTATCCGGTCGGGGACGACGCTGACGGCCGACGTGCTGGCGGCCGCGCCGAAACTCGTCGGCATCGGCGCGTTCTGCATCGGCACGAACCAGATCGACCTGGACGCGGCGATGATGCGCGGCATCCCGGTCTTCAACGCCCCGTTCGCGAACACGCGGTCGGTTGCCGAACTCGTGGTGGCGGAGATCATCCTGCTCATGCGGGGCATTCCGGCCAAGAACGCGCTCGCGCACCGCGGCATCTGGGCGAAAGCCGTCGACGGGGCCCGGGAAGTCCGCGGCAAGACCCTGGGCATCATCGGGTACGGCCGAATCGGGTCCCAGGTCTCCGTCCTGGCCGAATCGCTCGGCCTGTCGGTCTGCTATTACGACATCGCCGCGACGCTGCCGCTGGGCAACGCGCGCGCGCTGCCCTCGCTCGACGCCGTGCTCGAGGCCGCCGACGTGGTGACGCTGCACGTGCCGGAGTCCCCGCAGACGAAGGGCCTGATCGGGCGCCGCGAACTCGGCCGGATGCGCCCCGGAGGGCTGCTCATCAACGCGTCCCGCGGCACGGTCGTCGACATCGAGGCCGCCTGCGAGGCGCTCGACCGCGGGCAACTCGCCGGCGGGGCCTTCGATGTCTTTCCTCAGGAACCTGCCGGCCGGCACGACGAGTTCGTGTCGGAGTTGCGCCGGTTCGATAACGTCATCCTGTCGCCGCACATCGCGGGCTCGACGGTCGAAGCGCAGGCCAATATCGGCGCGGAAGTGGCGGAGAAACTCGTGCGCTACAGCGACAACGGCTCGACGGTCTCTGCCGTGAACTTTCCGGAGGTCTCGTTGCCGCCGCACCCCGGGAGCCATCGACTGTTGCACGTGCACCACAACGTGCCCGGCATCCTGAGCCGTATCAATGCGGTGTTCTCGCAGGAGGCGATCAACATCACGGGGCAGTACCTGATGACGAATGCGAAGATCGGATATGTCGTGTGCGACGTGGCTGAAGAGTCGAGCGCGGTCGCGAGGCGGACGCTCGCGTCGATTGAAGGCACCATCAGGACACGGACGATCTTCTAGGGAATAGGAGATAGGCGACAGGGGAAAGGGAAAGGGAAAGGGAAAGGGGAGAGGGGAGAGGGAAGAGGGAAGAGGGCGCATGTAACGCCCGACGTCAGTCGGGCTTGGAAGCCGCGGGCCGAGAGCCGCGGGCCGCGAGCCTACTCCAGGTACGTTTCCCCGTACATCAGGTACCGATCCACCCCGCGGGCGGCTTCGCGTCCTTCCTTGATCGCCCAGACGACGAGCGACTGGCCGCGCACCATGTCGCCGGCGGCGAAAACGCCCGGCTCGCTGGTCATCTTCTCGGCATCGGTGACGACGTTGCCTCGTTCGTCGAGTTTCAGGCCGAGGTCGGTGACGAGGCCCCCGCGTTCGGGACCGAGGAAACCGAGTGCCAGCAGGACCAGGTCCGCCGGGACCACGTGCTGGCTGCCGTCGACGTGCACGTCCACGCCGCAGACGCGCCCGTCGGCATCGCCGACGAACTTCGTGGTCCGCGCGGAAAACTGCCGGGGATCGGCGCCGAAGAGCGCCGCGGCTTCTTCCTGGCCGTAGTCGGTCCGCAGGATTCGCGGCCACTGGGGCCACGGATTGTCGGCCGCTCGTGTGGTGGGCGGCTGCGGGAGGATCTCGATCTGGCGTACGCTCGTCGCGCCGTGGCGCAGCGCCGTCGCCACGCAGTCGGTGCCCGTGTCTCCGCCGCCGATCACCACGACGTCTTTGCCCTTCGCCGAGATGAACTGGCCGTCTTCGTGATTCGAATCGAGCAGGCTCTTCGTGTTGGCGCGGAGGAACTCCATCGCCAGGTGGATCCCGGCCAGTTGACGTCCCTCGACCGGAAGGTCGCGCGCCTGCGTGGCACCGCAGCAGAGCACCACCGCGTCGTAGTCGGCGAGCAGGCGATCCGCCGGGATGTCGCGGCCCGCATCGACGCCGGTGACGAAACGGACGCCGGCGTCGGCCATGAGCCGCACGCGGCGCTTCACGATCCGCTTGTCGAGCTTCATGTTCGGGATGCCGTACATCAGCAGCCCGCCGATCCGATCCGCCCGTTCGATCACGGTCACCGTGTGGCCGGCGGTGTTGAGCTGCGCCGCGGCTGCCAACCCGGCCGGACCCGAGCCGATGATGGCGACCTTCTTGCCGGTTCTCGTGGCCGGCGGATCCGGCGTCACCCACCCCGCGCCGAACGCATGGTCGACGATCTGGCGTTCGATCGACTTGATCGTCACCGGATCGCCGTTCAGTCCGACGGTGCACGACCCTTCACACGGCGCGGGGCAGACGCGTCCCGTGAACTCGGGGAAGTTGTTCGTCTGGTGCAGGCGGATCGCGGCTTCTTTCCACTGTCCTCGATAGACCAGGTCGTTCCAGTCGGGGATCAGGTTGTTGAGCGGGCAGCCGCACGCCATGCCCGCCACGATGACGCCGGTGTGGCAGTAGGGCGTACCGCAATCCATGCAGCGCGCGCCCTGCCACGCGAGGAATTCGTCCGATACGTGTGCGTGCGATTCCTGCCAGTCCTTCACGCGCTCGGCGGGCGCGCGGCCGGCCGGCTCGTCGCGATGGAACTCGAGGAAGCCCGTCGGTTTGCCCATGGTCAATTCCCGCCCGCCCGCGCGAGGTTCCGCGCGTTCTCCTCGAAGGCGGCCATCACCGCTTCGTCCTCCGCGAGCCCGGTGTCCCGCATCCGCGCCTGCGCCTCGAGGACGCGGCGGTAGTCGTTCGGCATCACGCGGACGAACTGCGGGGCACAGGTGTCCCAGGTATCGAGAACCCGGCGGGCCTTCAGGCTACGCGTCAGCTCCGCGTGGCGGCGCACCAGGTCCTTCAGTCTGGCGGCCTCCGCGGCCGACTCGAGCGGCGTCAGCGACACCAGTTCCTGGTTGCAGCGCAGGGAGAAGTCGCCGCCTTCGTCGAGCACCCAGGCGACACCGCCCGACATGCCTGCCGCGAAATTGCGTCCCGTTGGACCGAGCACGACCACCTCGCCGCCGGTCATGTACTCGCAGCCGTGATCGCCAATGGCTTCGACGACCGCCGTGACGCCGCTGTTGCGGACGCAGAACCGTTCGCCGGCGGCGCCGCGGATGAACGCCTCGCCCGACGTGGCGCCGTAGAACGCGACGTTGCCGATGATGATGTTCTCTTCGGCGACGAACGACGCATCCGACGGCGGAAAGACGACGATCCTGCCGCCCGACAGGCCCTTGCCCACGCCGTCGTTCGCGTCGCCTTCGAGCAGCAGCGTGATGCCGCGAGGCAGGAACGCGCCGAAACTCTGGCCGGCCGATCCCTGGAACCGCAGGCGAATCGTGTCGTCCGGCAGGCCTTCGCCGCCCCAGCGTTTCGTCACTTCGCTGCCGAGCATCGTGCCGACGACTCGGTCGCCGTTCTGAATCGGCAGCGTCGCCGTCACCGGGCGGCGGCTTTCCAGCGCCGGCCGGCACAACGGAATGAGGGTCGTCCGGTCGAGCACGCCGTCGAGGCCGTGATCCTGCGGGAAGCGGAAGCTGCGCTTCACATCCTTGGCCACGGTGGGCTTGTGGAAGATGTTCGAGAAGTCGAGCTTGCGTGCCTTCCAGTGATCGACGGCGCGCCGCATCTCGAGGCGCTCGCTTCTGCCGACCATCTTCGCCAGCGTGCGGTAGCCGAGATAGGCCATCAGCTCGCGCACGTCCTGCGCGATGAAGCGCATGAAGTTGACGACGTGCTCGGGCCGGCCGGCAAACCGGGCGCGCAGCGCCGGATCCTGGGTGGCGACACCGACCGGGCACGTGTTCGAGTGGCAGACGCGCATCATGACGCACCCGAGCGCCACGAGCGGGGCTGTGGCGAACCCGAACTCCTCCGCGCCGAGCAGGGCGGCCACGACGACGTCACGGCCCGTCTTCAGCTGGCCGTCGGTCTCGAGGGCCACGCGACTGCGCAGGTCGTTCAGCACGAGGGCCTGGTGCGCTTCGGCGAGGCCGAGTTCCCACGGCACGCCGGTGTGGCGGATGGAGGTGAGGGGCGCGGCGCCGGTCCCGCCGTCGTAGCCGCTGATCAGGATGACGTCCGCGTGCGACTTCGCGACGCCGACGGCGACGGTCCCCACACCGGCCTCGCTGACCAGCTTGACGCTGATCCGCGCGTCGGGATTCGCGTTCTTGAGGTCGTGAATCAGCTGCGCCAGGTCTTCGATGGAGTAGATGTCGTGGTGCGGCGGCGGTGAAATCAGGCCGACGCCGGGCGTGGCGTGGCGCACCTTCGCGACCCACGGGTAGACCTTCGGCCCTGGCAACTGGCCGCCTTCGCCGGGCTTGGCGCCCTGCGCGACCTTGATCTGGATTTCGCGCGCGTTGACCAGGTACTGGCTCGTGACGCCGAAGCGACCGGACGCCACCTGTTTGATCGCACTGTTCTTCGATTCGCCATTCGGGCCCGGGATGAACCGCGCCGGGTCTTCACCGCCTTCGCCCGTGTTGCTCTTGCCGCCGATGGCGTTCATGGCCAGCGCCAGCGCTTCGTGGGCTTCCTGGCTGATCGATCCGTACGACATCGCGCCGGTCTTGAAACGCGCGAGGATGGCCTCGATCGGCTCGACCTCTTCGATCGGCACCGACTTCGCCAGCGGCCGGAACTCCATCAGCCCGCGCAGCGTCGTCAGGTGCTTCGACTGCTGGTTCACCAGTTCGGCGTACTTCTGGTAGAGCGCGTCATCGCCGGTGCGGCAGGCCGCCTGGAGATAGTGAATCGTCTCCGGGTTGAACAGGTGATGTTCGCCGCCGGCGCGGAACTGGTAACGCCCGCCCACGCCGAGGGTGCGGTGCACGACCGGCCGTTTCGGATACGCCCACTGGTGCCGGAGGAAGACCTCGCGCGCGACGACGTCGATGCCGATGCCGCCGAGCCGCGTCGGCGTGCCGCAGAAGTACTCATCCACGAAGTCCTGCGACAGGCCGAGCGCTTCGAAGACCTGCGCGCCGTGATAACTCTGCACCGCCGAGATCCCCATCTTGGAGATGACCTTGACGATGCCCTTGTTGACGGCCTTGACGTACCGCGCCTCGGCGGCGTCGGCATCGCCGTCGAGCAGACCCTGGCGGATCTGATCGTGAATCGTTTCGAACGCCAGGTACGGGTTGACCGCGCTGGCGCCGTAGCCGATGAGCAGGCAGAAGTGGTGGACCTCGCGGGGCTCGCCGGTTTCGAGCACGACGCCGACCTTCGTGCGCGAGCCTTCGCGAAGCAGGTGGTGCTGCACCGAGGCCATCGCGAGGAGCGCCGGAATCGGCGCGTAGGTCGCGTCGTGGCCGCGGTCCGAGAGGATGATGCAGTTGTGGCCTTCGGCGATGGCCTCGCTGCAGCGGCGGCGCAGGTCTTCGATGGCCTTGCGCAGCGACGCGCCGCCGCCGTCCACCTTGAAGAGCATCGGCAGCGTGATCGAACGGAAGCCGCGGCTCTCGGGGCCGCCCGACAACGCGCGTACCTTCTCGAGTTCCACGTTGCGCAGCACGGGCGTCGGCAGTTCGATGTGCAGCGCGGACGCTGGCGTCGGTTCGAGGAGGTTGCCTTCCGGGCCGATGGCCGTATCCACCGCCATGACGATGGTCTCGCGGTCGGCGTCGACGGGCGGATTCGTCACCTGCGCGAACAACTGCTTGAAGTAGTCGTACAGGACCTGCGGGCGCTCCGAGAGCACCGCGAGCGGAATGTCGGTCCCCATCGACCCGACGGGCTCGACCCCCTTGGCCGCCATCGGGTTGATCAGCATCCGCACGTCTTCGAGCGTGTAGCCGAAGGTCTCCTGCCGCCGAAGCACCGTTTCGTGATCCGGTTCGATGACGGCCGGAGGTTCGGGCAGATCCGCCAGGCGGACGAGGTGGTCCTCGAGGTACTTCGCCCATGGCTCAGCCGACGCCAGTGTGTCCTTGATCTCGTCGTCCGGGACGATGCGGCCCTGGGAGGTATCGACCAGGAAGAGCCGTCCGGCCCGCAGCCGGCCCTTCTGCACCACCTGGTCCGCCGGGATGTCGAGCACGCCGGCTTCCGACGCCATGACGACCATGTCGTCGCGCGTGACCACGAACCGCGCGGGGCGCAGGCCGTTACGATCGAGCACCGCGCCGATGCGGATGCCGTCGGTGAAGGCGATCGACGCGGGGCCGTCCCACGGCTCGGTCAGGCACGCGTGGAATTCGTAGAACGCCTTGCGCGCCGCGCTCATCGATTCGTGGCGGCTCCACGGCTCGGGCACCATCATGGCCATCGCGTGCGGCAGCGAGCGCCCCGCCAGTGTCAGCAGCTCGAGGACGTTGTCGAAGATCGACGAATCGGAACCGTCGATGTCGATGACCGGCAGCACCTTCTTGAGGTCGTCGCCGAACAGGCGCGAGCGGAAGAGCTGCTGCCGTGCCTGCAGCCAGTTGACGTTGCCACGCAGCGTGTTGATCTCGCCGTTGTGCGAGATGTAGCGATAGGGGTGCGCGCGCGACCAGCTCGGGAACGTGTTGGTCGAGAAGCGCGAGTGCACCATCGCGAGCGCCGATTTCAGCGTGTCTTCGCGCAGGTCCGGGTAGAACTTGCGCAGCTGATCGGCGTTCAGCATGCCCTTGTAGACGATGGTGCGGGCCGACAGGCTGCTGACGTAGAAGTGTTCGCGGCCCGGAAGGGCGGAGCGCGAGATCGCCTTCTCGACGAGCCGGCGAATCACGAACAGGCGGCGTTCGAACGCATCGCCCGCCTCCGTCGACGCGTCGCGGGCCACGACGATCTGCCGGATGACCGGCTGGCTCGCACGGGCCGTCGGGCCGAGCGACCCGTTGTCCGTCGGGACGTCGCGCCAGCCCAGCACCTGCTGGCCCTCGTCGCGCACGACGTCTTCGAACCGGCGGATACATTCCTGGCGGCTCACGGGTTCCGTCGGGAGGAACACCATGCCGACCGCGTACTCGCCGGGCGACGGCAGTGTGATGCCGAGGGACTTGCATCGCGCGGCCAGGAACGTGTGCGGGACCTGCGTCAGCAGGCCGGCGCCGTCGCCGCTGCTCTTGTCGCTGCCCGAGGCGCCGCGGTGCTCGAGGTTCGTGAGCACCTGGAGCGCCTTCGTGATGATGTCGTGAGACGGGCGTCCCTTCGTATCGACGACGAAGCCGAAGCCGCAGGCATCGTGTTCGAAAGACGGGTCGTAAAGACCCTGACGGGTGGGGAGACCGGTGTGCGCCATGGTCGGTTACACCCGGTCGATGAGGGCGCGCTTGACGACACGAATTCGCGGACGGCCTGCGGCCGCCTGCGGACGTTCGTGCCTGTGTGGGTGCGCCATTGTGGGACTGTAGCAGAAGCGCGCAGTACACGCCACAGAAAACGTACACGGTCGACGAAGTTGATGTGCCGTTTCGACCGCGCGGCGCGATAATGGCGGCCTTGGAGGTGTCATGAACACACGACTGTGGATGTGCGTGGCTGCTTTCGTCATCGGTGTCGTCCCCGTCTGCGCGCAGAACGATCAGAAACCCGCGGCGATCGACGTCACGGGAAAGTGGGAGTCCACCGTCGAGTCGCCGCAGGGCGCGCTCGTCTCGGCGGCGACCTACAAGCAGGACGGCGAGACGCTCACGGGTACTCACGTCGGGCAGATGGGCGAACTCGCGTTGAAGGGCACCGTGAAGGGTGACCAGATCTCCTACACGATCACCGTCGACATGGGCGGGCAGTCGCTCACGATCTCGTACTCCGGCAAGGTCAGCGGAGACACCATCACCGGCACCGCCGACTTCGGAGGCATGGGTTCCGGGAACTGGTCGGCCAAACGGAAGAAGAGCTGAGCGGTATGAACTCGACGCGCGCTGCCAGATTCGCCCCGCTGCTGTTCGTGCTGGTGCCGGTCGCCCTGCTCGTGACGGTCGTCGTCGCACAGGGGCCCGCCACGGACGTGATCGCGGTACAGGCCGCCCGACCCGGCGCGGCGATCTCGCCGACGATGTTCGGGGTCTTCTTCGAAGATATCAACTTCGGCGCCGACGGCGGGCTCTATCCGGAGCGCATCAAGAACCGCGGCTTCGAGTTCGCCGAACCGCTCACGGGCTGGGCGAAACGCGAACGCCGCGGTGCCGACGGCGAGTTGACGATTCGCACGGACCGGCCGCTCAACGCGTCGACGCCCCACTACCTGCGGGTGCGCGTGCACGTGCCCGGCGACGGGTTCGCGGCGATGAACACCGGGTTCCGCGGCATCGGCCTGAACGCCGGTTCGCCGTACGTCGTGTCGGCGTACGCGCGCCGCGTGGGGAACGGCCCGCGGTCGGTGCGCGCGCTCGTCACCGACGAGCGGGGGAGCGTGCTCGGCGAAACGACGCTCGGCGGCCTCACCAGCGAGTGGCAGCGCGTCGCCGCGACCATCACGCCCTCGGCGACGACGTTGCGCGGGCAGTTCCAGGTCCTCGTCGAGCAGCAGGGCGACGTCGATCTCGACTGGGTGTCGCTCGTGCCGCAGGAGACCTGGAAGAACCGGCCGAACGGCCTGCGCAAGGACCTCGTCCAGTGGCTCGCCGATCTCACGCCCGGCTTCATCCGCTTCCCCGGCGGTTGCATCGTCGAAGGCAAACGCCTCGACCTGCGCTATCGCTGGAAACAGACCGTCGGGAACGTCGTCGAGCGCCAGGGCCTCATCAACCGGTGGGCCGACGAGAACGAGCGCATCGCTCCCGACTACTACCAGTCGTTCGGCCTGGGCTTCTACGAGTACTTCCAGCTGGCCGAAGACATCGGCGCTCAGCCGCTCCCGATTCTGAATTGCGGGATGGCGTGCCAGTTCAACTCGGGCGAGATGGTGCCGGTGGAGGAACTCGGCGAGTACATCCAGGACGCGCTCGACCTCATCGAGTTCGCGAACGGCCCCGTGACGAGCCGCTGGGGACAGTTGCGGGCGGAGATGGGCCACCCGGCGCCGTTCAACCTGACGATGGTGGGCGTGGGCAACGAGCAGTGGGGCGCGCGTTACATCGAGCGCTACAAACCGTTTGCGGCGGCCATCAAGGCGAAGTATCCCGAGATCCAGCTCATCACCAGCGCGGGACCGTTCCCGTCGGGCGAGACGTTCGACTACCTGTGGAAGGCACTGCGGACGTTGAAGGCCGATCTCGTGGACGAGCACTACTACCAGCCGCCGGCGTGGTTCCTGTCGAATGCCACGCGTTACGACCGCTACGACCGTTCGGGGCCGAAGGTGTTCGCCGGCGAATACGCCGCGCATGCGTCGGCGGCCGGGCGCGGGAAGCGGCCGAACAACTGGCAGGCAGCGCTGTCCGAGGCCGCGTTCATGACGGGGCTCGAACGGAACGCGGACCTCGTGCGGATGGCGTCGTACGCGCCGCTCTTCGCCCACGTCGATGCGTGGCAGTGGGCACCGGACCTGATCTGGTTCGACAACCTGACGTCGTTCGGGACGCCGAGCTACTACGTGCAGAAGCTCTTCTCGACGAACGTCGGGACACACGTGCTGCCGGTGGCGATCAATGGCGCGGCCGCGGCGGCGCAGAACGGACTCTACGCGAGCGCGTCGGCCGACGAGCGAACCCGCGAGATCATCGTGAAGGTGGTCAACACGAACGCGGCCGTGACGCGCGTGAACGTGTCGCTGGCGGGAGTGACGCCCGGCGTGGCGGCGCGCGTCGTCCAGCTCGCGCACGGGGACCTGCAGGCCGAGAACGCCATCGACGCGCCGACGAAGGTCGCGCCCACGGAGTCGAGCCTGACGGTGACGGGAGCCGAACTGACGGTGGACCTCCCGGCGCAGTCGCTGACCGTGCTGAGGATCCCGCGGGCGAAGTAGAGGGCGACGTTCGGGGATTGCGCGTCTACGACGTGCTCCGCCAGTTGTATACTCGGTGCCCTCACGCGGATCCTCCGCGACGGGCGGCCAGGTGCCGGTCCCCAGAGTTGAAGCGACTATGCGAAACCGATTTCTCCGTCTCAGCCATCGCGTGAAGGTGGCGATCCCGGCCGCGCTGCTGGCGCTGGTCTCGATGGCTCTCGCCCTGGAAGGCCGCGTCGTGATTCATGACCCTTCCACGGTGATCGAGTCTGACGGCAGGTTCTACACGTACGGCACCGGCGGCACGGCCCTGGTGTCGGACGATGGCTGGAATTGGCGGCAGGGGGTGACGCCGTCGAAGCGGGGAGCCGCGCCCGATGTCGTGAAGCTCGCCGACCGGTACTGCCTCTACGTCGCCACGTCGACCGTGCAGCCCCAGGCCGACATCCACATGATCTGGACGAAGTCCCTGGATCCCGCCTCTCCCGATTACAAGTGGGAACCCGGGGGAATCGTGGCATCGTCGGACGGTATCGAGGACTGCAACGCGATCGACCCGGGGATCCTGCTCGATCCCACCGACGGCCGCCTGTGGATGGTCTACGGCTCGTACTTCGGTTACATCCGTCTCGTCGAACTCGACCCGAAGACCGGCAAGCGGCTCCACCCGGGCGACCGGCCCGTCGATCTCGCCGTCAACTGCGAGGCCGCCACGTTGATCTACCACGAGGGCTGGTACTACCTGCTGGCAACGCACGGCAGCTGCTGCCGCGGCGCCGACTCCGGGTACAACATCCGCGTGGGCCGTTCTCGGAAGGTCACCGGACCGTACGTCGATCACCTGGGCATCGACATGATTCAGGGCGGCGGCAGGCTGGTGATTGGATCCGGCGGACGCGTGATCGGGCCCGGCCATTTCGGCCTGATCGATCTCGGCGCGGGTGTGCAGAAGTTCTCGCTGCACTGGGAGGCGGACCTCGATCGTGGCGGCGCGAGCGTGCTCGACATCCGGCCGCTGCTGTGGAAGGACGGCTGGCCCGTGGCGGGCGACCACGTGCGCGCCGGCACGTATACGATCGAGTCGGCGCGCACCGGGACGGCGCTCGAACTCGCGGTGGAAGGTGAACCCGTCGGTGGCCGGATCGTCCGCGGGCCCAGGCCCCAGCCACCAGCGCCCGGGAGCGGTGCCCCGCCGTCCGCGGTGCCGCCGCTCGGTGCTGGCGGACCTGGCATGTTCGCCGGCCGTGGTGGTGTCATTCCGCCGCAGGACGTCGCGGTGGTGTCGGTGAAGTGGCCCGCCGGGCCCGTCGATGTCCGGATGGCCAACTACCTGTGCCAGGCGCAGCAGCAATGGACGATCACCCCGGCGGAGGGGGCGGGCGGGTACCTGGGTGAGCCGTATTTCAGGATTTCGATTGCCGGGACCACCCGGACGCTGGCCGTGTCCTCCGACGCCGAACTGGTCGCGCTGCCGGAATTCACCGGCGCGCCGGAGCAGTTGTGGCGGCTCGATCAGCTTCCCGACGGCACGTGGCGTATCAGCCCCAGGCAGGTGCCCGGCCGGACCGAGGCGCTGGCGCTGTCGGCCATCGGCAGCAGCTTCGCGACACTCTCGCCGTACGATCCGTCCAGTGACAAGCAGCGCTGGCTGCTCAGGATGCCCTGACCATGAGACTTCACGCGTCGTTCTTCGTTGTTCCCGTGTCGGTGGCGCTGCTTGTCGCAGGGACCGCGATTGGCCTTGCCGGGCAGGGGGCCGCGCCGATCACGCTTACGCGTCCGGTGTCGGCTGAGAAGCCGGTGGCCGCGGACGGTTTCATCCAGCGCTGGCTGATCCTCGAGCCCATTGCCGCGAACGGTCTGACCGACAGTGCGGTGCGGGCCGCCGTGTCGCGCGAGTACTTCGGTGGGCAGCTCACCGTCGTTCCGCACGACGGCGACACGGTGACCGTGTCGGATACGCCGCTCGTCTGGCACGCGGTCGACACGACGCGCTACAACGTCAACCTCTACCACTTCGCGATCGGGCGCAAGAAGCCGACGTCGAACGTGCTCTTCTGGGCCGTGACCGTCGTTCAGAGCCCGTCGGAGCGACCGGGCGTCCGGCTGGCGATTGGCTCGAACGCCGCGTCGGTCTGGTGGGTGAACGGTCAGGAAGTGATCAGCATCTTCGGCGATCGGCAGGCGGTGATCGACGATGGCGTGTCGAAGCGCCTCACGCTGAAGAAGGGGCCGAATGTCGTGCGTGCCGCGGTCATCAATGGGGGAGGAGCCACCGATTTCTGCGCGCGGTTCCTCGACGCGAACGAGCGGCCGATACGTGATCTGCGGGTGAGCCTGCCAGGCGCCAGATAAGGCGCGACCGAATCGCCGCCGCCCTTCTGCTTCAGCGACGCGGCGCAAGCCACCGGACCGGCATCCGTGTGGTCAGCGTACGACGCGGCCTTCCGGGATGAGCGCGTTCGCGACGTCCGCGTTGTAGCGGCAGTTGGCGATCTTCAGGTTCTCGGCCAGGGCGAAGAGCCCGCGCCGGGCCTGTTCCGCTGTCGGCCGCGGGCCTTCGCCGTTCCAGTACGCGACCACGGCCGCGAAGTCTTCCGGCGGAATCACGGTCGAAATGCACCGCGGGTTGTTGACCTTCTTGTACGGCCACCACGCCCAGCCGATGCCGTGTTTCTCGACGAGGGCGACGCACTCGCGGAACCACTCGTTGGTGTTCTCGCCGCTTTCGCCCAGCCAGATCGGCAGGCGGAACTGGTCGCGCAAGGCGAGGAACTTCGCGATGGCCTCTTCGGTGTTGGGATTCCAGTACTTGTGGAAGCTCATGGCCATGTTGGAATCCCACGGCGCCGGGAACCCGCCATAGTTGTTCCCCCAGCCATTGCCTTCGACGATGATGAGGTGATTCCGGTCGACGCGGCGGATGGCGGCCGTGATCTCGCGGTAGAGCGACCAGATGGGCGCGTTCGCCACATCCTCTTTCCCGTTCTTGTCTTTGCCCTCGAAGGTCCAGTTCGGCTCGTTCAGGATGTCGTAGCCGCCAATCCACCGGTCGTTCGCGTAGCGTTCGGCCAGCTTGCCCCACAACGCCACGGTCTTGCGGCGGTTCTCCGCGTTCTCCCAGAGCGAGGGTTTGTCGGGATCGTAGTCCGAGATGTTGGCGTCCTTGCCCTGGCCGCCCGGAGCCGCGTGCAGATCCAGGATGAGATACATCCGGTTCGCGCGGCACCACTCGAGCAGCGCATCGGTCATCTCGAAGCCGGTCTTCAGCCAGGTGTCGGTGCCTTTGACCGGCTCCTCTTCGATCGGCAGTGTGAACAGGTTGTAGTGCATCGGCAGGCGGATGCTGTTGAAGCCCGCCGCCGCCAGGCGATCGACATCGGCCCGCGTCATGTGGTGCTCCCGCCAGAGGCGGTAGAACCGCTCGGTGTCCTCGCGGCCGATGAGGTCGGCGATGCGCGCCTTGATCGAGTGCTGCGTGCCTTCCTTCTTGAGGCCCAGCATATAGCCCTCCTGGAGCATCCATCCGCCGAGTCCCATGCCGCGCAGGAGGACGTCACGGCCCTGGCCGTCAACGATGCGGGTCCCGCTGGCGTGGAGGAACCCACGGGGTTGCGCCGAGGCCGTTCCGGCTGGCGCGGCAACGCTGAAGGTGATGGCGGCGGCAATCGTCCATCGTGCGGCTGCGGTCATGGCGTGTGCTCCCGGGGGCAGGCTGTCGCGCGGGGGCAGTGTACCCGAATCCGGCCGGCAGGGCTCAAGGGCCGGTGCAGTATTCCGGCGGGGTCGGCAAATCTCAAGGATGTCGCGGGCAGGGCTGAAGCCCCGCCCCACATCCAGCCATCAGCCCAGGAACACGCGGTAGGCGGGATTGCGGCTCTCGTCGACGTACGGATACCCGAGTGTGTCGAGGAAACGGGTGAAGCTCCGCATCTCGGCGGCCGGGACCTGCATGCCGACCAGCACGCGGCCGTAGTCCGCGCCGTGGTTGCGGTAGTGGAACAGGCTGATGTTCCAGTCGGTGCGCATGTGGTCGAGGAACTTCATCAGCGCGCCCGGCCGCTCGGGGAACTCGAAACGGTAGAGCAGTTCCTGGCGTTCACCGCGGCGCGCGGTCGCGCGGCCCGTCGGCGCGTGCCCGCCCACCATGTGCCGCACGTGCAGCTTGGCGAGTTCATCGTCCGACAGGTCGAGGGTTTTCAGCCCGTGCCGCCCCAGCGTGGCCACGATGCTCCGGGTTTCGGCTCGGCCCTGGACCTCGAGGCCGACGAACACGTGCGCCCTCGCGGGGTCGGCGATCCGGTAGTTGAACTCGGTGATGCTGCGGGGGCCCAGGATCGCGCAGAAGGCCTTGAAGCTCCCCGGCTGCTCGGGAATCGTGACCGCAAGGATGGCTTCGCGGTGTTCGCCCATCTCGGCGCGCTCCGCGACGAACCGGAGCCGATCGAAGTTGACGTTGGCCCCGCTCGCGATGGCGACGAGGTCGCGGTCCCGCACGCCGCGCCCGACCGCCCACGCCTTCGCGCCGGCAATGGCGAGGGCGCCCGCCGGTTCGAGGACGGTGCGGGTGTCCTCGAACACGTCCTTGATGGCGGCGCAGATTTCGTCGGTGTCGACGCGCACCACTTCGTCGACGACGCGGCGGCAGATGCGGAACGTCTCGCGGCCGACCTGCCTGACCGCCACGCCGTCGGCGAACAGGCCGACGTGATCCAGCGTGATCCGCCGGCCGGCTTCGAGCGAACGCGCCATGGCGTCGCAGTCGACGGGCTCGACGCCGATGACGCGGACCGACGGCTGCAGGCGCTTGATGTAGGCGCCGATGCCGGCGATGAGACCGCCGCCGCCCACGGGGACGAACACCGCATGAGGCGGGCGGGGTGACTGGCGGAGGATCTCCATCCCGATCGTGCCCTGGCCCGCCATGACATCCGGATCGTCGAACGGATGGACGAACGTGAGCCGCGCGCCGGCCGCCCTGCGCCGCGCCTCGGCCTGCGCGTCGGCGTAGGTGTCGCCGAACAGGATCACCTCGGCGCCGCGGGCGAGCACCGCGTTTACCTTGATGCGGGGCGTGGTGACCGGCATGACGATCGTCGCGCGGCAGCCGAGGCGCTGGGCGGCCAGCGCCACACCCTGGGCGTGGTTGCCGGCTGACGAGGTGATCACGCCGCGGCGGAGGGCCGACGGAGGGAGCTGCGCCATCTTGTTGTAGGCCCCTCGCAGCTTGAACGAGAACACCGGTTGCAGGTCCTCGCGTTTCAGTCGGAGGCGGTTCCCGAGGCGCTCGGACAGGCCCGGCGCCGTGTCGAGCGGGGTTTCGACCGCGACGTCGTAGACGCGGGCCTTCAGGATCTTCTCGAGATAGTCGTCGGCCATGAGCGAAGGTGTCTCCGTGCGCGAGGGTGCCTCGTCACTCTATTACGAGCGGCGGGACGCGCGAAAGGTCGCCGTTCGTGATATACAGCGGGGGTTGCGTCCGGGATCGTTGCCGGACGTGTGACGTTCCTGGAGGTTTTTCATGTCGGGACTGCAACTGGCGCCCGTCGACTACGTCATTCTGGCCGTGTACTTCGTGTTCGTCCTCGGGATTGGCTGGGCGCTGAAGCGTTATCAACGGACGTCCGACGACTTCTTCCTCTCGGGCCGGGCGATCCCCGCCTGGGTCGCGGGCCTCGCGTTCCTTTCGGCCAATCTCGGGGCCCAGGAAGTGATCGGCATGGCGGCCTCCGGCGCCAAGTACGGCATCGCGACGAGCCACTTCTACTGGGTCGGCGCGATCCCGGCGATGGTGTTCGTCGGCGTCTTCATGATGCCGTTCTACTACGGGTCCAGGGCGCGCTCGGTGCCCGAGTACCTGAAGCTGCGATTCGACGAGAAGACCCGGTCGTTCAACGCCATCTCGTTCGCGACGATGACCGTGTTCTCGTCGGGGATTTCGATGTACGCGCTGGCGAGGCTCTTCGGGGCGATTCTCGGCTGGGACTTCAACGTCAGCATCCTCGTGTCGGCGGGCATCGTGCTGGCCTACATCCTGCTCGGCGGCCTGACGTCGGCCATCTACAACGAAGTGCTGCAGTTCTTCCTGATCGTTCTCGGCTTCGCCCCGCTCGTCTTCCTGGGCCTGCGCGACGTCGGCGGGTGGGACGGCCTGGTGGCGCGCCTGTCGGGCGTCGCGACGGCCGGGGGCTACGCGCCCGGCGCCTGGACCGACTCGTGGGCCCACCTCGGCAGCCCGGCATCGAATCCCATGGGCGTCGAGTGGTTCGGCATGGCGATGGGACTGGGCTTCGTGCTGTCGTTCGGGTACTGGTGCACCGACTTCCTCGTGGTGCAGCGCGCCATGGCGGCCGACTCGATGGCGGCCGCGCGCCGCACGCCGCTCATCGCGGCCGTGCCGAAGATGTTGTTCCCGTTCCTCGTCATCCTGCCGGGGATGATCGCGATGGCGCTGACAGCCGACGCGGCGGGCAGCAGCGGGTTCGCGCTCCCGGCCAGGCCGGACGGCAGCCTCGACTACGACCTGTCGATCCCGCTCATGCTGGCGCACTACTATCCGTCGGGGATTCTCGGTCTAGGATTGACCGCGCTCATGGCGTCCTTCATGTCGGGCATGGCGGGCAACGTGACGGCCTTCAACACGGTCTTCACCTACGACATCTACCAGAGCCACATCCGGCCCGGAGCCTCCGATGCGCACTACCTGCACGTCGGCCGCGTGACGACCGTGGTGGGCATCGCCCTGAGCGTGGCGACCGCGTACCTGGCGACGCGGTTCAACAACATCATGGACTTCCTGCAGCTGGTGTTCGCCTTCGTCAACGCGCCGCTGTTTGCGACCTTCCTGCTCGGCATGTTCTGGCGGCGGGCCACGGGCCATGGGGCCTTCCTGGGATTGGTCTCCGGCACGCTGGCGGCGGCCCTGCATCACGGGCTGACGCTCCCGGCCGGCGCGGTGGCCGGCATCAAGGGCGGATGGCTCGGCATGATGCACGCCTATCCGAGCGAGATGGCGCAGAACTTCTGGACCGCGATCTGGGCCTGGTCCACCTGCTTCGTGGTCACGATCGTCGTGTCGCTGGCAACCCGATCGACCAAGACAGACCAGGACTTGGCCGGGCTGGTCTACTCGCTCACCACACACGATCGCGAGACACACCTGGCCTGGTGGAAACGCCCCGAAGGACTCGGGGCGGCGGTCATGGCGCTGGTCGTGATTCTCAACATCATCTTCTGGTAGGGAGGCGCGCGTGCGACTCGATATTCGCTGGCCGATCGGAGCGCTCCTGGCCGTGACGGGCGCGATCCTGGTGGTGTTCGGGCTGACCTCGCCACCGGCTCTCTACGCGAAGTCGCTCGGGATCAACATCAACCTGTGGTGGGGGACCGCGATGGTCGCCATCGGCGGTGTCCTGCTGGTCATGGCCGGCCGCGGGCGGCGGGGCGCGTCGTAGACGGACTGGGATGCGGGGACCGGACCGCATGGGCTCCAACGACCGACGGCTCCCGAACTCGGCGGAACTCGAACGTCTCCCGATCGAGTCGCTTCGCAGCCTCGCCCGTCGTCTGCTCGACGAACGCGCGGCGGATCGGCAGCGGGTCGAAGAGGAGCTGCGAGACAGCGCCGAGCGGCTCGGCGTGGCCCTCGATGCCGCACAGATGGGCACGTGGGACTGGGACCTCGCGTCCGGCCGCATCGAGTGGTCGGAGCAGCACGAGGCGCTGTGCGGCTACGCGCCCGGCACCTTCCCCGGCACGGCCGAGGCCTTCACGTCGCGGATTCCCGAGGCCGACCTGGTCGAGATGTGGCGCGTCGGCGACGAGGCCCTGCGGACGCGCGCGCGATTCCGCGTCGAGTACCGGGTTACCTGGCCTGATGGCTCCGTGCATTGGCTGGCGAGCCTCGGCGGGTACACGTACGATCCGGACGGCCGGCCCGTGCGACTCGGGGGCGTGGTCTACGACATTACCGATCGCAAGGGCGCGGAAGAGGCGCTCCGCGCGAGCGAAGAGCGATTCCGATCCCTCATCGAAGGCGCGCCGGAGGCCATCTTCGTCCAGACCGACGGTCGATTCCGCTACGTCAATACGGCGACCGTCACGTTGCTCGGCGCCGGGCGGGCCGACGACCTGCTCGGGCGGGAGATGTTCGAGGTCGTCGCGCCTGAATTCCACCCCGCGGTACGCCGGAGGATGGCGGCGCAGCGTCAGTCCGGCGGAGCCGTGCCGCCGATGGAGCAGGAGTACGTCTGCCTGGACGGCACCCGGGTGCCTGTCGAGACCACGGCCGTCACGATTCGTTTCGAGGGCCGGGACGGACACCTGGTCTTCGTGCGTGACATCTCGGAACGCAGGAAGGCCGAGGTCCAGCGGGCGCTCCTCGAGGACGAACTGCAGCAGGCGCAGAAACTCGAGTCGGTGGGGCGCCTCGCCGGCGGCGTGGCGCACGACTTCAACAACCTCCTGTTCGGCATCATGAGCCACGCCGAGTTGTGCCGCGAAGCCTTGGGCGACGATCACCCGGTACGGGCCCATCTGGACGCCATCACCGACGCCGCCCAGCGGTCGGCGGGCATTACGCGCCAGTTGCTGACGTTCGCGCGCAAGCAGGCGATCGCGCCGATCGTGATGGACCTCAACCATCGCGTGGCCGACACGCTCAACCTGCTGCAGCGCCTCATTGGAGAGAACGTCGAACTCGTCTGGCGGCCAGACGCGTCCGAACCGCTCGTGTGCATGGACCCCACGCAGGTCGACCAGGTGCTCGCGAACCTGGCGGTCAATGCCCGGGACGCCATCGACGGCGTCGGCCGGATCACGGTTCAGACCACGAATGAAGACGTCGGCGACGACGTCTGTGCGGCCCATCCCGGCGTCGTGCCCGGGCCCCACGTCGTCCTGGCGGTGCGCGACACCGGCGCCGGGATGGATGCCGCGACGCAGGCGCGGATCTTCGAGCCGTTCTTCACGACGAAGCCGGCTGGGCAGGGAACCGGGCTTGGCCTTCCGATGGTGTACGGCATCGTGCAGCAGAACGGCGGTTTCATCACCGTCGACAGTCAGCCAGGCGCGGGAACCACGTTCCGGCTGTTTCTTCCCCGACATGTGGATGTCGCGCGTCCGCCGGACGTGCCGGTGGCGCCCCCGGCATTGCGCGGTGGTGACGAGACGATACTGCTCGTCGAAGACGAGCGAGTGGTCCGTGTCGCCGCTGAGCTCGTGCTGAAGGCGCTGGGCTACTCGGTGCTGGTGGCGGAGACGCCGGAGCAGGCGCTGGCGCTCGTGTCGGACCACCCGGGTCCGATCCACCTGGTGCTGACCGATGTCATCATGCCGGGTATGAACGGGCGCGCACTGGCGGCCACACTGGTCGAACGATTCCCGGGTCTGAGATGCCTGTTCGTGTCCGGCTATCCCGCCGACGTCATCGGCCGCGAAGGCGTCCTCGATCCGGGCGTCCACTTCCTCGCCAAGCCGTTCTCCCGGGCCCACCTGGCGGCCAGGATCCGGGAGGTGCTTGACGCCCCACGGCCATGAACGGGCCCACCACGCGATCCTCGGCCGGACGACTTCTGCTTGCCGCACTGGCCGCACTCGTGGCGTGCGTGGCGCCCGCGTGCCGCCCCGCGCCGGCCGTTCCGTTGCGCGTCAGCCTGTGGACGACGCCTCCCATGGGCGGTCTGTCCGATGGCGGGCGGCCCCGCGGGTTCGTGGTCGACGCGCTGACGGCTGCCGCCGAACGTTCCGGAATGGCGCTGACGTGGGCGGTCGTGGAGGGCGGAGAAGCCGAGCAGGATCGTGCTCTCCTCCGGGGAACGGTCGATCTCCTGGTGGGTATTCCGAACGAAGAGCGTCGGCGCGCGTTCTTCGTCTCGGAACCGTGGTGGTCGGTCGAGTTGAGCACGCTCGTACCGGGAGACAGTCTCATCCGCGATGCGCACGGGCTGCGGGGGAAGCGCCTGGCGTATCCGCAGGGGCTCGGGCCGGAGTTGCCGGGCCTGTTCGGGCCTTCACAACTGGTGTCCGCGCCGAGCGCGGGCGGCGTGGCCAGCGCGGTTTGCAGGGGCGAGGCCGACGCCGGTCTCGTGGGGACGATCTACTTCAGGGAACTGCTGCTCTCCAACTCCGGCGTGTGCGAAGGCACGCGTGTCCGGGTTCTGGACGCGACCGCCAGCGTGGACTACGCGCTCATCGCGAGACACGCGTCGGCCGGGGTGGCCGGGAGGCTGAGGGCGGGCATCGACCAGATCACGGCCGACGGTACGCTGACGCGGATTGCTGCCGAGAACCCGCCCGTGTCGACTCCGCACGCGTCGCACCTCGCCCGCCTGATGACGGCCCGGGCCGACCGGCGATTCTGGGTCACCCTCGCGCTCGTTGCCGTGGCCGGCAGCGTGGTGTCGGTCGCGATGGTTGTCGTGCTGGCCCGTGCCCGGCGGCGGTTGGCCGAGACGAACGCGGCGCTGGCGCGGGATATCGAAGCGCGGGAAGACGCGGAAGATTCCCTGCGGGAGAGCGAGACTCGGTTCCGGACACTGGTCGAGGCCGCCCCGGATGCGGTCTTC
>CAZJRM010000028.1:0-34307 GCA_964547975.1 uncultured Vicinamibacterales bacterium | reverse complement strand
CTGGAAGACTACCAGGTGATAGGCCAGATGTGTAAGGATGGTGACATCCTCAGCTAACTGGTACTAATCTGCCGTGAGGCTTGACCATTATCTCCATATCTACGCGTGAGCAATACTCTCACGGAAACTTCTCTTGCAGGATATTCGTTGTCAAACTGTTTGACATTCAGCCGCCGCAGCGTCCGCTGGACCCCGAAGAACATACTTGGGTCCTCCGTGGGGACGAGGCGAACCGCGTCGGTATACGGCGTCGGCTGAACCTAAAGTTCTTTACAAGTTTCCCGGTAGCCATAGGAGAAGGGTCACACCCGTTCCCATTCCGAACACGGAAGTTAAGCCTTCTACCGCCGATGGTACTGCGTGGGTGACTGCGTGGGAGAGTAGGTCACTGCCGGGGATTTACACGGGCCCGACGTCCAACGACGTCGGGCCCATTCTCTTGTACGCCACCCGCCAGGCCGCCGATCAGAATCGGTACAGCACCGACACCAGCGTCGAGACGTCGTTCTTCTTCACCGCCGGCGTCGGCGGCTTGTTCTTGTAGACGTCCACGACTTCCACCTTCACGTGCGTGCGCCCGGTCAGGCTGGCGGCGATACCCGCGTTGAACCGGTACAGGCTGTCCGCCCAGTCACTGCCCACCAGTGTTGCCGAAACTCCCTGCGAGAACGTCGCGGTCTTCGACAGGGCGTACGTCGACTTCTGGCCAAACGCGACCACCAGCTCGGACTTCACCTCCCGGCCAGGGTTCTTCTCCCACGACGGACCGAGGCTGGCATCCGTGGACAGCGTCGCGCGTTCGGTATGGACCAGTCTGTAGCCCACGCCCAACGTCGGAGCGATGAAGTAGTCGATCGCCTTGAACGAATCGCGCAGGTACTGGGTCTGGAGGAACGCGTACCCGCGATCGGAAAACCTGCGTTCGAGCTTCGCGGCCAGCGCGGCGTTGTCCGCGGTGAGTTCTCCCTCGCTCGCCCCCCGGATGTACAGACCCTCTGCCTTGAAGATGACCGAGTTCTTCGGATCGTGCTCGGCCTTGAATGCCAGATTCAGGCTCGAAGTCTCGGAGTTGCCGCTCGTCAGCGCGAGCCCCGCGCCGAGGGTACCGCTCCACGCCGGTGGCGGCGGGGCCGGTGGCGTCTGGGGGACCTGGGCAAAGCTCCCGGGGGCGGCCAGCAGCACGAACACGAACACGGTAAGGCACGGGATGAATCGGGTCATGGCACTCCGTCAGTAACAGGGACACTCCATCGTGCCACGGTCTAGTTGTGACCCTCAACCCCGAGCGACCCCCCGGCACAGGCTGGACGCGGTACTAGAACATCTGGCCAACCGAGAAGTGCCACCGGAAGGCGCGGTCTCCTGGCCGCCGGGGCACCGGGAATCCAAAATCGAGCCGCAGCGGCGCGATGGGCGTGTTGATCCGCACGCCGAACCCCAGGCCCACGGCCAGGTCGCGCCACGCGAACTGGTCCTTGAGAAAGGTATTCCCGGCATCGGCGAACACCACGCCCTGCACCAGCGTCGAGAACGAGACACGCAGTTCTTCGTTGAAGACCAGCAGCCGCGTGCCGCCGAGGCGCAGGCCTTCTCCGGTCGCCGGTGACAGCTGGTCCTGTTTGTACCCCCTTACAGTCTGGCTGCCGCCCGCTTTGAAGAGCAGATCGACCACGTCGAGGGAGGCCTTGCCCGACACGTTCCAGAACGACCCGAACCGGACCCCGGAAGCCACGGTCACGCGATCGAATGGCGAGAAGAAGTAGTACGCGCGCCCCAGGTACCGCGTGTAGCGCAGGTCCGAGCCGAGGAACGTCGCCCCCTGCTGCACGCTCGAGGAATGGAACCACCCGCGGCTCGAGTTGAGCGGACTGTCGCGCCGGTCGACGACGACGGTTCCGTTGAGCGAAGCGAGGACGCCGCCGACGCTGAAGTCCTCGACCACGCGGTTGTCGATCACGACGCCGCTCAACGTGCGGTCCGACACCGAGTAGCCCCACGTCAAATCCAGCCAGGACCTCGGCCGCCACCGTTGCTCGATCGTGGCGTTCTTCGTCACGAAGTCGGCGGAGTTCCCCGCATCGTCGTGGAGCGCCTCGCTCCGCCACGACAGGTACATGTTGGTCGGGATCCGTCTGGCCCCGAGCGTCGGCACGCTGAACAACGTCCTGGCGCTGCGCACGTCGGCCTCGTAGCGGGCGCCGATACTCGCCGTCCAGCCGCGGCCGAACAGGTTGCGGTCGCGCACGTCGGCGGCGATCCCCAGCGAGTTCTGGACGTTCTCGAAGACCGGGCCGTACGCGTTGCTGGCCTCGACGCCGTAGACGAACTGGAACTTGCGGGGTTCGGCGAGCGAAACCACGGCCGTGACAGGCATCGTGTCGGCCGAACGGGGCGTCCCCTCGGGAACGGGCGCGGGCACGAGGCGGATGTTCGCGCTGTTGAACACGCCGACCTGGTACAGGCGTCGCTGGGCCTCCGCGAGCGAACGTCGTCCGGCCACGTCGCCCGGCTTCAACTGCAGCGCCCGTGCGATCACGGACGACCGGGTCGTCACGGCCCCTTCGATTCGAACGGACTGAATGACCTGCTGGCGCCCCGTGGTGACCGGGAACGTCAGCGACACGGCCGGCGCGTCGGCCAGCCGGCCCACCTGCATCCCGACCGTCGCGTTCCGATAGCCGAGGTTCCTGAAGTGCCGCTCGACCCTCAGGCGCGCGGCTCGTTCTTCACCCACTGGCAGCAGCGCACCGGGCGGAAGCGCAGCGGCCGCCACGGCAGCGGGCGTCAACGCGGCCGGAGCGCCCGTGATCCTGACGTCGCCCACGCGCGTGGGCAGGCCTTCGCTGATCCAGAAGGACAAGACCGCCGTGTCGCCGACGACCCGAACCGGCAGGGCATCGACCTTCGCGTGCCTGAATCCGCGCGCCGCGTACGCCTGCGCGATCGCGTGGCGGAGCGCCGAGGGATCCCGCCACACCGCCGCCTGGCCGCCCGAGGCCACGGCCAGCGATACGAGGTCGATCTCAGCCATGGTGTCGTTGCCGTCGAACTCGACAGCGCGCTTCGCCGGTTTCGAGCCCGGAGTGACGGCTACCGTCGCCAGCAACCGCCCGGGCATCGGCTCGATGATGGTGGTGGCGACGTCCGGTCCGACGTAGCCCCGATCGATGAGCTCAAGCCGGGCCGTCTTCGACATGTCCGCAGCGGCGAACTCGCCGAAGGTCGTCAGCGCCCACGCCTCGCGGAGGCGCTGCAGGAATCGGGCGTCGGCGGCGAACCCGCTCACGGTGACGATGGTCAGCGGTCCTCTCGCGATCTGATAGACGAGCGACACGCCCGGCGGGGACGTCCCGCCAGGTTCGATGACCCGCCGGGTCGGAATGACTCTCGCGGTGAGGTACCCGGCTTCGATGAAGAAGCGGCGGAGTCGTTCGTGGTCAGCGCGCCAGGTCGTGTAGGAGAACGTGCCGCCCGGCTTGAGCTTGAGCAGGGCGCGGAGCCGGGCCGCGGTCTCAGGCGGTTCCCCGGTGATGTCAACCGCGACCACGCGCTCAACCGGGGTCGACGCGCCATCCCCGCGCCGGGCGGCCTGGCCCGCGCGGCTGGACTGGCCGCCCGGTCCGAACGCAAGCCGCTGGCGGAACTCGAACACGCGATCCAGGTTGTCGCGGGACGAGGCGCGAAGCTCGATGCTGCTGCGTGGCCGGTAGATCAGGATCCAGGTGGCGGTGTTGTTCTCGATGTTGTCCGAATACACGAGTTCGAACTTCTCGAGGAACAGCTTCGAGAGCGTCAGGCGGGTCGTCGGATTCAGGTCGCTGGAGACGAGTTCGAAGCTCTCGGCGCCCAGCCGAACGTTGTCGAGCCCCAGCGCCTGCCCGGCCATGCCGAGCAGGTCCGACGACAACGCCGTCAAGGCGAAGGCGGACGAGTCCGAACCCGACGCATCCTCCGTCTGTCCCGTGAGCAGGAGCGATCGCAGGTCGCGTTCGGGCAACGGCGGTACCGACGACAGGCTCATTTCCATCGCGTCGGCCGGGCCGTCGACACGCAGTGTCACGTCGTATTCCCCAACGCGCGTCGTGCCCACCAGCTGGAGGCGGGGGATGAATCCGTCTTCCGCCGAGAACTCCATGCGGCTGTCGGCCAGCGTGTAGGTCCGGCTCTGGAGATAGATCCGGCTGCCGTCGATGATGTCCACCGGCCCGGCCAGCGCTGGTGCGGCAACCGTGCCGACGATCCGAATGTCCGGCACGACCTCGACCTTGCCGAGACTGTTGTCCAGGCGAAGCGGCATCGGTGAGCCGACCGCCACGTTGAGCGCCATCCGATCGAGCAGCCCGGGCTCCGTATCGACCGCCGCGCCCGAGGTCTGGCCCACGGCCGTCAGGAGTTGCGCCATCTGCGGCAGCGTCTCGCGGTAGGGGGCGGCCTGGATCGTGGCGGTGCCACGGAGCTCCGGGGCATCGAGGCCGCCCGTGAAGGCGAGTTCCGCGGACAGGCGGGTGCGGAGGCCGGCCGGGTACTCGATGAAGATGTCGCGGGCCGTCAGGCGCAGTTCGTGGCCGGCGGCGGGACCCGACAGCGGCACGTCGCCGGCCAGCGCGACCGTGCCGCCGTTGACTTGCCCCGAGACGTTCACCACCTGCACCCGGCCGGGCGTGAAGTTGATGCGGCCGCCGAATTGCGCGAGGACGAGCCTCGCATCCGGCGTGAGGGCGCTGACGTCGCGCAACGTGATGGCCCCGTCGAGATCCGGCCGGGATAGCGTCCCGCGAACCGCCAGTTCGACATCGGCCTGACCGTCGACTCGCGGTGCGACCAGGGCGTCGACCAGCGCCATCGATGCCGTGCCGGCCAGGCGGACGTCCACTGCGCCGTCAGGGGACAACGCGAACCCGCCGCTCGCTTCGAGGCGCGACTCCGGCCCTTTGACGGCCAGCGCTTCGATGACCGCCCGGCCGTCACCGAGACGAATCCGGCCCGGCCCGTCGGCGACGAAGGTCCCGGTTCGCGTGTCGATGGTCAAAGTGTCCGTGCTCAGTGTCCCGCGAACCGCGTCGATCGACGGCCGGTCCGCCGAGACGTCCACGAGGAGGCGGGCACGACCGCCGAGGTCGTTCGTGGCGTAACCGAAGGACTCGAGGACCGCTGCGACCGGGGCGTCGATGACGCCGGACAGTCGCGCGCCGGTGTGATCGGCGGTCCCCGCCGAGGTCGTGAGCCAGGGGGCGACCCAGTGCACGGGTGCCGACGCCGCGGCCTCGACGCGTGCGCCGAGTACCAGGCCGTTGAGCGTAGGCACGTCGAATCGTCGATCGTCCAGCGTGGCCTCGGCCCGCATATCTCGTGCGATCTGCCGGCCGTCCATCATCGCGGACGCGACGGCTGCCGTGGCCCTGACGCGGGGGTGCGCCGGGTCCTTGTGCACGAGACGCGCGTCGGCTCGAAGTACCCCGTCGGCAGCGAGACCGGCAGGCAGGACACCCGCGGGCAGCAGCGCGATGATGTCCGCGATCGAGGCCGTCGCGGTGACGACCGACTCGCCGAGCGCGTCTGGTGCCGGCGTCACGGCGAGGCGCGCGCCTCCGGCCGTCACCACCGCCTCGCCGGGATCCAGCGCGCCGCGGATCCAGCGGATGACGGCCGGAGCTTCGAGCCGGAAGGCCTGTCCCCGCACGTCGCCCGAGAGTCCGGTCACGGTGGCGGTGACCTGCGTCTCCTCCATCGTCTCGAACGACCCTGAGGCGTCGGCGGTTCCGTCGAGCGTGAGCGAGATCCCATCGAGACTGGCGGGGGGAGCGCCGGCGATCGCGAGCCAGCGCCCCAGGTTCGCGCGGACGAACTCGGCGCGGCCCGAGTGTGCCGGGGCCTCCGTCAGATCGTAGGTCCCCGAGAACCGGCCGCCGAGTTCGGGCAACTCGACGGCGCCCGTGATGGCCTTCAGGCCGCTCAGGACACGGCCGCGGACGGGGCCGATGGGCGTGCCGGCAAGCGTGCCGGCCGGCGCCTCGAACGCCACCTCGAGGTCGTCTTTGTCGACGTCGGTGGTCCACCGTCCGGTGATCGGAACGTTCCCGGTCAGCGGCCACTCCGCCGGGACGAATGGCACCGAGGCCCACGCGGCGTCCACATCGCCTTCGAACACCAGTTCACTGGTGTCCTGCAGCACCCCGACGTTCCCGTGCATTCGGATCGTGGTTCCCGGCGCTCGCAGCAGGAGTTCGTCGGTGATGAAGAAATCGGGATCGACGTCGAATCGGCCGCTCACGGTGATCCCGTGGAGACCCGACAGCACGAGATCGGTCGCGTCGAGCGTCGCGTGCCACGTCGGCATGGCGACAGTGCCGGTCAGCGGGCCGACGAGCTGGGCCCGTCCGCGCTCGAGGCGCGTGAGCGCCGTCTCGGGCACGGGAATGTCCAGCGCCGCCGCGCGCCTCAGCATCGGCGCCGCATCGCCGATCGTCGCTTCCATCGTTCCGGTCATCGTCGAGCGGCCGAACTCGGTGCCGTTCACGAGGACGTCCGCCTGGCCGCGCACCACCGTCTCGCCGGGGAGGTGTTCTTCGAAGTCGACACGCCATCTGGCATTCGCGCCCTTCATGTCGACCACGCCGCGGTCTTCGTCCGGCCCGTGTGCCGAGGCGAGGCGGGTGCGTAGCGCGCCGACCAGCAACGTCAGGTCAGGGACGAAGCCTGGCCAGTTCACCCTGGCGTCGCCTTCGGCCGAGACGAGCGGAATGTCGGCGGCGTCGAGTTCGACGAGCGGCCCGACCTGACGCAGCAGCGGCGCGCGCCAGCGCGCGGTGATGGTGCTGCGAGGCGGATTGGGCCCGGTCGTGTCGGCCCACGACAGGAAGCCGCTGCCGTGCGCCGTCATCTCCGGAACCGCGAGCGTGAATGTGTCGAGGCGCACGCCCGGCAGGCTGATGGTGCCCGTGGCGCTCAGCCGCCCGGGTGACAACGTCTTCCACGCAAAACCCGGGACGTCGGCGGTCGCGGTCGCGGTTGGTGACGCGAGCGGGCCGGTGATGCGGCCGGCGAGGCGCGCACGGCCCTCGAGCGTGGAGGTCATCGCCCACCAGGCTGACGCCTTCGGCACGTCGATGGTGGCGTGGTAGTCGACGTCGAGCGGGTATCCGCGGTCGAAGCGCGCAACCCCCTTCATCTCGATGTCGGCCGTGCCGGAGTGCCCCGACAGGCGCGCGATGTGGACGCGGTCGCCATCCATCGTGAACGCGCCCGTGACCGTGTCGAACGGGATCTTCGCGTCCGCAATCTCGATGAGCAACGTCGCGGGCGAGGTCGTCTCGAATCGGATTCGCCCCGGAGCGTCGCCGACGCCGCGCACCGACAGGTTCCGCAGCGCCATCCGCGCCTCGTCTGGCCCCCCCAATACGTAGCTGAAGTTCTCGATGGTGACGTCGCCGGCCTTGAACGCGCCGAGGCCGCGGAAGGGTTCGCCGCCAGGCTTACCGGGCGCGACCTTCTCCATGTCCACGGCGAGGCCGGTGATGTGGAGGCGTTCGAGGTCCGGCGTCCCGCGGAGCACAGCGGCGGCAAAGGTGGCGTCCACGCGGGAGGCGGTGAGGTACGGCATTCCAGGCGTCGATGCGCTGGCGATGGTGACGCCTTCCAGCGTCACGCCGAGGGACAGCGGATCCATGGAGACGTGCTCGGCTCGGAGCGTTGTGCCCGCGCCCTGCTCGAGGCGCGCCGTCACGACGCCGAAGGCCCATCGCTGCACGGGCGCCGTGTAGAGCAGGGCGGCCAGCACGCCGAGGACGGCGGCGACCCACACGATTCTCCGAATCCGCCGGAGACGAGGCGGAGGAGGCGGCGGGGCCGGGGCATCGCCCGGTGTGACAACGGAGTCAGCCATGCACGGAACTTAGCGCGAGATCACCATTCTACCCTCCATTCTCGGAACGGAATGGTCCGGGCGATAGCTCTTAACTGCTTGTAACGAAAGGGACTCGCCCCGATGCGAGCACTCGCCGCCCTGAGGCCGAACCATTTGAGGCCCGGGACGTCTAACGGACTATCGCCCGTCCCAGGGCGCATACTGGTGGTCCGCCGTCTTTCAGGAGGTCCTATGAGTCGTGTTCGACATGTTGCCGGGGCAGTGGCCCTGGTGGTTCTGTGCGCGTGGCTGGCCGGTCCGGTGTCGGCGCTCGCGCAGCCCGTCCAGGGCATCGACATCCCCTACAAGAAGTTCGTGCTCAAGAATGGTCTGACGCTGCTCGTCCACGAGGATCGCAAAGCGCCGATCGTGGCGGTCAACATCTGGTACCACGTGGGCTCGAAGAACGAGAAGCCAGGCCGTACCGGGTTCGCGCACCTGTTCGAACACCTGATGTTCAACGGCAGCGAGCACTTCAACGACGACTACTTCAAGGTGCTCGAGGGCCTGGGGGCGACGGATCTCAACGGCACGACCAATGAAGACCGCACGAATTACTTTCAGAACGTGCCCACGTCCGCGCTCGACACCGTGCTCTGGATGGAATCCGATCGCATGGGGCACCTGGTCGGCGCCATCACGCAGGCCAAGCTCGATGAGCAGCGCGGCGTCGTCCAGAACGAGAAGCGCCAGGGCGAGAACGAGCCCTACGGCCGCGTGGACCTCGCCATGACGGACGCCGTCTTCCCGAAGGGCCACCCGTACTCGTGGTCGGTCATCGGTTCGATGGAAGACCTGGGTGCCGCGTCGCTCGACGATGTGAAGGCGTGGTTCCAGAACTACTACGGCGCGGCGAACGCCGTCATCGTGCTGGCCGGGGATATCGACGCCGAGACGGCCCGGGCGAAAGTCGAGAAGTACTTCGGTGACATCCCTGCAGGCCCGCCCGTGACGAAACACCAGGCGTGGGTCGCGAAGCGCAGCGGCGAGCAGCGGCAGATCATGCAGGACCGCGTCCCGCAGGACCGGCTCTACCTGGTCTGGAACGTGGCGCCCTGGGGCACCGAGGACATGACCCTGCTCGAACTGACCGCGCAGGTGCTCGCGGGCGGCAAGACGTCGCGCCTCTACAAACGTCTCGTGTACGACGAGCAGATCGCCACGACCGTGTCGGCGGCGCTCGATTCGCGCGAGATCGCGAGCCTGTTCTACATCCAGGCCAACGTGCGGCCCGGCGCCGATCGCGCGAAGGTCGAGGCGGCCGTCCGCGACGAACTCGCGAAGCTGCTCAAGGACGGGCCGACGCCCGCCGAAGTCGAACGTGTGCGGACGCAGTACCGCTCCGCTTTCATTTCCGGTGTCGAGCGTATCGGCGGATTCGGCGGTAAGTCCGACGTCCTTGCACAGGGCCAGGTGTATGCCGGCAATCCCGAGCAGTACAAGACGACCCTGGCCAGGGTGGCCTCGGCGACGGCGCCGCAGGTGAAGGACGTCGCGAACCGCTGGTTGGCCGACGGCCTCTACGTCCTCGAAGTGCAGCCGTTCCCCGATTACTCGACCACGCCGTCGACGGTCGATCGCAAGGCGGTGCCGACGCCCGGTGCGCCGCCCGCGGCCTCGTTCCCGCCGTTCACCCGCGCCAAGCTGGCCAACGGGATGACGCTGATCGTCGCGGAACGGCGCGCGGTGCCGAAGGTCTCGCTGTCGCTGCTCGTCGATGCCGGCACGGCGGCCGACCAGTCCGCGTCGCCGGGTACGGCCAGCCTGACGCTGGACATGATGGACGAAGGGACGAAGACGCGGTCGTCGCAGCAGATCGCGGAGGATCTCGCGCGTCTCGGGGCGAGCCTCGGCGTGGGGTCGAGCCTCGATCAGTCGTCGGTGTCGATCACGGCGCTGAGCGACAAACTGGAAGAGTCGCTGGCCATCTTCGGCGATGTCATCCTGAATCCATCGTTCCCGGCGGATGAACTGGAGCGGCTCCGGAAACGCCGCCTGGCGACGATTCAGCAGGAAAGCATGCAGCCGATCGGGATCGCCCTCCGGGTGCTTCCGGGGCTGCTCTACGGTCCGGCACACGCGTACGGCACGCCGCTGACCGGCAGCGGCACGATCGACGCGGTCACGAAGGTGACACGCGACGCGCTCGTGAAGTTCCACGCCGACTGGTTCAAGCCCAACAACGCCACGCTCGTGGTCGTGGGCGCGACGACGATGGCCGAGATCAGACCCCGGATCGAGGCCCTGTTCGCCGGGTGGAAGTCCGGCACGGTGCCGGCGAAGAACATCGGCACGGTGCCCGTCGGCAGGGCCGGCGTGTACGTGATCGATCGGCCCGGTTCCGAGCAGTCGCTCATCCTTGCGGGACACGTGGCTCCGCCGAAGGCGAATCCGGATGAGGTCGCGATCGAGGCGATGAACGCCATGCTCGGCGGGCAGTTCGTGTCGCGCATCAACATGAACCTGCGGGAAGACAAACACTGGACCTACGGCGCGCAGACCTTGTTCTGGGACGCGCGCGGTCAGCGGCCGTTCATCATCTACTCGCCGGTGCAGACCGACAAGACGAAGGAGTCCATCCAGGAGATCCGCAAGGAACTCGCCGGCATCCAGGGCAGCGCGCCCGTGACGGAGGCCGAACTCGCCATGGCGAAGAACGGCCTCGTCCTCACGTTGCCGGGGCGGTGGGAAACCGGCGGGGCGGTCGGCGGCTCGCTCGAAGAGCTGGTGACCTACGGGTTGCCGGATGACCACTGGGCCACGTACGGCACGAAGGTGAAGGCGCTGACGGCCGCAGACATCGTGCGCGCCGCCAAAGCGGCCATCCACCCCGACAACGTCGCGTGGGTGGTGATTGGCGATTACGCGAAGATCAAGACCGGCCTGGCCGAACTCGGGTTGGGCGAGATCAAGTTGCTCGACGCCGACGGCAAGGTGAAGGTCACCAAGTAGCGCGGAACGACGTGGGGGCCGGCTGAGGCCGGCCCCCACGTCGGCTCACGGCTCACGGCCCCAGGCTCAGCCCAACCACGTCCTCGCGTTCCTGAACAACCGCATCCACGGGCTGTCTTCGCCCCAGCCGTCCGGGTGCCAGGAGAGCTGCACGCTGCGGAAGACCCGTTCCGGGTGCGGCATGAGCGCCGTGAAACGCCCGTCGGCCGTGGTGACGGCGGTCAGGCCGCCCCGCGACCCGTTCGGGTTGAGCGGATAGATCTCCGTCGGACGCCCGCGGTTGTCGACGAATCGTCCGGCGACGATCACCGACGATGCGTGCGACGGCTCGTCGAACGCCGCGCGCCCTTCTCCGTGCGCCACGACGACCGGGATCCGGCTTCCCGCCATGCCGGCGAAGAACAGTGACGGACTCTCGGCGATGGCCATCAGCGACAGCCTCGCTTCGAACTGCTCCGACGTGTTCTTGACGAAACGCGGCCACGCGCCGGCGCCGGGGATGATTTCCTTGAGCGCCGCCATCATCTGGCAGCCGTTGCAGACGCCGAGGGCGAACGTGTCGGGCCGCCCGAAGAACGCGGCGAACTCGTCCCGGGCTCGCGCGTGATACAGGATGGACTTCGCCCAGCCTTCACCGCCGCCGAGCACGTCGCCGTACGAGAAGCCCCCGCACGCCGCCAGGCCGCGGAACGCCGAGAGCGACACGCGGCCCTCGATGACGTCGCTCATGTGCACGTCGTGCGCCTCGAACCCGGCGCGGTCGAACGCCGCGGCCATCTCCACTTCGCCGTTGACGCCCTGCTCGCGCAGGATGGCGATCGGCGGCCGCGCGCCGCGCGCCACGAACGGCGCGGAGGCCTCGCCGTCCGGATCGAACGTGAGCAGCGGCGACAGCCCCGGATCGTCTTCGTCCGAAATGCGGTCGTACTCCTGCTGCGCCGAGTCGGGGTGGTCGCGGAGCGACTGCATGGCCCAGGTGGTCTCGCTCCAGGCCCGATGCAGCGCCACGCGCGTCTCGCTGAACACGACGTCCGATCCCAGGCGAATCCGGATCACCCCGTCGTCCGACGGGCGCGCCACCACGGCACTGGCGAGGCCGTGCGCCTCCAGGACCTCGATGGTGCGCGCGACGTCGGCCGATCGCACCTGGACGACGGCGCCCAGTTCTTCGGCAAAGAGCGCCGGGAGCAGATCGTCACGTCCGACGCCGAGCGCATCGGCATCAACCGTGAGGCCCGTGTGGCCGGCAAACGCCATCTCGAGCAGGGCGACGATCGTGCCGCCATCCGACCGGTCGTGGTAGGCCAGGACGAGTCCTTCGCGGCGCAGCGATGCGAGCGCGGCGAAGAACGACTTCAGGCGCGCCGGGTCGTCCACGTCAGGCGTGTCGTGACCCAGTTGCCCGTACACCTGCGCGAGCACCGACCCTCCGAGACGGCGGCGCCCGGCCGCGAGGTCGATGAAGACGAGATCCGTCAGCCCGAGGTCCGTTCGCAGCTGCGGTGTCCACGTGGACCTGACGTCGTCGCTGGGCGCGAATGCCGACACCACGAGCGAGACGGGGCTGACGACGGCGCGGGGCTGGCCGTGGTCCGTCCACGTCGTGCGCATCGACATGGAATCCTTGCCCACGGGAATGGCGACGCCGAGGGCAGGACACAGATCGAGCGCCACCGCGCGGACCGTGTCGAAGAGCGCGGCGTCCTCGCCGGGAGCACCCGCCGCGGCCATCCAGTTGGCCGAGAGCTTGACGCGCGATAGATCCGTCACGGGTGCGGCGGCGAGATTCGTGAGGGCCTCCGCCACGGCCATCCGCCCCGAGGCCGGCGCGTCGATGGCGGCCACCGGCGCGCGTTCACCAAGGGCGAAGGCTTCGCCCGCGTGTCCCCGGAATCCGAGGGTGGTCGTCGCGCAGTCGGCGACGGGGACCTGCCACGGCCCGACGAACTGATCGCGGGCGCAGAGGCCACCGACGCTGCGGTCGCCGATGGAGATGAGAAACGTCTTGTCGGCGACACCTGGCGCGCGGAGCACGCGGCCGATCGCGTCGGCCAGGGTCACGCCGGTGAGATCCAGCGGAGCGAGCGCGGGCGCGAGGCGGACGACGTCGCGCGTCATGCGCGGCGGTTTGCCGAGCAATGCCGGCAGGTCCATGTCCACCGCGTCGTTCTCGAAGACCGGATCGTGCACGACGAGCCGGTGATCGGCGGTGGCGGTGCCGACGATCGCGAACGGGCAGCGCTCACGCTCGCAGAGTGCGCGGAACCGATCGAGGTCGTCCGGCGCGATGGCGAGCACGTACCGCTCCTGGGCTTCGTTGCACCAGACCTCGCGCGGCGTCATCCCCGTCTCTTCGTTGGGCGCGGCCCGCAGGTCGAAACGGGCGCCGCGGCCGGATCCATGCGCCAGTTCCGGCAGCGCGTTCGACAGTCCGCCGGCACCGACGTCGTGGATCGACAGGATCGGGTTCGCGTCCCCGAGCGCCCAGCAACGATCGATGACTTCCTGGGCGCGGCGCTGGATCTCCGCGTTGCCCCGCTGGACCGAGTCGAAGTCGAGATCCGCGGCGTTGGCTCCGGTCGACATGGATGACGCGGATCCGCCGCCCATGCCGATGAGCATGGCCGGGCCGCCAATCTGGATGAACAGCGCCCCGACCGGCACGTCGGCCTTGTGCGCGTGCTGCGCGCGGATGTTGCCGACGCCGCCGGCGAGCATGATGGGCTTGTGGTAGCCGCGTGTCACGCCGCCAGCCTCGAGTTCGAACGTCCGGAAGTACCCGGCAAGGTTCGGGCGGCCGAACTCGTTGTTGAACGACGCGGCGCCGATGGGGCCGTCGATCATGATGGCCAGCGGTGAGGCAATCCGGTCGGGACTCGATGCCGGGCCCTCCCACGGCCGCTCGAACCCGGGGATCCGGAGGTTCGAGACCGAGAAACCACACAACCCCGCCTTGGGTTTCGAGCCGCGCCCGGTGGCGCCTTCGTCACGGATCTCACCGCCCGACCCTGTGGCGGCCCCGGGGAACGGCGAGATGGCCGTCGGATGGTTGTGGGTCTCGACCTTGGCCAGCGAGTGCGTCAGATCCTCGTGGTAGCCGTAGCGTCCGGTGCGGGGATCGGCGAAGAACCGTTCGGAGACCCGGCCTTCGAGGACCGCGGCGTTGTCCGAATACGCCACCACGGTGCCCTGCGGGTTCGCCGCGTGCGTCGTCCGAATCATGCCGAACAGCGACTGCGGCTGCGGCTCGCCGTCGATCACCCACGAGGCGTTGAAGATCTTGTGCCGGCAGTGCTCGGAATTCGCCTGCGCGAACATCGTGAGCTCGACGTCCGTGGGGTTCCGCCCTTCGGCGAGGAAGCAGGTCAGGAGGTAGTCGATCTCATCCGGCGCGAGCGCCAGGCCGAACGCGACGTTGGCGTCGTCGATGGCGGCGCGGCCGCGGCCGAGAATGTCGATGGTCGTGAGCGGGCGGGGCGGGTAGTGATGGAACAGTTCGTCGGCAGCGTCGAGCGACGGCAGGACCGTTTCAGTCATGCGGTCGTGGAGCACCGGGAGGATTGCCGGCAGGTCGCCGTCGCCGTTCACGTGGAACTCGGTGCCCCGTTCGATGCGGGTCACCGCCCCGAGCCCGCACTGCCGGGCGATGTCGGTGGCTTTCGACGACCACGGCGAGATCGTGCCCAGCCGGGGCGTGATGACGACCGGCCGGCCGCTCGCGGCCGGGGCAGCGGGCCCGTAGGTCAGCAGGCGCTCGAGCTTCTTGGCGTCGACGTCGTCCAGCGGGCGGGCCAGCTCGACGAAATGCCAGAAACACGCCGAGGCGACCGTCAGCCCCGGCGATGCGGCCCGCAGGCGGGTATTGAGTTTGTCGAGCCGGAACGCCGAGAGGGCGACACCTCCGCGAAGCTTGAGGACGCTCATCCCGCCATTCTACCTACTTCCCCCTGAGCCGTGCCGGAGGGCCGTCGACGCCGTTCGGCAGTTGGGTATCGGCGAACTCGTCCCTGTCGTTGACGGAGGCCTTGAGGCGGGCGAGTTCGGCTTTCAGCTGGGCCGTCACGGTGTCGAACCCGGGCTGTCCGTACAGGTTGTGCATCTCCTGCGGGTCCTTCACCAGGTCGAACAGCTCCCACTGGTCCTTCTTCCAGTAGTAGATGAGCTTGTGCGTCATGGTGCGTACGCCGTAGTGGCTCCGGGTGTTGTGGTCGCCGGGGTCGTGGTAGTAGCGGTAGTACATCGACGTGCGCCAGTCAGCCGGCTGCTGGCCGCGGATGAGCGGGAGCAGGCTGCGGCCCTGCATGTCGGCGGGCACAGGGAGCCCGGCGGCCGCGAGGAACGTGGGCGCGAAATCGACGTTGAGACCCATGCCGCGCGCGACGGTCCCGGGTTTCGCGCCGGCCGGCCAGCGGACCAGGAACGGCATGCGAAGGCTCTCCTCGTACATGAACCGCTTGTCGTAGAGCCCGTGGTCGCCGAGGAAGAATCCCTGGTCGCTCGTGTAGATGATGATGGTGTTGCGCGCGAGGCCGGAACGGTCGAGGTGGTCGAGCAGCCGGCCGACATTGTCGTCGACCGACTGGATCACCGCGAGATAGTCCTGCATGTAGCGCTGGTATTTCCATCGCGCCAGCGCGTCACCCGTCAGGGTCACCGGCGAGCCGCCCACCGTGGTCGTCACCTCGGTCGGCATCGTCGACAGCCACGACCCGAGCGCCGCGCCCTCGATGCCGGCGGGCGGGGTCAGCTTCAGGTCGCGGCGCGTGAGATCGGAAAAGACGCGCTGGCGATTCTCCCTCAGGGCGTCGGTGCGCGTGGCCCAGGTGTCCCACAGCGTCGGCGGCTCGGGAATCCAGCGCCCCTCGAACTGCTTCCGGTGCGTCTCGTCCGGTTCCCACGACCGGTGAGGCGCCTTGTGATGGACCATCAGGAAGAACGGCTTGTCTTTCGGACGGGACTGCAGGAAGTCGATGGCGAGATCGGTGATGACGTCCGTGACGTACCGCCCGGTGTACCGCTTCTCTCCGTCCGCGGTGTAGAAGAGCGGATCGAAATACGCGCCCTGGCCCGGCAGGATCTCCCACCGGTCGAATCCTGCCGGATCGCTGCCAAGGTGCCACTTGCCAATCATGCCGGTGTAGTAGCCGCCGGCCTGCAGCAGTTTCGGCGCCGTCTGCCGCGTGCTATCGAACCGGTTGAAGACCGGAACGCCGTTGAGGTGCGCGTACTGACCGGTGAGGATGGCCGCGCGGCTCGGGGTGCAGATCGAGTTCGTGACGAAGACGTTGTCGAACCGGACCCCTTCGCGGGCGAGGCGATCCAGGTTGGGGGTCGAGTTCACCCGTGACCCGTAGGCGCTGATGGCGTGCGCCGCGTGGTCGTCGGACATGATGAAGATGATGTTCGGACGGTCGGCGGCGCCGACGGACGCGACGGACGCCGGGAGCAGGCACAGCACCAGCACGCGGGAGAGTACGGTTCGCATGCCGGGGATTCTACCCGAGTTGCGGTCGTGGCGTCCGGCTTCCCGCGACTTCGCTCGGGACGGATCAGCCGGACGCGCGTGGCTCCCCTCGGCATGGAATAATGCTGACCGTGGATCGTCTCCCCGACTCGCGCGTCTCGACCGCGGATGCCGTCGCGGTGACGCCGGTCTGCCTCCTCGCGGCCGTCGTCGTCGGCGCCTGGTTCGGGGATCTCGTCGGCCTGCCTGTCGCTCCGTGGGTCGCCCTGCCGCTGGCCGCCGCCGTCGCCGGACCCGTGGTGCTGGGCCTCGGGCGAGGTGCCGCACCCGACCGCGCGGGTGTGGCCGTGTGGGGCATCGTGACGGCCGTCACGCTGGCGCTCCTGCTCGCATGGGCGTGGCCGACACTGCTCCCGCTCGGCAGCGGCCCCGATCTCGTGCATCACCTCGCCCTCATTCGTTACATCGAGACGCATCGCAGCCTCGTACACGATCCAGCTGCCGAGCGGTGGCTCGGAGAGATGGTCAGCTACACGCCGGGCAGTCACCTGCTGGCCGTGATCGGCGGGCAACTGGCGGGTCTTGGCGGCGTTCGAGTGGTCCACGCGCTCGTCGCGCTGGCGGTGGCGTTGAAGGCCGGTCTCGTCGCCGCGCTGGTGATGCGCGGCGTGCTCTCCGGGGTGTGGATACGGGCCGCCGCCGGCCTGACGGCCGCACTGTTCCTCTTCGTGCCGCGCGACTACACGCTCGGATCGTTCGCGCACGATTCGTACATCGCCCAGGTCGTGTCCGAGACCTTTGCCGTTACCGCCTGGTGGGCCATCGCGGCGTGGGACGAACGCCCGGCCCGGCCGACCCTTGCGGTCCTGGCCCTGGCGCTGGTCGCGACGTTTCTCACGTGGCCGATCTGGGTCGGGCCGCTCGTCCTTGCCTCTGCCGTCATCATCCTTGCGCGCAGGGACACGCCCGTTCGCGCCCGCGTCACGACGCTGGCCCTCACGCTGGCTCCGCTCGGCGCGGTGACGGGCGCGTACGTCGCTGGTCGTCTGGCCTGGGCGGGAATCGTGAAGACCGGCGGCGCCGTGCAGTCGCCCTCGCTCGGCGGGTTCGGGGTGTCGCTCGTGCTGCTCGGAGTGGTCGGCCTCGCCCTTGGCAGCCGCGGGCGCCGTCTGCGATCGACGGCGGTGCTGCTCGCCGCGATGGTACTGCAGGCGATCGCCCTGTTCGTGGTGGCGAAGGCGCACGGCGCGCAGACGCCCTATATGGCGTACAAGATGTTCTACCTGGCCGCGGGGCCGCTGGCGGTCTGCGCGGCCGTTGCCCTCGAACGGACCGCGTGGTTCCTCTCGCGGCAGGGCCGCGTCGCCCCGCTCTCCGGGCGGTGGTTCGAAGCGGTGATCATGACTCTGGCCGCGTTGATCGTCGCCAGGGCCGTGATCAGGGCCGAGAAGTCGGCGCCTCCGCCCCGGCCGGCCGTGACGTGGCCGATGGCGCAGGCCGCCGGCTGGCTGCGGGACCGCGGGACCGTGGATTGTGTCGATTACCTGACGCACGACTGGGTGTCCGCGTACTGGCTGCACGTCGTGGCGCTCGGCCATCCGCGCGTAACCTGGCGCACGCAGGACATCACCGACCGGTTCGACCGGCGGGAGGTCATCGGGCGGTGGGTCGATCCGGCAGGGGACTACCGGTTTGCGATTGTCGAGAATCTGGATCAGTTGCCCCGCGACGCCCGCCTCGACACGGACGTGCTGGCCCGCTTCGGCCCGGCTGCGGTCGTGACGCGGCGGAGAGGGACGACGGCCGCCTGCCCGGACCTCGTCAATACGGAGCCGCGATGACGGCCGCGCTGTTCCTGATGTTGCTCGTGGGGCTGTCGCTCGGGCTGCTGGGCAGCGGCGGCTCGACCATCACGCTGCCCGTGCTGGTGTACGTGGCCGGGATCCCCGTGGCGCAGGCCGTGCCCATGTCCCTCGTGATCGTCGGCGCCACGGCCGCGGCCGGCAGTTACACGCTATCGCGCCGGAGGGGGTTCGACGGCCGAATCGTCGCGACGTTCGCGTCGACGGGGATTGCCGGCGCGTACTCTGGCGCAAGGCTGACGGCGCTCGTCCCTCCAGCCGTGCTCCTGATCGCGTTCGGCAGCCTGATGGCGGCCGCCGGCGCCAAGATGCTGGTCGCGCCATCGAACCCGCCGGACGCCGGCCGGCCCCGGCTCGTTCGCGGCATTGTCGCCGGCACCGTCGTCGGCGTGCTGACGGGGTTTCTCGGTGTGGGAGGCGGGTTCCTGATCCTCCCCGCGCTCCTGCTCTTCGCCGGGCTCGACATGCACCGGGCCGTCCCGGCATCGCTGGCGATCATCGCCTGCAACGCCGCCGGGGGCCTGGCCGGACACCTGTCGGCCGGCGCGGTGCCCTGGTTCCTGACGTCCGCTCTTCTCGTGGTCGCGCTGGCCGGCATGGCGCTCGGCACGCGGCTCGCCGCGCGTGTTCGGGCGGCAACGTTGCAGCGAGGCTTCGCCTGGGCCATCCTGACGGGCGGGCTGGTCATCGTGTTCCACAACCTGCGGGGACTGCTGGTGTGATACTGCACGAATCGCTGCGCCGGCACTTCGGCTACGACGCCTTCCGGCCCGGCCAGGAGGACCTGGTGCGTTCCGTGCTCGACGGACGCGACGTGCTCGCCGTCATGCCGACCGGCTCCGGCAAGTCCCTCGGCTTCCAGTTGCCGGCCGTCATCCTTCCCGGGACGACGCTCGTCGTGTCGCCGCTCATTTCGCTGATGAAGGACCAGGTCGACGAGCTCAACCGCCGCGCGATTCCGGCCGCCGCGCTCCACTCGATGTTGTCCGCCGACGAGCGCCGCCGGGCGGTCGACAGCGCGCGGCGCGGAGGGTTTCGGCTGCTCTACGTCGCTCCCGAACGGTTCGCGTCCGACTACTTCCTGGATCTGCTGCGGGAGATCCCGGTGTCCCGATTCGTCATCGACGAAGCGCATTGCGTGTCGGAGTGGGGACACGACTTCCGGCCGGACTACCGGAGGCTCCGCGCTGCGGCGCAGGAGTGCCGTCGGGCCGACGGCCGGGCCGGGCGACCGCCGCTCGCGGCGTTCACGGCCACGGCCACGCCGGAAGTGCGCGACGATATCGTCGACCTGCTCGGTCTCGCGTCGCCGAGCGTGATCGTGTCCGGGTTCGATCGCCCGAACATCTCGTTGCACGTGCGGCCGGTCGCAGGCGACTGGGAGAAGCAGGAACTGCTGCCCCAGCTCGTCGGCCAGGGGCGCGCGCTCGTCTACGCCTCGACGAGGAAGAACGCGGAGAACGCGGCCCAGACGCTCCGAGCGCGCGGCGTGAAGGCCGAGGCGTACCACGCCGGCCTCGAAGACGATGAACGGGTGCGTGTCCAGGAGGCTTTCGCCTCCGGCGACGCCAGGGTCGTGTGCGCGACCAACGCCTTCGGCATGGGTATCGATCGGCCCGACGTGGAAGCGGTCATCCATGCCGATGTGCCGGGTTCGATCGAGGCGTACTACCAGGAAATCGGGCGTGCCGGTCGGGACGGACGCGCGGCGTCGGCCACGCTGCTGTGGAACTACTCCGACGTCAAGACCCGCGAGTTTCTCATCGACAAGGGCCGGGACGAGATCCCCGGCCGGCCCGGCGTGGAGGTGGACCCGGACGAGGTTGCGCGACGCAAGGCACTCGAGCACAAGAAGCTGAAGCGGATGGTCGCGTACGCCACGACCGCGGCGTGCCTGCGTGCGACCATCCTGCGGTACTTCGGCGATCCCGCCGCGAAGGAACCCTGCGGGGCGTGCGGTAATTGCGACCGGCGGGCGCCCCTCGACGAGGACACGCTCGACGTCGTCCGCAGGGTCCTCGCGGGCGTGGCACGTTCGGGCGAGCGGTTCGGGCGCCGCCGTGTCGCGGCGATGCTCGTCGGCCAGGTCGACGACCTGCCCGATTCGTTGCGCGACCTTCCGACGACGGGCGCGCTCTCGCGCGAGCGGCTGTCGGATGTCGAGCACTGGATCGACTCGGCCGTGGGGGCCGGGTTGCTGGCGGTGTCGCCCGATCAGTACCGCACGCTCAGTCTCACCGCCGAAGGTCGCGACGTCATGTCCGGCCGCACCGGCGACGTGCGCATGGCGCCGCCGGCGTCCCCGCTCGCCAAACGGGTGAAACCCCGGCTGGTGAAACGTCCGCCGGCCGGCGGCTTCGATGTACCGTCACGCCAGCGTCTGCGGCAGCGGCCGATGGAACTGCACGCGGACGTCGACACGGGCGAACGGGACTACCGGGAGGCCGCGATGGAGAAGGCACTGCGGTCCTGGCGGCTGGGCGTGGCCCGCCAGCGCGGTGTGCCGCCGTACGTCATCCTGCACGACAAGACATTGCTGGCCATCGTGGCGGCGAAACCGGAGTCCACGGACGACCTGCTCGGCGTACCCGGGATGGGGCCCGCGAAGGTGGAACAATACGGGACGGCCATTCTCGCCCTCCTCTCGCGGTAGTCGTGGCGTCCGGCGTCCCTCGACCTGGCTCACGACACGTCAGCCGGACGAATCGCCGATCCCCGTGGCGTCCGGCTTCAGCCGGACGTCCGGTCCCGGCAAAGCTGTGGCACACTGACACCGGCACCCACGGCTGTCGACAAGGAGATCACCCGATGAGCGCTCCCCGAAAGGTCCTGACCATCGACATCGGCGGCAACAACGTCAAGTTGCTGCTGAGCGGAGAGAAAGAGTCGAGGCGATTCCCGTCGGGCGTCCGCCTGACGCCGCGCCGGATGGTGACCGGCGTCAAAGCACACACGAAAGACTGGAAGTACGACGTCGTGTCGATTGGGTATCCGGGCGTGGTCCGCAACAACCGGATCCAGGTCGACCCGTTCAACCTCGGCAAGGGCTGGAAGGGCTTCAACTTCAGGCTCGCGTTCCGCCGGCCCGTGCGCATCGTCAACGACGCGGTGATGCAGGCGCTCGGGAGTTACCGCGGCGGCACGATGCTCTTCCTCGGCCTCGGGACGGGGCTCGGCGCCGCGCTTGTCGTCAACGGTCACCTCGTGCCGCTCGAGATTGCCCATTTCCCGTACCGGAAGAAGACCATCGAAGACTATCTCGGCACACGCGGGCTTGTCGCGCTCGGGCGGGCGCGCTGGCGCAAGGTGGTCGAAGAGGTCGTCGGCGAGTTCGTCGCCGCGTTCCTCGTCGATGACGTGGTCCTCGGCGGCGGGAACGTGAAGAAGTTGTCGTCGATGCCGAAGGGCTGCCGCGCCGGCGCGAACACCCACGCGTTTCTCGGCGGTTTCCGGCTGTGGGAAGAGAAGCCGCGATAGCGGCGGACGTCCTCGTGTCGTGGGGCAGGGCTTCCAGCCCTGCCCGGCGAGCGTCAGTGTCTTCCCAGCCGCACGCGCGCGATGTCGGTCTTCGAGAAGTCGTCGCCCTTGTAGAGGAGCGGCTCTCCTGACGTGGCCGCCAGGGCGTACGCGAAGCAGTCACCGAAGTTCAGCCCGGCTTCGTGGCGTCCGCGGCCGAACCTCCGCCACGCGTCGCGCGCGATCTCAGCCTGCTCGGCGGTGACCGCGACCAGTTCGATGCCCGCCTTGTGCAGCAGCAGATCGAACTCCCGACCTCCCGCCGCCCCGAGTCTCGCCTCGACGACGATGGCGGCTTCGACGCTCGAGGTGGTGGACATCAGTCGAACCGGGTCGTCGTCGAAGGCCACTTCGATGTCGTCGGCCTCGGGTTCGTTGAAGAGCAGCGCGAGCACAGCGGATGTGTCGATCACCATCAGCGCGGCATCCCGTGGTCGTCGTAGCCGAGGATCGCGTCGGGGCTGCGGCGGTCCCTGACGGGCAGCGCGGCGCAGCGCCGGCGGATGGCGCGGATCTCGTCTCTCAGTCGCGGCCCCCTGGTCCGGCCCGCTTCCCGACGCAGCCGTTCCCGGAGGGCATTGATGATGGCGTCCGTCAGGCTCTCGCCCGTCCGCTCCGCGAGTTGCCTCGCCAGCCTGTCGGCTTCAGGGTGCTTGATGCTGAGAGCCATATGTATATAAGAATATCTAGAATCTAGAAATGTAATCAAGAGTATCTTGCCACCCTCGCTTCGCGGACCTCTGGTAGACTCCCCCCAACAAGGAGCACGCCATGTCAGGGCACGTACCCATCGACCGTCGCCAGTTTCTCCAGAAGTCCTCGCTCATCGCCGCCGCGGCTGCCGCCGTCGGTCGCGCGCCTGTGGCGCACGCGCAGATCAACAACGCGGCCGGCGTGTCCACCAAGCCCGTCCGCCTGGGATTCATCGGCATCGGGATTCGCGGCACGCTGCTCATGGAAGCGGCGGCCGGCATCTCGGGCGTCCAGGTGGCGGCCGCCGCCGACCTGTACAAGGGCCACCTCGACCGCGCTGCCGAACTCATCACGCCCGCGCCCGAAGTGACAGGGGACTACACGACCATCCTTGCCCGCAAGGACATCGACGCCGTCGTCATCGCGACACCGGACCACTGGCACCTCAAGATGACGCAGGAGGCGCTCGCCGCCGGCAAGCACGACTACATCGAGAAGCCGATGACCCATTCGTGGGACGAAGGCGAAGCGTTCATCAAGGCGGCCGACCAGGCCGGCAAGGTCCTCCAGGTCGGCAGCCAGTACGTCAGCATGGGCTGCGCGAAGCAGGCGCGGGACATCGTCGCCAGCGGCCGGCTCGGCACGATTTCGCTCATCGACGCACGGATCCACAGGAACTCCGCGACCGGGGCCTGGTACTATCCCGTGCCGCCCGATGCCTCCCCGGCGACCGTGGACTGGAAACGGTTCCTGGGCTCCGCTCCGGCACGCGAGTTCGACCTGCGCCGTTTCTTCCAGTGGCGCCTGTTCTGGGACTACTCGGGCGGGCTGCCGACGGATCTCTTCGTCCATCTGATCACGGCCTGCCACCAGATCATGAACGTGCAGGAACCCGAAAGCGTGTTCAGCTTCGGCGGCATCTACCACTGGAAGGAGTATCGCGAAGTCCCGGACCAGATGTCGTCGATGGTGACGTATCCGGACGGCTTCGTCCTCCGGTTGTCGAGCACGGCCGGCAACGACCACCCGGGACCGCTGCTGACTTTCTACGGCAGCGAAGGCACGATGGACTACTCGGGAAGTTCGTGCACGGTGTACCACGAGCCGCGGTCCGACAGCTTCGGCTATTCCACCCATTCGTGGCCGAAGGCCACGACCGAGCAGTTCAAGAACCTCTTCAATCTGAACGACAGGTTGAGCCCGGTGGACGGCCCGACGGCGGCCGCGCCGGTCGAGTACAAGTCGCCCAACGACGAAGACTCGACGCGCGCGCACATGCGCAACTGGATCGAGGCGATCCGGACCGGGGGGAAGGCCATCGAAGACGCGCGATTCGGGCACCATGCCGCGTTGGTCGGGCACATGTGCAACCTGTCCTACCGGAGCGGCAAGCCAGTGAAGTGGAACAAGACGACGCGGAAAGTCGAAGCGTAGGCGCGGGACAGAATCGGGGCCGTACAGATGTGGGGGCCGGCTTGCCTGGCCTGAGCAAGGCCGAAGGCAGCCGGCCCCCACGCACGTACCGTCAGCCGTGACGGACTACTTCTTCACGGGATACGGCGGCTTCGGCGCCAGCGTGCCCGGCTGCGCCTGGAGGAGCGAGAGAATCTCCTTGATCGCGCGGTCGAGCTGCTGGTCCTCACCGGCGTACTCCCGGGCCGGATCGTTGTCGACGACGATGTCCGGTTCGACGCCCACGCCTTCGATCACCCACGACTTTCCGGCCACGTCGTAGCGCGAGAACTCGGGCCGGTTCAGCGTGCCGCCGTCGAGCAGCGGCAGGGTGCCGCGGATCCCGACGACCCCGCCCCACGTCCGCTTGCCGATGACCGGCCCCATCTTGTAGGTCTTGAACCGGTAGGTGACCAGGTCGCCGTCCGACGCGGAGAACTCGTCGGCCAGCAGCACCTTGGGGCCCACGATCATCGCGCCCGGGTTCGTGCCGGGCGCGCCGTTGCGGGCCATGTCCACCAGCACGAGCTGGCGTCGCAGGCGTTCGATGATCATCGGCGAGACGTTGCCGCCGCCATTGCTGCGGACGTCGACGACCATCGCCTCCTTCTCGGTCTGCGGGTAGAAGTACTTCGCGAACTCGTTCAGCCCGGGCACGCCCATGTCGGGAATGTGGATGTAACCCGCGCGCCCGTTGGTGGCCTTGGTGACCTTCTCGATGTTCGTCTGCACCATGTCGAAGTAGTAGAGGCCCCGTTCGTCTTCCACGGGCACCACCACGGCTTCACGCGCGCCCTGCGTCGACGCCGTCGTGTTCAGCGACAAACTGACCTGCTTGCCCGCCTTGCCGACGAGCGCCTCCCAGATGTCGGTCAGCTGGGCGGTCGAGCGGCCGTCGACGGCGACGATGTAGTCTCCGGCCTTCGCGTCGACGCCGATTTCCGTGAGCGGCGACCGCAGCGAGGGATCCCAGTTCTGACCCTTGAAGATCCTGGTGATCTTGAAGAACTTCGTCTGCGGGTCGCGCTGCACCTGGGCCCCGAGCAGGCCCATCGGAATCCGATCGGGCCTGGGCAGGTCGCCGCCGCCGACGTAGGAGTGGCCGACGTTCAGCTCGCCGATCATCTCGCCGATGATGTAGGTCAGGTCGGCGCGGTGATTGACATGCGCGACCAGCGGTTCGTAGTTCTTCTTCATCGCCGCCCAGTCGACGCCGTGCATGTTGGGCGCGTAGAAGAAGTCGCGCATCTGCCGCCACGACTCGGCGAAGATCTGCTGCCACTCGGCGTGTCGATCCAGCCGCACCTTCATGTCGGACGTATCGACGAACTCCCGCGGCTCGACCTTGCCCATCGGCGTGTCGACGATGGCGTAGCGGTTGCCGGGCTGCGCGAGCAGCATCTTCTTGCCGTCCGCGGAGATCTCGTAGCCGAAGCCCGAGGCAATCTGAGTCTCGGACTGCTTCTCGAGGTCGTAGACGTAGAGCGCCGCGGACTCGCGGGTGCCGGCGCGGCCGTAGTAGAGACGGTTCCCCACGGACACCAGCGACCGGTAGTTGGCGGGGGGCGTCGGCAGGACGGCGATACGGTCGACCAGGCCATCCGCGTCCACCTTGACGGGCGCCGGGCCGTCGGCCTTCTTCGGCTCGGCGGCCTTGGTGTCGGCGGCCTTGGCCTCGATCTTGGCAGCCACCGCTTGCGCCGACGCCGCGGCCTTGGCCTCAGGCGCGGGCTTCGCGTCAGGAGTTGCCGGCTTCGCCTCCTCCTTGATCTTCACCTCGTCGCTCTTCGGCGCGAACGGGTGCTTGGTGTCCTTCGCGAGCGTCACGAAGTAGATCCGCGACATGTCGTTGTAGACGTGCTCGAACTCGGTTTGCCCGTACGTCGGGTTGAAGCTGCGCGCCGATACGAAGAAGAGCAGCTTGCCGTCCGCGCTGAACGCCGGCGCCGACGAGGTGTACCAGGCATCCGTAGCCGGAATGGTCTGCTTCGACTCGAGAGCGTAGAGGTAGATACGCTGCGGACCCTTCTCCTCGGGTTTCGCGAAGGCGACCCACTTGCTGTCCGGCGCCCACGTGTAGTCGGTGAACTCGAAGGCCGGGGAGTCCGCGATCTGCACCGCCACCTTCGTGTCGATGTCCACGAAGAAGAGCCGCTGCGCCCGATCGGACCACATCAGCTTCTTGCTGTCCGGCGACCAGATCGGGCCGTACTTGTAGTTGCTGCCGCCCTTCGTGATCTGGATGGCCTCGCCGCGGCCGTCCTGCGGCTCGATCCAGATCTCGTCTTCACCCGTCGCGTCGGAGATGTACGAGATCCACTTGCCGTCCGGCGACCACTTCGAGTCGCGCTCGTGCACGCCCGGGGTTTGCGTGAGGTTGCGCGTCGGACCGTACTTCGCCGGCACCGTGAACACGTCGCCGCGCGCGCCGAAGAGCGCCCGGCTGCCGTCCGGCGCGATCTCGAAGTTCGTCACGCTGCGGCTCACGTCGATCGTCGTCGCACGGCCGCTGTCGAAGTCTTCCGCGATGGTCACCGGGACCTTGTCGATCTTCTCCGTGGCGAGATCCAGCTTGTAGATCCACCCGCCGTTCTCGAACACGATGGCCGTATCCCCCATCGACGGGAACTTGACATCGTAGTCCGTGTAGTTCGTGAGCTTCTTCGTCTGCTTCGACGTCATGTCGTAGCTGTAGAGGTTCATCCGCCCGCGATCGTCACGATCCGACGCGAAGTAGACCTTGGTGCCCTTCCACATCGGGATGATGTCCTGGGCCGGGTTGTTCGTCAGGTTCGTCGTGGTCTTCGATCTGAAGTCGTGCAGCCACACGTCGTCGGCCTGGCCGCCGCGGTACCGTTTCCAGGTGCGGAACTCGCGGAAGACGCGGTTGTAGACGAGTTGCGTGCCGTCCGGCGAGAACGCGCCGAACCCGCCGCGAGGCAGCGGGACCTCTTCGAGCGGGCCGCCCTGCACCGAGGCCAGATAGAGCTGGCCGCGGAAGTCGTTCCACTCGGTCCGGCGCGATCGGAACAGGACCTGGGTCGCGTTCTTCCAGCCGATGACGATGTTGTTCGGACCCATGCGGTCCGAGACGTCGTCGCGTCCGAGCGTGGCGGTCCAGGTCACTCGCTTCGGCACCCCTCCGGTCGCCGGCATCACGTAGACCTCGGTGTTGCCGTCGTACTGGCCGGTGAAGGCCAGGGTCTTGCCGTCGGGCGAAAACCTGGCGAACATCTCGAATCCGACGTCGCTCGTGAGCCGGCGCGCCACGCCGCCCGTGGCCGGGACCGTGAAGAGGTCTCCGGCGTAGGTGAAGACCACCTGGTTGCCGAAGATGGCCGGGAATCGCAGCAGGCGCGACTCCGCCGGGGCCTGCGCGCCCGGTTGGGCGACGCCGGCCGCGGAGACGAGGAGCAGGACCAGCAGAAGTATCTTCTTCATGGATCGGTGCACTCCAGAAAAGGGGGGCCGCCTGACAGGGCGACGGGTCGATCTTACGTTTGGACGCTGCGGAACGGGAATGGTTCACCGGGAGCCGAAAGATCGGCCCGCCATCTCCGGGGTATGGGACGAAAGGGCCACAAGGCGGGACGAACGGCCGAACCGCCCCGGGGCCGGGGCCGTCGAAGCTTACGACGGGAAACAGAGGACGTGCCAGCATGACCACCGCACCACCCCACGGAGACCAGGCGAACGCGTTCGACGCGCTCGAACGGGGCGTCTACGCGGCGCTCGAGACCTATGCCAACGTGCACCGCGGGAGCGGGCACCACTCCATGGTGTCCACGCACCTGTTCGAGTTGAGCCGCGGCGTGATCCTGTCCCACCTCGGCCTCAGCCGTCGCGACGCGGTCGTCGTGTTCGGGTCGCGCAGGAGCATCGATGCGCTGGCGGCCGCGCTTCCACCCGGGCGCCGCGCGACCGTGTCGAGCCGCGACCTCGGCCTGCCGCTGGGCGTCTGCGCGATCGGGATCGAACGCCGGGCGCTGCCGAAGGGGCGGCCGATCTTCACGGGCGGCGGGACCGCCCGGCTGGTCGGGCCGGACTGGGTCATGTGGGCGCAGGCTCCGGACCGATTCGAGGCCGGTACGCCGGCCGTCATCAACGTCATCGCGTTCGCCCTCGCGCTGCTGCTCACGCGACGACTCGGCGAACGGGCGTTCGCCAGCGGGCCCGGTCATCCGACGACGGCGTCGGGCATCCTGTATCACGACGCGTTCGACCGGCTGTCCGGCCGGGAGTTGCTCGAAGCACTGCGGCGGGCGCTCGTCGGCCGGGGGATGAGAGTCCCGACTGTCGAGGGTGACCGTCCGTACGTCAACCTCGACAACGCCGCCAGCACGCAGACGTTCGAGCCCGTGTGGGACGCGGTCCGCCAGTCGTGGCGACAAACGGTGCTGGTCCAGCAGGAGATCGTCAGCGAGACGCGAGCCATCGTGGCCGGCGTCGTCGGCGCGCCAGCATCCTCGTACGAGGTGATCTTCACCGCGAATACGACGGAGGCCATCAATCTCGTGGCCGAAGACGCGGCCCGTGCCTCCTCCCCGGTGATCGTCAACACGCTCCTCGAGCACAACTCCAACGAATTGCCCTGGCGGGGGATTCCAGGATCGTCGCAGGTGCGGTTGCCGATGGATGCGGAGGGCTTCGTGGACCTCGACACCCTGGAGACCATCCTCCGCGACCGCAACGAGCGCGGGGCCCACGGCGGGGCGCGAGTCACGCTGGTGGCCGTGAGCGGGGCCTCAAACGTGCTCGGGGTCTGCAACGATCTCGCCGCCATCGCCCGGATCACGCACCGCTACGGGGCGAGGGTGCTCGTGGACGCCGCGCAGTTGATCGCGCACCGCGCGGTCGACATGGAGGCGACGGGCATCGACTTCCTCGCCTTCTCGGCGCACAAGGTGTACGCGCCGTTTGGCACCGGCGTGCTCGTCGCGAAGAAGGGTCTCCTCGGGTTCGACGACGTGCAACGTGAACGGATACGGTCGTCAGGTGACGAGAACGTCAGCGGGATTGCCGCCCTGGGCAAAGCGCTCGTGCTCCTGCAGCGGGTGGGTTTCGACGTTGTGCAGGACGAGGAGCGGGCGCTGACCGCCCGCGCGCTGCGGGGAATGGCGAAGGTGCCCGGCCTTCGGATCCACGGGATCGCGGACCCGGCGTCGCCCTCCTTCGCCAGCAAGGGCGGTGTGATTCCGTTCGACCTGAAGGGCAATATCTCGCACGGCGTCGCCAGGCTGCTGGCCACGCGGGCGGGCATCGGCGTCCGTTCGGGCTGTCACTGCGCCCACCTGACCGTCAAGCGTATGCTCGAGGTTCCGCCCTGGGCCGAGCAATTGCAGCGGCTGATCCTGATCGTGGCCCGCCGATTCGAACTGCCTGGCGTCGCGAGGGCGAGCCTGGGCCTGGCGACAACCGCCGAAGACGTGGACGTCTTCGTTCAGGCCCTGCGCGACATCGCCGGTTCACCACGGGCCGCCGCCCCCGACAAGGCGGCGCGCCAGCGTCTGGTCGACGCGTGCGACGCGGCCGCCCGCAGGGTCTTCGGGTCTTCGCCCGCCATCACCTGACCGTGAGTGCCGTGCCCGAGCCGAGGTTCGAGTAGCTCGCGCTCATACTGCCGACGCAGAGCCCGTGGAACCACGCGCTGCAGGTGATGTTCGAGGCGTCGGCGAAGTGATACGTGTAGCTGCCGCCGGCGACGAGTGCCGGGCTCGTGATGAGGGCGGACGTCGCAGACGAGGCCGTCGTGCTCGGTACCTGGTAGGCGAACACCAGCGAACCCTGGCTGCTCGTGCCCTTCCACACGGCCAGGGTCCTCCCGACCGTGAGGCGGGTGATGCTGCCGTAGTCCGCCGACGACCCGGTGTCGACCGTGCTGTTGTTGCCGCCGGTCCCGATGGCTGTGCCACCGTTGAACGCGACCGTGTACCGGTCGGCGTCGAATCCCTCCTCGGGTGCGCCGATGCCGTTGGCGACGACCACCCCGCCGTTGATCCTGATGCCCGGGCTCGAGATGGCGTTGACGTCGATGCCGTCGTTGCCGCTCGACGCCGCGTTGAGCGACCCGCCGTTGATGATGACGGCGTTCCCGTACGGATTGGTGTAGCTGATCCCCGCGTTGATGGCATCGTCCGTTGATTGCACATCGACGGTGCCGCCGTTGACCGTGAAGACCGACTTGGCTTCGATGCCCTCCGGGCTCACCGACGCGCTCGCCGACCCGGTACACGTGGTCGAGTTGTACGTCATCCGGTCGGCGGGATCGCACGGAATCCCGGTGGCGCGAATCGTGATTGTGCCGCCGTTGATCGTGACGAAGGGATTGGGATCCGAGGCGTTGCAGACCTTGTCGCCATCGGAATCCGACGGCGTGTCGGGATCGTAACACTTCCACTTGGCGGTCATGCCCTTGTCGTAGGTGGCGATGCTGAGCACGCCGTCGTTGATGACGATGAACCCCGTGGTGCCCTCGGCGCCTTTCACGCCCACGCCCCGGCCCCATCCGGCCGGAATCGACGTCGAGAGCCCGGTCAGCTCGTCGGCGGAGTTGACCATCAGGACCCCGCCGTCCATGACGAACGCCGACGTGGCGGTGAGCGCGTAGACGTTCGACGTGTTGACGTTCTTGGTCGACGGGTTGTATCTCGTCTTCAGCGAGAGCGTACCCTCGGAGATCCGGATGTGTGTCTTGGCCTGCACCGCGTTCGTCTCGTACGCCGCGCCGGACAGGACGTTCAGGGAGCCGCTGCCGCTGAACAGCAGCGCGCCTTTGCTGTAGAGCGCCGCGTTCACCGTCGCGCTGGCCGGTGACGATTCGCTGAGCGAGTTGGTGCCCGACAGCACGACGAAGGCGCGGACCGCGCTGTTGATGTACACCGCCGCGCCGTTCGTGCTGGCGATCGTCGTATCACTGAGCGCCAGCTGGAATTGGGACGCGCTCGTGATCTTCAGGCCGGCGGGGAAGCTGCCCGCCAGCGCGTACTTCACCGCGCCGCTCGCAATCGTCGACGTGATGCCGATCGGACTGACCGAGGTGTCGACGATCACGGTGTTGGTCCCGTCGGAGAACGTGAACCTCGTCGGGCTGCTGCCGCTCGTGGATAACCCGGTGGCCGAGACCGAGATGCCGTCCGACGTGCCTGTCATCGCGATCGTGTACGGGAACAGCACGTTGGCAGCGACATCCGCGGGATTGAATCCGTCGTTGACGTCCCAGGTGTCGACCGGGGCTCCGTTGCTCGTGGGCGTCACGACGGCGGTTGCGCTCGTGACGGGTGCGTTCGTGTCCGTGACCCTGACGACGTACCGTCCGGCATCCGTGGCCGCGAGCGAGGCGATCGAGTAGGTGGCGCTCGTCGCCCCGTTGATGGCGGCTCCGCCCTTGTACCACTGGTACGACAGGGTGCCGCTGCCGGTCGCGGTGACCGTCAGACTGACCGCGCTGCCCACGGCGGCCTTCACGTCCTGGGGCTGTGCGGTGATCGAGACCGTGACGGTGGTGTTGCCGCCGCTCGTTCCTCCGCTCGTCCCCGAACCGGTCGTGTTCGACCCGCTGCTGGTGGAGGTGGTGCTGCTACCGGTGCTGTTCGCGCCGCAGGCCTGCGCGACAAGGAGGGCCGCGAGGGCGGCCGCGGCAAACCACTGCGGATGGTGTCGTCGGTACTTCATGCTGATTCCTGCGGGTGCGCGTGGGACACACGCCTGGCGATCTCGAGTCGCGACCGGGACCGAGGGGCCGGTCGAGCGAGGAGGGACTGGCTAGACCACTTCACGATGCGTGCCAGCCGGAATACTGCGGGTTCTCTCGGGATTCAGGGCAGCCCGTTCGGACTGTCCTCGTTCAGGAGCAGCGTCACGCCCGGCCTGTCACCTGACGGTGATCACGAAGGTGATCCGGGCCCCCTGGCGATACACGACCAGCCGGCCACCGGACATCGACGGCACCTGCGCGAACAGGCCCGTGACGGCTCCCAGGCTGTCCAGCTTCCGTCCATCGAATTCCGCCAGCACATCGCCGTCCTGGAGCCCGAGTTGCTCCACGATCCCGCCCGCCCTGATCTGGCTCACCTGGTAGCCGTCGATGCTGGTGGCCCCGCTGGCCCCAGTCGTGTAGTGCGGCGTGGCCAGCGCGGCGCTCAACACCTCAGGGAGGTTCGACAGATACCGCTGGAGCAACTCCCGCCTCAGCTCGACCATCACGACATCCGGTGAGCCGGGCAGGACGACGGGCGGTGGAATCTCGTCTCGCTCGGTGTCCCCGGCCACGGCTTCCGCGGGGTGGGCAGGTGGCGCCGTCGTGCGCCCGGCGGGTGGGAGCCTGAGCCGTTCCAGGCGATTCGTGGCCAGGTTCCTGATGACCACGCCCTGTTCGCGTACTTCGCGTACCTCAGCGACGTCGCAGGCCTGCCCGCCGACGGCGACGAAGCGTGCCGCGCGTTTCTCCCCGGGCAGGCCGCATTGGATGAGCCCGGCCGAACGTGCCGGAGCCGAGGCATCAATGGCCACCCCGACGAGACGGAGGGGCAACGCCGACTCGGGCAGCGTGTCCGAGGGCGGCTGTCCGGCGGTTGTCGCGGTCAACACGACGATTGCGAGCAGGGTCATCGCCGGCCGATCTTGCACAAGCTGTGCCTGCCGAATCACAGCAGCAGCAGTACCAGGATCTGGACGGTCAGGATGCGCAGGAACATGGCCAGCGGATAGACCGTCGCGTAGGCGACGTTCGGCGCGTCCGACTGGCTGATCGACCCGGCAAATGCCAGGGCGGGAGGATCCGTCATGCTGCCCGCCAGCAGGCCGCTGAGCGTCATGAAGTTCAGTTTGAACACCGCCCGCCCCAGGATGCCGACAGCCATCACCGGCACGATCGTCACGCACATGCCCGCCGCGAGCCAGAGCGCTCCGGTCTTCGTCATCACGGTCGTGAAGAACTGGCTGCCGGCCTGGAAGCCCACGCACGCCAGGAAGAGCGTGATGCCAAGCTCCCGGAACGCGAGATTCGCGTTGGCCGGCATGTGCCAGATGAGCGGACCGACGCGGCCCGCGTGGCTCACGAGGATGGCGACGAGCAACGGGCCGCCCGCGAGTCCGAGCCGCACCGGCTGCGGCATGCCCGGCAGCGCGAGCGGCAGCATGCCCAGCAGCACGCCGAGCGTGATGCCGGTGAACATCGGCACGAATTGCGTTTCGTTGAGGCGTTTCGGCGAGTCCCCGACGACGGCGGCCGCCTGCGCGATGCTGGCGGGTTCGCCCACCACCTGCAGGACGTCGCCGAACTGCAGTCGCAGGCTCGGGACGGCCGTCATTTCGAGACCCGCGCGCGTGATGCGCGTCACCGTGACGACGTAGAGGTGGTCGAGGCCCAGTTCCCTGATGGTCTTGCCGAGCACCCCGTCATGGGTGACGACCACGCGCCGGTGAATCACTTCGCCGGGCAGTTTCAACAGGTCGTCCGGGCATGCCGTGCCCACGATCAGCAGGAAACGATCGAGCATGCGGCGGGTTCCGACGACGAGGATCGCGTCCCCGCGGCGCAACACCGTCGCCGGCGTCGCGGTGCGCACCTCCTGCTCGCCGGCCCGTCGGTGGCGCGACACGATGACGCCGGTTTCGACCAGGCCGGGGATGTCGCCGACGGCCAGGCCGTCGAGGTTCGGATTGTCGATGACGAGTGAGCGGCGTTCGAGGGGATCGACGTCCTTCAGTTGTTCGGCCCTGAACCGGTCGGCCTCGCGGACGGGGTCGATACGGAACAGGGTCTTGATCGCGAGCAGGGAGACGATGACGCCGGCGATCCCCATGGGATAGACGACAGCGTACGCCGAGGCCGTCAACGCGCTCTTCGCGGCGGCGGCGCCCTGAGCCGACGCGAGCGCCTGCTGCGCCGCGCCGAGCGACGGCGTGTTCGTGGTGGCACCGGCCAGGATGCCCGGCACGGCGGTCGGGTTCAGGTGGAGGACCCAGCCGAGCACGCCGGCTGTGGCGACGCCAAGGACGACGATCAGGATGGCGAGCAGGTTCAGGTGCACCCCCTGCGTGCGCCACGACGCAAAGAAGCCGGGGCCCAGTTGCAGGCCAATCGTGAACACGAACAGGATGAGGCCGAATTCTTTCGTGAACCCGATGATGTCGTGCGCCAGCGGGGGGAGCAGGTAGCCGGCGACGAGGCCGCTGAACAACACGCCGGCGCTGCCGAGGCCCACGCCGCGATACTTCAGGCTGCCCAGCGCCAGCCCCGTCAGCGAAACGAGGGACAACGCGAACAGGGAATAGGCGACGGCGTTGGTCGACGGGAGCTGTATCAGCCAGTCCATAGGCGTGCGCGGACATTCTATCCCACGGGCCGAGCTTGCGGCCTGGCCTGTGGATAGGGGCCCCCACGCGGGGGCCACCGGCGCTCCCGGTCGTTACAGCAGCTTCGCCGCGAGTTCCGCGATCTTGGAACGCACGACGTCGGTCATCC
>CAZJRM010000027.1:17854-35372 GCA_964547975.1 uncultured Vicinamibacterales bacterium | reverse complement strand
GAGCGTTCCTCAGCGACCTGCGCGAACTGAAGGTGGGCGACCTCGTCGTGCACGTGGACAACGGCATCGGCGAGTTCGTCGGTCTCAAGGAGATGAACGTCGGCCCGAACGAGACGCTCGAGTTTCTCGAGCTGCGGTACGCGGGCGACGACAAGTTGTTCGTCCCGGTGTCGCGCCTGGACCTCGTGCAGAAATACACGGGCGGCGCGCGGCCGTCGCTCGACCGGCTCGGCGGCGTCACGTGGGAGAAGGCGAAGTCGCGCGTCAAGAAGGCCATGCGCGACATGGCCGAAGAGCTGTTGCAGCTCTACGCGCAGCGCAAGGCCATCGTCGGGCACGCGTTCCCGGCGGACACGCACTGGCAGGAGGAGTTCGAAGGCGCGTTCCCCTTCGAGCTGACCGTCGATCAGAAGACGGCGATCGAAGACATCAAGCGCGACATGGAATCGACGACCCCGATGGATCGCCTGCTGTGCGGCGACGTCGGGTACGGCAAGACCGAGGTCGCGATGCGCGCGGCGTTCAAGGCCGTCATGGACGGGCGGCAGGTCGCGTTCCTCGCGCCGACGACGGTGCTGGCGTTCCAGCACCAGAAGACGTTGCGCGAGCGATTCAGCGGATTCCCGGTGCGCATCGACCTCATCAGCCGGTTCCGATCGAAACCCGAGCAGAAGGTCACGCTCGAGGACCTCGCCGCCGGCCGCGTCGACATCATTGTCGGCACGCACCGCCTGCTGTCGAAGGACGTCGCGTTCCGCGACCTGGGCCTGCTCGTCGTCGACGAGGAGCAGCGGTTTGGCGTCGCGCACAAGGAGAAGATCAAGACGCTGCGCAAGAAGGTGGACGTGCTGACGATGACGGCCACGCCGATTCCGCGGACGCTGAACATGTCGCTGGTCGGCATTCGCGACATGTCGATCATCGAGACGCCGCCCAAGGACCGCCTCGCGATCCAGACCAACGTCGTGAAGTTCGATCAGGGCGTGATTGCGCGCGCGGTCCGGCAGGAGATGGCGCGCGGCGGGCAGGTCTATTTCGTGCACAACCGCGTCGAGTCGATCTGGTCGGTGGCCAACCTGCTGCGCCGCATCGTGCCCGACGCCAAGGTGGTCGTTGGCCACGGGCAGATGGACGAACACGAGCTCGAGCGCGCGATGCTCGGGTTCATCGGCCGGGAGTACGACATCCTGCTCGCGACGACCATCGTCGAGAACGGCCTGGACATTCCGAACGCCAACACGCTCATCGTGAATCGCGCGGACCGCTACGGGTTGTCGCAGCTCTACCAGTTGCGCGGGCGCGTCGGGCGTTCCGATCGGCCGGCGTACGCGTACCTGCTGATTCCGCCCGAGCGGGCGTTGTCGGCGGTGGCGCGCAAGCGGCTCGCGGCCATCAAGGAATTCAGCGACCTCGGCAGCGGGTTCCGCGTGGCGGCCCTCGACCTCGAAATCCGCGGAGCCGGCAATCTGCTCGGCGGCCAGCAGAGCGGCCACATCGAAGCGGTTGGCTTCGAGATGTACATGAAGCTGCTCGAAGAAGCGGTGGCCGAGCTGAAGGGCGAAGTCATCGAAGACGACGCGCGGGCGACGGTCAACCTGGGGATCGATATCCGGATCGATGAGGGGTACATCCCCGACATGGCGCAGCGCCTCGTGGTGTATCGAAAGGTGGCGTCCGCGCGCGACGAGAAAGAAATCGATGATGCGATGGCCGAGGCGCGGGATCGGTACGGGGCGCTGCCGGAGTCGATGCTGAACCTCGAGGCGTACGGGCGCATCTGCATGATGGCGACGCGCCTCGGGATCGAGTCCATCGACCGCAAGGGCGCGATCGTGCTCGTGAAGTTCCGCGAGCACGCGTCGTCGCGCGTGCCCGACCCCGCGCACATCATGCGGGTGATCCAGAAACGCGGCGACACGCAGCTCGTGCCGCCATCGTCGTTGCGGATCGACCTGGCGTCGCGTCCGGCGTCAGCCGTTGAGGCGCGTGATCCTCGTGGGGTCCGGCCGTCGTCGGACGGTCGTGATCCTCGTGGGGGCCGGCTTCAGCCGGACCCGGGTAGGACAGGTCAGCCGGACCCGCGTGACGGCCGTGCGGGCCGTGAGGTGCCGCAGCCGTGGCGGCGGGCCGAAGGCCGCAGGCCGCGAGCCGAGAGCCGATCATCGTCAGGCCCGAGCTGGTGGACGGCGCGCGCGACCGAGGGCGAGGTGCGGGGCGGGTTCACGAAGGAAGAGATCCTGCGGCCGGCGAAGGAGGACCCGCGCGCGCCCGGCGGCGTCTTCGAGCGCGTGGGCGCCCTGCTGTCGCAGCTGCGCTGAGAAAAGGGGGCCAGGCCCCCTTTCCATGCGCAATCGCACCTTGCGCGCGGTCGGACCACGCGCAAAAGGGGGCCTGGCCCCCTTTTCAGCGCGCCACCAGCCCCGACACGACGTCTCCGACGTCTCCGAGTGCCAGGAACGACACCGGCACGTCGTACACGTTCCTCGTGAACCCGCGTCCCGGGGCGATGTCGTTCGCCACGACGAGATTGCGCCCGCCAGGGTACCGAGCGCGGAACGCACGAATCCCTCCGATGTCGAGTTCCTCCGACGACCATTGGCATTCCACGCACACCGGCGGCGAGTTCCTGCCGGCGATCACGAAGTCCACCTCGGCGCCGTGTTTCGTGCGCCAGTAGCGGACGGGATCGCGGCCGACGTGCGCGTGCAGTTCGTTCAGCACCAGGTGTTCCCAGAGAGGCCCGAGGTCGTCGGAGCGAAGCTCCGACCAGCCGCGCTGGTGACACACGAAGCCCGTGTCGAAGGCATACACACGGGGCGCTGAGACGATCTCGCCACGCGAGCTCCCGGAATACGGTCGAATGACATGCACGACGAACGTGGCCTCGAGTGCCGCCAGGTAGTTCGTAATCGTCGGCCGGCTGACCTCGCACGGCCTGGCATAACGCGTCGCTTCGAAGATGCCGCCGCTGTGGACGAAGAGCAGTTCGAGCAACTGTCGAAACGCGTGCCTGCGTTCGAGTCGAAACAATTCCTGAATGTCGCGCGCCCAGTACGCGTCGATCCACTCCTGATAGTCGCGATCCACTGGAGCGGGGGCCAGGTAGAACTCCGGAAGCCCCCCATGGAGCATCCTGCGCCTGATGTCGTAGTCGCCAGTCGCCACCACATCGGCGACGGTCATCGGCGTGAGCCACAGTTCGGTCTTTCTTCCGGCGAGCGTGTCGCGAAACCGGCTCGACGCGGCCAGCGTGGATGAACCCGTGGCCAGCACCCTGACGTTCGGGTAGTGGTCTGCGGCGATCTTGAGGAGCTCAGCCGGGTTCGCCAGCCGGTGGATCTCATCGATCGCGACCGTGCGTCCGGCCCGGCGCCCGAGAAAGTCCTCGGGATCCGCGAAGAGGCTGCGGGTCCGAGGTGATTCGCAATCGAAGTAGTCGACGTCGGGGAACGTCTGCGCCAGGACGGTCTTCCCGGCGCGCCGCACTCCCATCAGCCACGCGACACTTCTTCGCGTCCACGCGTGCCGGAGCCGCTCGTGCCAGAGTGATCGAGCAAACACGTAATCAGTATTGCATCTGGTCGGCCCAGGCGCAATTGTAACTGCGCAAAAGGGGGCCAGGCCCCCTTTCCACGCGCAGTTGCACTTCGCGCGCGGTCGGACCAGGTGCAAAAGGGGGCCTGGCCCCCTTTCCCCCGCGGACATCTTCTCACCGGCGCCGACTCGGAGTATCGTAGCGCCGCACATGTCAGCCGACGACGTGTCGTCGCTTCTCACGGCAGACGTCACCGACGTCTGCACGCCCTGGCACGCGGTCTGGACACGCAGCCGGGCCGAAAAAGCCGTCTTCGACCAGCTCGTCCGCAAGGACATCGAAGTCTTCCTCCCCACCGTCCGCCGCATCAGCCGCTGGAAGGACCGCAAGAAAGAAATCGCCTGGCCGCTCTTTCCCGGCTACTGCTTCGCCCGCTTCGATACCGCACGGATCCTCGACGTCCTCAAATGCACCGGCGTCGTCCACATCATCCTGGAGGACGGGAAACCGGCACCCATCCCCCACGACGAGATCGCCGCCATCCAGCGCCTGGTCGATACCCAATACAAGTTCGACCCCTGCCCGTTCATCAAGGAAGGCGACGAGGTCGAGGTCACCGCCGGCCCCCTCAGGGGGGTCTCCGGACGCCTGATCCGCAAGGGACCTCACGCCAAGCTCGTCCTCGCCATCACGATGATCAACCGCGCCGTGGCCGTGACCTTCGACGTTGCCGACGTCCGAAAACGTTAAGGCCGCCCGGTCCCCGGGGACGTCAAACTAAGGGGATTGGGGATTGGGGATTGGGGATTGGGGATTGGACGCCCACAGCCCAAGGCCTGGGAGGCTCGGGAGCCGCGGGGCCGTAGTACAATGAATGTTTGCGTCAGATTGGCCGGGAACGGCCGCAGGCTGGCCTCCGGGGTCAGGGGCAGGGATTACGTCATGCGAATTGTCACCGTCGCCGCCGCGTTCGTCCTTCTTGCCGGTGTCGCGTCCGCCCAGCAGGCGGCGGCTCCGCCAGCCGGCACCCAGGCACCGCCCGCCGCCGCGCCGGCTCCGACTCCGGCCCCCGCGCAAGCGGCCCCGCCCGCGCCCGCCGCGCCGAAGACGGAAATCCTCGAGCAGATCCTCGTGAAGGTCAACGGCGAGATCTTCACCAAGACCGACCTCGAAGCCCGCCAGATCGCCGCGCTCCGCACGCGCGGTCAGATGAGCGACGATGAACTGCGCACGGCGATTACGACCGTCACGCCCGACCTGCTCGTCGACGCGATCGACGAACTTCTCATCCTCCAGCGCGGCAAGGAACTCGGCTACAAGGTCACCGACGAGCAGTTCAAACGCGTTCTCGACAACATCCGCAAGGAAAACAAGCTCGAAGACGACGCCCAGTTCACCGCGGCGCTGAAGCAGGAAGGCCTGGATCTGCAGTCGCTGCGCCGCAACATCGAGCGCAACATGGTCGTCAGCCAGGTCCGCCAGGTCGAGGTCATGTCGAAGATCTCGGTCGTCGAAGAAGAAGCCCGGGCCTACTACGACAGCCACAAGACCGAGTTCATGACGCCGGCCCAGATCACACTCCGCGAGCTCTCGGTCGCCGTGAAGACCGACGGCAAGACGCTCAACGTCTCCCTGGACGAAGCCGCGAAAGCCAAGGCCGAGATCGCCCTCCAGCGCGCCCGCAAGGGCGAGTCGTTCGAGAAACTCGTCGCCGAGTTCTCGGACTCCACCTCCAAGGAAAACGGCGGCCTCGTCGGCCCGTTGTCCGAAAACGACCTCGACCCCACCATCCGCAAACTCATCGACCCGCTCAAACCCGGCGAGGTCACCGACGTCTTCCGCACCCGCAGCGGCTGGGCCATCCTGCAGCTCGACTCGGCAACGAAGTCCGAGACGAAGACCTTCGAAGCCGCCAGGCCGGACATCAGCGAGAAGGTCGCCCAGGGCAAGGTGCGCGAAGAATTCCAGCGCTACATCCAGAAGCTGCGGGGCCAGGCCATCATCGACTGGAAGAACGCCGAGATGAAGAAGCTCTGGGAGGGCCAGATCGCCGCGGTCGCCCAGCCGGCGAAAGGGAACGAGTAGGTCGTCCGGCTGAAGCCGGACGCCACGAGAGGCGCCGTCAGCGTCCGGAATTCCCACCCAATCTGTCAGCTAGTTGACAGGTCCGAAGCCTGGACTCGTCAACGCTTTGACGCACAGACCTTCCTGCTATTGGTCCATCCTGCGCACGCCTGCACAGAACTGTCAATCTAAGTCGTTCCATTACAACGTCTTATAGGAATCTCCCCGAATCGGCCCCGCGAAAGGCGCCGGTGACGGGAATTGGCACCGCCGTTGCGAATACAGGTGGCAACGGAGACTGTGATGGCTCAGAGACAACTCGCACCTGCCGCCCAAACCCGCGTCGAAAAGACCCTCCCCTTCGTCGAGGCGCTGGCTCGCCGCATGGCGGCCTCCATGCCGCACTCGATCGACATGGGCGACCTGGTCCAGGACGGGGTGCTCGGACTGATTGACGCCGCCCAGCGTTTCGACGAAGGCCGCGGCATCAAGTTCGAAACGTTCGCGGAACGCCGGGTGCGCGGGGCCATCATCGACGCGCTTCGGCGCGATGCGTGGCCGCGTGGCGTCCGCCGCGTCCGCCGCGAACTCGAAGCCGCGCGCGAAGAGCTCCGCCGCGAACTGGGCTGCGAACCGTCGGTCGCGGATCTCGCCGCCAAGGTCGGTTCCGACGAAAAACGTCTCAACCGCACCATCGTCCGCATCCACACGATCGAATCGACCTCGCCGCACACGAACGGCGAATCGCTGGACGAAACGAACCTGCCCGCGGTGATGGTGCCGTCGGAACCCGACTCACCGGACGAGGAATACCACCGCACCGAGACGCGCGAACGTGTCCGTGCGGCCATCGCGTCGTTGCCGTGGCGCGAGCGCCGGGTCGTCAGCCTGTATTACTACGGCGAAGCCACGATGAAAGACATCGGCCACGGCCTCGGCGTGAACGAGTCGCGCGTGTCGCAGCTCCACGCCCGAGCCATCCAGCGCCTGCGACAGGCCCTGGGCTCGCTCGAGACGCCGAAGTCGGCCATCGCGATCATCCGCGAAGCCGTGACGGCCTTCCAGCAGAAGCCGCGGATGCTCAAGGCGCAGTTGGCCACCCGGCCGGCGTTCTCGCACGCCGCCGACGAAGACCTGTCGCCCGTCGGGACGACGTGGGCGCGGATGCCGCTGGCGATGGCGGCGGAGAAGCCCCGTCCCCGCAAGGCGGCGAAGAAGCAGGCGCACGGAAGCAGCCGCGACTAGTGCAGGGCAACGCCCAGGGTTCCCAGCCCCGGGGTAGAGGCTCCGATGGTAACGGCCAGGGCCAGGACGCGACGGCCGGCGCACGACGAGCCAATGAGGTAGACCGTGGAACGCAAAGCGATTTCGATCATGAAAGCCTGCGAGCTCGTCGGCGTCAGCCGCCGGACGATTTACAACTGGATTACCGCCGGCAAGGTGGAATACGTCCGCACGGCGGGCGGCTCGATCCGCATCTTCGTCGATTCCCTGTGGCGCGACGCGCACAGCGAGATGGTCCCCGCGGACCACGCCTACCCCCAGTATTCGCTCCAGAAGTAGGTAGCCATGTTTCCCCACGACGGTCAGAGCGCCGCGACGGATCTGAGCCACTGGCTGGGGCCGCTGTCCCCCGCGTTCGCCACCGCCTTCGCACAGAACTCGACGGGGGCGACGGGCGGCCAGGGCCACGCGTCCGCCACCTCCGCCTCGAAAACCGGCAGCGGACCGGCCGCCGGCGCGCCCGGCGCGCCCGGCGAACCGGCGATGCTCGGCGAGTCGGATCCGTCGGAAACGCCCGCGGAACTCCGCGCGTTGTTCCACACGCTGAACAACCAGCTTGGTGTGATTCTGACCTACGCCGAATTGCTCGAAGCGAAGGCGCAGGATGACGGGATGCGCTCCAGGGCCTCGCAGATCGTCTCGGCGACCATCGAGGCCCTGGGCACGTCGAAGCGGATTCGAAACGCCGTGGTGAAATAGCGTTACAGAAGGCTCTGCGGGAGTGACGCGCGTCGTGTAACGTCGGCGAAGTCGTTGCTGCGTCAGCAGATCGGGTGCTATGCTTCCTCCGCGCCGAGGCGCGGAGTTTCTCTGTCAGCCACGTCCGGGTCCACACCCACTGGCACACCCCTGCAGGACGACATTCGAGCCGAACTGGCCCGGGTGTTGTCGTCGGCCTCGTTTGCCCGCTCCGAGCGACTCGGATCCCTGCTGAATTACCTGGTCGACCGGACGCTCCAGGGCCACCCGGGCCTGCTGAAGGAATACGCGATCGGCACCGAAGTCCTCGGCCGATCGGCGTCGTTCGATCCCCGGAATGATTCGGTCGTTCGTGTCGAGGCGCATCGACTTCGTGCCAGGCTGGCTGACTACTATGCCGGCGAGGGTGCCAACGATCCGCTGATCATCGAACTGCCGCGCGGCGCGTACACACCGACGTTCCGCCGCGCCGCCGGCGCGCCACCTCCAGCGCCTCCGGAACAGGCGCCGCCGCCGCCGCAGGTCCCCGCCTGGCAACGACGGCGGGCGACCATGGCCGCGGGTGTCCTGCTCGTCCTCGCCGCGACGGCCCTCCTTGCCTGGACGTCCTGGTACCGATCTCCGGACGGCGCCGCCGCCAGCGTCGCGGTGCTTCGTTTCGACGTCGCGAGCGACGATCCGAAAGACCAGCGGCTGGCCGAGGGGTTCACCGACGAACTGACCGCCGCACTCGCCACGCTCCGGCCGCTCCGCGTGATCGCCCGCTCCTCGTCCGCGCAGGTGGGCGAACGGCCGGACGACTGGAAGGCGCTGGCCGGCCGCCTTGCGGTCGAATCGGTCGTCCGGGGCACGCTCCGGCGCGACGGTTCGAGCCTGCACATCACCGCGCAACTGATCGCGGTGCCGAGCGGCCGCCAGTTGTGGGCGGCGACCTACGAACGGAGCGACTCGGACCTGGACTGGGTCGAAACGGAGATCATCCGCCGCGTCGGCGAAACGCTCAGGATCCACGCCTCCGCCGGAGAGGCACGCCGGCCGGTTCCCGCCGCCTACGATCTGTACCTCCGGGGGCGATCGTACCGTTCGGCCGGTACCGTCGAGGGCCTCGTGCAGGGCGCCACGCTCTTCGAAGCCGCGGCGGAGGCGGACCCGTCGTTTGCCACGGCGTTCGCGGCCACGGCCGAAGTACACGCCACGCTCGCGTTTCACGGCCTCGAGCCGCCCGACGACGGGATGGCGAGGGCCAGGACGGCCGCCGCCCGCGCGCTGGCGCTCGACCCCGACACGGCGGAAGCGTACGCCGCCCAAGCGATCGTCGCGTTCGCCTACGATCGTGACTGGGCCGCGTCTGAACGCGCGTTCCGACGTGCGATCGAGCTGAATCCCAACTCGGCCCGGACACGCATCTGGTTTGCCATGGCGCTGTCCATGCGCCGGCGGGCCGACGAGGCACTCGCGCAACTGTCCGAGGTGCGCCGGCTCGATCCGTTGCGGGCCAGCGCGGGCAACGACCTGGCGACCACGTTGTTCTACGCGAGGCGCTACAACGACGCGATCGCGGAGGCGCGCCGCACGCTTCGGGAACACGAAACCCTGACGGTCGCGCACGTGCTCGTTGGCGAGTGCCTGGTGGAACAGGGCCGGCCCGATCGGGCCATCGAAGAATTCAGGAAGGCGATCGATCCCTCGGCCCGGGTGTCGCTCGTCATCGGCCGCCTCGGCCGCGCCCTCGCGCTCGCGGGGCGCCGCGACGAAGCGCGCGCGTTGCTGGCTCAGCTCGACTCTTCCCCGGTGCCGTCAGGGACGCCCCACACCGAGCGCGCGTTCATTCACGCCGGGCTCGGCGAACGCGACCAGGCGTTCGTGTGCCTCGAACGGGCGACTGCCGCGCACGAAGGGGAGACGTTGTTCCTCGATGTCGCCCCGGCGTTCGACCCGTTGAGGACCGATCCGCGGTTCGACGCACTCTTGAAGAAAGTGGGATTGCGCTAGCTAATCCAGCTCGGCCGACGACATCCGCTTCAGCTTCTCGACGAGCGTCGTCCGTTTGAGGTTGAGCAGTTTGGCCGCCGCGCCCTTGTTCCCGCCGGTCTTGGCGAGCGCCCGCGCGATCACGTCCCGTTCGAGGCGTTCGATATATCCCGGCAGATCGAATCCTTCTTCCGGCATCGGCGAATCGACGGGCGCGATCGACGCGCCGGCGGCCTGCACCGTCGGCGGCAGGTCCCGCAGTTCGATCTGGCGCCGCCCGCCGTTGAGCGCCACCGCGCGTTCCACCGCGTTCTCCAGTTCGCGCACGTTGCCCGGCCAGTTGTAGGCCATCAGGTGCCGCAACGCATCCTGCGAAACCGAAGACGACGATCCGAAGCGCTCGAGGAAATGCTGGGCCAGCAGCGGGATGTCGTCCTTCCGCTCGCGCAGGGCGGGCATGTGCACCGGGATCACGTTCAGCCGGTAATACAGGTCTTCGCGGAACTGGCCTTCGGCCACGGCGCGCCCCAGGTCCGCGTTGGTCGCGGCGATGATGCGCACGTCCACCTTGATGACGTTGTTGTCGCCGAGGCGCTGCACCTCGCGCGCCTGCAGCACGCGCAGCAGCTTCATCTGCAGCGCCGGCGTCATGGTGCCGATCTCGTCGAGGAACAACGTGCCGCGATTGGCTTCTTCGAAGCGGCCCGCCCTCGTCGTTACCGCGCCCGTAAACGCGCCGCGCACGTGGCCGAACAACTCGGCTTCGAGCAGCGTCTCGGGGATCGCGCCGCAGTTGATCGCGACGAACCGCTGCGCGCGCCTCGGGCTGTTCTGGTGCACGGCGCGCGCCACCAGTTCCTTGCCCGTGCCCGTCTCGCCGGTCACGAGCACGGTGCTCGCCGTCTGCGCGATCGTCTCGAGCAGTTCGAACAACGTCCGCATCACCTGGCTCTTGCCGATGATGCCGCTGAAGCTGAACCGCTGCTCGAGCGCCTTCCGCAGGTACGCGTTCTCGGCGCGCAGCCGCCGCTGCTCGAGCGCCGTGTCGATGACGTGGGTGAGTTCGTCGAACTGGAACGGCTTCTGGATGAAGTCCGTCGCGCCCTTCTTGATGGCGTCCACGGCGTCCTTCACCGTGCCGAACCCCGTCACGATGATGCCGATGATGTCGGGATACAGCGCGCGCGCTTCCGCGAGCACCTGCGCCCCGTCCACGCCGCTCCCGAGCCGCATGTCGGTGATGACGATGTCGTAGGCGAAGTCGGCGATCCGGGTGATGGCCTCTTCGCCGCTCGACGCCTGATCGACCAGGAATCCCCGATCGGTCAGGCGCTCCGCCACCGCCTCGCGGAACGGAGCTTCGTCTTCGACAATCAGGACGTGCTTTTCACCGGCCATCTTCGTGGATTGAACTCCGTCAAGAGTTTGACGGATCCGGAGGCCGGCGTCAATCGGAAGCTGGGCTACGAGTTGTGGGCGATCACTTCCCGCGACACCTTCAGCAACTCACTCAGCCTGAAGGGCTTGGCCAGCCACCGGCACCCGCTTTCGGCGAGGAACCGCTCGGCGTCGCTGGCAATCACGTCGCCCGTCACGAACAGGATCCGGCGCGTCAGGTCGGGATAGTGTTCCGTCAGCGCCCGATAGAACTGCATGCCGTCCATCCGCGGCATCTTCAGGTCGCAGACGATCAGGTCGTAGTGCCCGCCTTCGATCCGCGCGAGCCCCTCTTCGCCGTCGCCGGCGCGATCCACCAGGAACCCCGCATCGACGAACGACTCGGTCATCGACGCGGCCAGGGCCGTCTCGTCCTCGACGATGAGGATGGCCAGGCCGTCGAGTTTGGGCACGGCCTGCGGCTGCAGCGCCGGAGGCGCGCCGGCGGGCTGCGGCCGAAGTTTGCCGCCCGTCGCCGGCAACTGCACGAAAAACGACGCGCCCATTTTCGGCCGCGATTCCAGCCACAGCCGCCCGCCGTGTTCTTCGACGATCGCGTAGGCGACCGTCAGCCCGAGGCCGGTGCCCTTGCCGACTTCCTTCGTCGTGAAGAACGGGTCGAAGACCTTCTTCTGCACGTCCTCGGGCACGCCCGGGCCGTCATCGTTCACTTCCAGGAACACCGATTCGCCCGCATCGTCCTGCCACGTGCGGACGACGAGCATGCCGTGGCCGTTGGCGCCGAGCATGGCCTGCTCGGCGTTGATGACCAGGTTCAGCAACACCTGCTGGATCTGGTGGGGATCGGCAAAGACGTGCGGGATGCCGGCCGCGAGGGCGTCGAGCACGCGGATGTTGGTGACGCGCTGTTCGTACGAGCGCAGCGCCAGCGTCTCGCGCACCACCTGGTTGATGTCGACCATCGTCCGCGTGGTGTGCCGCTTGCGGGCGAAGGTGAGCAGGTTGCGCACGATGCGCGCGGCGCGGTCGGCTTCGGCGAGGATGGTGTCGAGGCCCTTGCGGAACTGCGCGTCGAGATCGCGCTGCGACAGCCGCTCGGCCCAGGTGAGGATGGTCGCGAGCGGGTTGTTGAGCTCGTGCGCGACGCCCGAGATGGTGGTGCCGAGCGCGGCCATCTTCTCCGCCTGCAGCAGCTGGTGGTAGACGTCGCGCGACTGGTCCTCGTGGCGTTTGCGATCGCTGACGTCCCGCATGAGCGCGTCGAGGAGAATGCCCCCGTCGGGCTCCACGTCGGCGTGCGCGTTGACCTCGACCCAGATCGACGAACCGTCCGCGCGGCGCAGCCGGAGCAGGTAATCGCTGACCGCGCCTTCCCGCGCCAGGCGTTCCATGAAGACGGCACGGGCGTCTTTGTCCGTGAACCGATCGGGGTCGAAGGGCCGGATCGCGATGTCCGGCGTGTCGGCCGGAAAGCCGAAGATGAGCCGCAGGAACGGGTTGGCGGCGAAGGTCTGGTTGCCGCGCGCATCCATGCGCCCGACATACACGCCTTCGTGCACCGCTTCGAACAACCGGGCAAACGCTTCGGCCCGCGCCCGTGACGGGTCTTCCGTGATCGTCACAAGGCGCATCATACCCGACGGCCGTACTAGCGCCTAGACGTTCGCGCGGGTAACATCATCTTCATGCGCATCTCCTGCGACATGGACGGGGTGCTGGCCGACATGGACTCGGCCCTGGCGCGTCTGGCGTCGAGGGAGTTCGGTGTCGGGGGGACACGCGGCGCCGCCGGCGAGGATTCGCAGGCGGAGGGCGAAGAGTCGCCCGAAGAGGCGCGTCCTTCGTCGGCCATCCTCGAACGGCTCAACAGCCGCCAGCAGAACCGCCTGTGGCAGCGCGTGGCCGAGACGAAGAACTTCTGGGAATCGCTGGACGAACTGGAGCCAGGCACCGTGCGCCGGCTGCAGGAACTGTCGCACCAGCTCCGGTGGGACATCCTGTTCGTGACCCAGCGGCCGTCCACGGCGGGCCGGACGACGCAGTTGCAGACCCAGCGGTGGTTGCACAAACACGGATTCGATCTGCCGGCCGTGTATACGACGCGGGGGTCGCGGGGGCGCATCGCCGCGTCGCTCACGCTCGACGCCCACCTCGACGACCGCCTCGAGAACGCCGTCGACATCGCGACGGAATCGCGCGCCTGGTCGATCCTCGTCTGGCGCGACGCGGAGTCCTTCGACCGCATCGACACGAACGCCAGGAAGCTGAACATCGGCGTGGTCCGGACGGTGGCCGAAGCCCTGGAGAAACTCGTGGCCGCCGACAAGGCCGGGCCGAGCGCGGCCCGCGGGGCGGCCCGCGAGTCGGGACCCGCGCTGGCCGACCGCCTGAAGCGGGTGTTCGGGCTGCGTGGATGACATCATGACCGCACCGAAACGATTTCCCGTGCTCCGCGAACTCCAGGCCGACGAACAGGGCTGGGGTTTCTACTTCTGCGCGTCGCGCGAGACGCGCCAGGGCCGCACCGGCGAGTTCCTGTCGATCGTGCTCAAGGACGCCAGCGGCAGCGTGCAGGCGCGGGTCTTCGACAACGTCGCGACGGCGAAGGGCGAGTTCGACGCCGGCGAGTTCGTGAAGGTTCAGGGGCGCAGCAGCCTCTACAACGGCCAGATGCAGCTCGTGGTGGAACGGATCCGGCGGGTGAACGCCGAGCAGGATCGTCGCGACGGGTTCCGCGAAGAAGACTGCGTGCCCGCGTCGCCGAGGCCGCTCGACGAGATGTGGGACGAGTTCACCGGGCTCGTGGCCGGCGTGCGCGACCCGTTCGTGCGGGGCCTGCTCGAGCGGGTCTCGAAGGACTGGGAGTCGCAGTTGCGCGTGTGGCCGGCCGCCCAGACGATTCACCACGCGTATCGCGGCGGCTACCTGGAGCATGTCCTCCAGATTGCCCGCGTCGTCACGATGCTGGGAGAGGCGTACGGGGCGGACCGCGACCTGCTGGTGGCCGGCGCCGTGCTGCACGACATCGGCAAGCTGCAGGAGCTGAGTTACGACGGCGCCACGTCGTACTCGCGGGACGGGCGCCTGCTCGGGCACATCGCGATGGGGCTCGTCGTCGTGCGGGACACGGCGCGGCGGATGCCCGACTTCCCGCCGGCGCTGCTCACGCAGATCGAACACCTGGTGCTGTCGCATCACGGATCGCTCGAACTCGGATCGCCGGTGGCGCCGATGACGGTCGAGGCCTACCTGCTGTCGGTGGTCGACGATCTCGACGCGAAGCTGCATCAGATCCGCCACGCGATCGACGATGACGTGAGCGACGCGGAGTTCACGGGCTACCAGCCGCGATTCGGGCGCGCGTTCTACAAGGGCACCCGTGGCTGAGAGAGAGCCGCCGGCAGACACCCCGTCCGGCTCCGTGTCGCTGCCCGTGACGGGCATGACCTGCGCGGCCTGCGCCGCCAACATCGAACGTGCGCTGAAGCGGACGCCCGGCATCACGTCGGCCGGCGTGAACTACGCGACCAACCGCGCGACCATTGCCTTCGATCCCGACCTGGTGTCCGTGCCGGCCATCGTCGAGTCGATCCGCGACATCGGCTACGACGTGCTCGACGTGCCGCAGCCGGAGGCCGCGCCGGACGCGCGCGCCGAGGCCGCGGATGCCGTCCACACGGAAAGCTGGGACGTCGGCAACGCCGAGCGCGAGGAAGCCATCGAGGCGGCGGAAACCGAAGCCCGGGCGCGGGAGTACCGCGTGCTCGTGCGCCGGGCCATCGTCGGGACGATCCTGTCGCTGCCGGTCGTGGTCATCGGCATGGCGCACCTCCACTTTCCCGGCGTCAACTGGCTGCAGCTCGTGCTGGCGACACCGGTGCTCGTGTATTCGGGCTGGCCGTTCTACCGCGGCGCGTGGATGGGCCTGCGTCACCTGACGGCCGACATGAACACGCTCATTGCCGTGGGCACCGGCGCGGCGTGGCTGTTTTCGGCCGTCGCGACCGTGGCGCCGGCGGCCGTCGCGACCGACCCGCACGTGGCCGCCGGCCACGCGCCGTCGCCCGTGTACTTCGAAACCGCCGTCGTCATCATCGTGCTGGTCCTGCTGGGCCGGATCCTCGAGACACGCGCGCGCGGGCGGACGTCGGACGCCATCAAGCGGCTGATGGGCCTGCAGCCGAAGACGGCGTGCGTGGTGCGCGACGGCGTCGAGACCGACGTCCCGATTCGTGACGTGCGGCCCGGCGACGAGATCCTCGTGCGGCCCGGCGAACGGGTGCCGGTCGACGGCGAGGTCGTGTCGGGCGAGTCGAGCGTCGACGAGTCCATGCTGACGGGCGAGTCCATCCCGGTCGACAAGGCGCCAGGCTCGATGGTGTTCGGCGCGACCGTCAACACGACGGGCCGGTTCCGTTTCCGCGCGACCCGTGTCGGCGGGGCCACCGTGCTGAGCCAGATCATCCGCATGGTGCGCGATGCGCAGTCGCGGCGCGCGCCCATCGCCAGGCTCGCGGACGTCATCGCCGGCTACTTCACGCCTGCGGTCATCGTCGTGGCGGTGGCGACGTTCGTCCTGTGGATGGTGTTCGGCGCCGCTGAGACCCGCCTGACGATGGGGCTGGTGAGCGCCGTGGCGGTGCTGATCATCGCCTGCCCCTGCGCGATGGGCCTGGCCACGCCGACGGCCATCCTGGTCGCGACGGGCAAGGGCGCGGAGCTCGGCGTGCTGATTCGGGGCGGCGACATCCTCGAACGCGCGGGATCGATTTCCACCGTCGTGCTCGACAAGACCGGCACGATCACCCACGGCGCGCCGGAAGTGACCGACGTGGTGGTGGCGCCGGGATCGGCCCTGACGGAAGACGAGTTGCTCACGATCGCGGCCGGGGCGGAACGGGGATCCGAACATCCGCTCGCGCAGGCGGTGGTGGCGTTCGCGACGGCCCGCGGCCTCGTGGTGCCCGATGCCGAGACGTTCGAAGCGTTGCCCGGCCGGGGGATCCGCGCCACGGTGTCGGGGCGGCAGGTCGTGATCGGGAACGCGCGACTGATGGACGAACACGGCGTCGGGATCGAGGCGATCGGAGCCGACGCCGCCAGGCTGGCGGGTCTCGGGCGGACGCTGATGTACGTGGCGGACGATGTGGCGCAGGGCTTCAGCCCTGCGGGGAATGGCAGGCCTGAAGGCCTGCCCCACATCGGCACACGTGAGCCTTCGCGTGGGACGCTGGCGGGCGTCGTGGCGCTGGCGGATACGCCGCGGCCCGAGTCACGTGGCGCGATTGCCCGTTTGCGCGCGCTTGGCATCGACGTCGTGATGTTGACCGGCGACAACCGCCAGACGGCCGAGGCCGTCGCCGCGCAGGCGGGCCCCGCCGGGACCTTCACGCGAATCGTGGCGAACGTCCTGCCGGACCGGAAGGCCGATGAAGTGGCGGCCCTCCAGGGCGAAGGCCGGCTCGTGGCCATGGTGGGCGACGGCATCAACGACGCGCCGGCGCTGGCCCGCGCGGATGTCGGCATCGCGATGGGCACGGGGACCGACGTGGCGCTCGAAGCCGCCGACATCGCGCTCATGCGGGCCGACCTCAACGGTGTCGCCGACGCGATCCTGCTGTCGCGCCGCACGCTGCGCATCATCCGTCAGAACCTGTTCTGGGCGTTCTTCTACAACGTGCTGGGCATTCCCCTCGCGGCCGGCGCCCTGTATCCCTGGACGGGCTGGCAACTGAGCCCGATGATTGCCGCCGCGGCCATGTCGGTGTCGTCGGTATCGGTGCTGACCAACAGCCTGCGGCTCAAGCGGACCCCCACGTCGGCCTGATCATCTTTCGAAGGGCACGAATCGATGGAGTCCATTCTCTGGTTCGCGATGGTCGGGTTCCTGGCGCAGATGATCGACGGCGCGCTCGGGATGGCGTACGGCGTCACCGCCACGACGGTGCTGCTGAGCCTGGGGGTGCCCCCGAAATTCGCCAGCGCAAGCGTGCACGCCGCGGAGGTCGTCACGACCGGCGTGTCGGGGCTCTCGCACTGGGCCGTCGGCAACGTGCATCTGGACCTGGCGAAACGCCTCGTCGTGCCCGGTGTCATCGGCGCCATGCTCGGCGCCTACGTGCTGAGTTCCCTCGACGGCGACGCCATCAAGCCGTGGATTGCCGGCTACCTGGCCGTGATGGGCCTGGTGATCGTGTGGAAGGCGTTCAGTGACACGGCGATGAGCCACGTCCGGACGTGGCTCGAGCCGCTCGGGTTCGTCGGCGGATTTGCCGATGCCGTCGGCGGCGGCGGATGGGGCCCCATCGTCACGACCACGCTCGTGGCTCGCGGCAATCCTCCGCGATTCACGGTGGGTTCGGTCAACCTGACCGAGTTCTTCGTGACGGTGGCCCAGTCGGCCGTGTTCCTGGTGATGCTGCGGGCGGACTATCTCACCTACTGGCGGGCGCTGGTCGGCCTGCTCATCGGCGGCGCCATCGCGGCGCCCGCGGCGGCGGTGGTGGCGCGTCACCTGCCGCGACGGCCGTTCATGGTGCTGGTGGGCCTGCTGATTCTCGCGCTCAG